>JBKOYL010000063.1:0-7625 GCA_046725395.1 Actinomycetota bacterium | reverse complement strand
CTGGTCTCACAGCTCGCCTCGGACACGGTCAAGGTGGTGCTCTCCGGGGAGGGCGGAGACGAGCTCTTCGGCGGCTACTACACGTACGTGGCCGACCGGCTGGCGCCTCGCGTCGGCCGTGCCGCGCCTCTGCTGCGGCCGTTGGTCGAGCTGCTGCCGAGCTCCTCCGAGAAGGTCAGCTTCGACTACAAGGCCAAGCGCTTCGTGCGCGGCGCCCACCTGCCGCCGGTCGAGCGCCACCACGCCTGGAAGGAGATCTTCTCCACGGAGGCGCAGCGCGAGCTGCTCGCCTCCGCCCCCACCTCGGATCCCCTGGAGCTCTACCGCGCCCGCTACGCCGAGACCGAGGGCGCCCAGGAGCTGGCCCGGCTCCAGGACCTCGACCTCGGCATCTACCTGGTCGATGACCTGCTGGTGAAGACCGACCGGGCCAGCATGGCCCACTCGCTGGAGGCGCGGGTTCCTTTCATGGATCCGGTGGTCGCCGAGCTCGCCCTCGCGCTCGACACGAAGCAGAAGGTGCGGGGCTTCTCGAAGAAGCGGCTGCTGCGCCGCGCCGTCGCGCCGCTCCTGCCCAGGGAGATCGTCCGCGGCCGCAAGCAGGGCTTCTCGATCCCGGTGGCGGCCTGGCTGCGAGGCGACCTCGAGCCTTTCGCGCGCGACGTGCTTTCCGCCGAGGCGGTGGAGCGCCAGGGATTCCTGCGGCCCGAGGCCGTGACCCAAGTGCTCGACGACCACGTCTCGGGGCGGGAGGACTTGAGCCGTCAGATCTGGGGGCTGCTCGCCTTCACGCTCTGGTTCGACCGCTACGCGCGCGAGCCGGCCTCCGCCGACGCCGCGCTTGGGAAGGTCGGCTGATGCCCGACACGATCGACGCCCTCCTCGCCTTCATCTTCGCCGGGGCGGCGGTCTGGACCTTGGTCCCTGCGACGGAGTCCCTCGCCCGGGCGATCGGCGACCGGGCGATCGACCATCCCAATGAGCGCAGCCTCCACGAGGTGCCCACCCCGAAGCTGGGCGGGATCGCGGTCCTGGTCGCGGTCCTGATCGGCGGCTCGATCTTCCTGCCCTGGGACCAGGAGACCCGCTCGATCCTCGCCGGCGCAGTCGTGATCACGGCCGTCGGCGTGGTAGACGACCTCGTCGATCTCCCGCCGGGCCTGAAGCTGATCGGCCAGACCGCGGCCGCGATCATCCCGGTCGCCTCCGGCGTCACCGTGGACAGCTTCACGCTGCCCTTCCTCGGCCGGATCGACCCCGGATCGGTCGAGCTGATCGATCCTCCGGGCATCGGCGCGATTGACCTGGGCCAGGTCCTGACGGTCTTTGGAATCGTCGCCGTCGCCAATGTGATCAATCTGATCGACGGGGTCGACGGCCTCGCGGCCGGGGTCTGCCTGATCTCAGCGGCCTCGTTGGCGGTGATCGCGCTCTCCCTCGACCGCAACGAGGCCGGCGTGCTCGCCGCCGTCACCGCCGGCGCCTCGCTCGGCTTCCTCCGGCACGGTTTTCCGCCCGCCTCCAGCTTCATGGGGGACACGGGCTCGAACCTGCTCGGCTACCTGATGGCCACGATCACGGTGCAGGGAGCCCTGAAGACCAACGCGGTGGTCGCTCTGTTCTTCCCGCTGGCCGTTCTGGCGGTCCCGATTCTCGACACGAGCTTCGTGGTCGCCAAGCGGCTCAAGTACGGGCGGCCCGTCTATCGAGCCGACACCGAGCACTTCCACCACCGCATGGCGCGCATCGGCTTCAGCCAGCGGCGGACGATCGCATACCTCTACGGCTGGACGGTGATCCTGGCGACCGTGGCGCTCGCCCTGCGGTTCGTCCCCTACAGCGACAACCACGGCAACTTCGACCCGCTCTGGACCGCCGTGATGGCGGCCTGTCTGATCGCGGCGGCGGCCGCGAGCTTCCGCCTCCTGGCCGCGCTCGAGATTCTCAAGCTGCTGAAGCTGCGCAACCGTCAGTGGCGCCGGCGCCTCGGGCTCGCCGAGATCACGGCGGCGCCCGTCGAGCCGGAGGTGGAGGAGGGCGTCCTCCGCGAGCTCGACACCGGCACCTTCGTCGCTGTAGACCCAGACACCGGCGAGTCAGCAGCGGTCGACCCAGAAACCGACGAGATCGCAGCCGTCCCGGCGCCGCCGGACGGCCCTGCTGAGCGGTCCGGGGAGGCGGCGCGAGCGAAGCCCGGCCGCTAGCATTCGCCGCCCTCCGGTCCGCGCCGGAGGTGGATGCGGCGGCGGTAGATTCGTCGGCAATGTTCGTGGCCGACGATGATGTCGCCGTCGATGGTGGGGGACAAGCCTTTCATGCGCTCGTTTGACTTCCAGAGACCAGATCATGGCCACCGCGCTCCGGTATCTCGACCTCGTCCTGCTGGCCGCGGCCCTTCCCGTGTTCCTCGCGGCTGAGCTGCCGATTGCCGCATTCGTGGTGATTGCGGCGGTCTGGCTTCTCCAGCACGCGATCGAGCTCGCTGCGGAGCGCTCGTCCGCCCGGGCCCTGGCCGCCGGCAACCGCCGGGCCGCGATGGGCTGGATCGGCGCGACCACCCTCGCGCGTGTCTGGATCATCGCCCTGGCCGTGCTGCTCGTCGGCCTGCTCGACAGCAAGGACGCCGGCCTGGCGGCAGCGGTCCTCGCCGTGATCCTGTTCACCGTCCACTTCGGGGCGCGCCTGCTGATCCGCCTGCTGGAGCCCCAGGAGGCCCAGCGGATCTGATGGCGGGCTGGTCCACCAAGCAGAAGGTCCTCTTCGGCGCCGGGATCTACCTCGCGCTGACGATCGCGCTGCTGCTGATCTTCGGGAGTGAGGGCAAGAACGATGAGTTCAAGCCCCAGAACGAGTTCAAGCTCGAGGACTGGATCCCGATCCACCTCGGGTCGATCAACCTCTCAATCAACAAGGCGGTGCTCTACCTGGTGCTGACCAGCGCGCTGACGATCTGGGTGATGACCTACATCGCCCGCCGCATGCAGATGAAGCCCAACCGGGTCCAGGCCGCCGTCGAGGTCGCCTACAACCTGACCAAGAACAACATCACTGGCGGCAACATGCCGAGCTCCTACGCCACCCGCTGGTTCCCCTTCATCGCCACACTCTTCTTCTTCATCGCCTTCTCGAACCTGCTCGGCTACCTGCCGCTGCCGACCAACAGCGAGGAGACGATCAACATCTTCGGGATCGAGTTCCCCGCGTTCGCGATCTACGCCGCGACGGCCAACATCTCATTCCCCCTCGTCCTCACCCTCGTCGTCTGGTTCTCCTACCACCTCGAGGGAATTCGGGAGAAGGGCGTCTTCGGGTACCTGAAGAGCTTCCTGCCGGCCGGGCTGGAGAGCATGAACCCGATCGGGAAGGCACTGATCTTCGTGATCGAGGTGCTCTCGCATTTCATGCGGCTGGTCTCGCTCTCCGTGCGACTCTTCGCCAACATCCTCGCGGGGCACCTGTTGCTGCTATTCATGGGCGGCGGGCTCGCCGTGCTGCTGGGCCTGGCCGCGCTGGGGGCGCTCACCTTCCCGCTCGCGTTCGTCTTCTTCGTGCTGGAGGTGGGGCTGATCGCAACGCTGCAGGCGTTCATCTTCGCCACCCTCTCTTCCATCTACATCGGCGGCGCCGTCGCCGAAAGTCACTAATCAAAGGAGCGCTGATTCATGGTTGATGTGTTGATTCCGATCGCCCAGGCTGCTCAGGGCGTCACGGATACCGGGGTCACCGACGCGGGCAAGGCGATCGCGCTAGGCGTCGGCGCGGGTCTCGGCTCGATCGGGGCAGGCATCGGCATCGGCATCATCTTCGGCAAGGAGATCGAGTCCGTAGCCCGCCAGCCCGAGATGAAGGACGACCTCCAGGCGATCCGGTGGCTTGGATTCGCGCTGACCGAGGCAGTCGCCTTCTACACGTTCATCTTCGGTCTGATCGCCTTCTTCCTCTAGGCCCCAGGTGGATCCACTTACGCAGATAGCGACGCTCGTCCCGCTCGCCGCCGACGACTCGGGCGGCAGCTTCCTGGTCAGCCCCAACCTGGGCCTGATGATCTGGACGCTGCTCGTCTTCCTCTTCACGATGTGGGTGCTCTCCAAGCTCGCGTTTCCCCGGATCCAGGAGGCGCTCGACAAGCGCGCCAACGCGATCCGCGAGTCGATCGAGTCGGCGGAGAAGACCCGCGAGGAGGCCGACAAGATCCTCGACGAGTATCGGGCGCGTCTACGCGAGGCGCGTGAGCAGGCCGACGACATCGTCGCCCGCGCCCGCCGGGCGGCGGAGACGACGACCACGCAGGCGAGCCAGGAGGGCCGGGAGAAGCGCGAGGAGCTCCTCGCGGCCGCCCGGCGTGACATCGAGGCGGAGACGCGCCGCTCCCTCGAGCGGATTCGCAAGGAGGTCGCCGATCTCACCGTGCTGACCACGGAGAAGGTGACCCGCAAGTCCCTCACGGGCGAGGACCAGAAGCGCCTGATCGACGAGGCCCTGGCGGAGGTCGACTTCTCCAGCCTCGGCGGCGACGGGGTCACGGAGATGCAAGGGCGCTCCGCAGGCGAAGCCGAGGAGCGACCCGCTTAGGGGGCCTAGCGATGGAGGAGATCGCCCGCGTATACGCCTCCGCCCTGTTCGGGGCGGCCAAGGAGAAGGGGAAGCTCGACGTGATCCGCGAGCAGCTCGGCGCCTTCGCCGACGCCCTCGCGGAGAACCGGGAGATGCAGCTGTTCTTCTTCAGCCCCTACTTCTCCTCGGCGGAGAAGAGCGAGGGGCTGGGAAAGGCGATCGGAGGCGTGGAGGCCGAAATGCTCAACTTCCTGGAGCTGCTGATCGAGAAGCACCGGATGCCGGTGCTGTTCAGGATCCGGCGCCAGTTCGACGCCCTGTGGGCGAAGGAGAACAAGCGACTCGGCGTCACCGTGACCAGCGCGGTCGAGCTGGACCCCGAGGTCGTCGAGCGGATCGGCTCGGAGATCGAACAGCAGACCGGCAATACCGTCGATCTGCAGAGCAGGGTCGACCCGGACATCCTGGGCGGGCTGGTGCTTCAGGTGGGGAACATGGTCTTGGACACGAGCATTCGCAACAGGCTCGAGAAACTGAGAAAGAGCGTCGCCCAGGCGGCGTAGGAAAGGAACAAGCCTCAAACATGGAAATCAAGCCAGACGAGATCGCCAGCATCCTGCGCGAGCGGATCGAGGGCCTGGACGTGGAGTCCGCCGACCTCTCCGAGGTCGGGACCGTGCTCGAGATCGGGGACGGAATCGCCCGCATTCACGGGGTCGAGAACTGCCAGTCACTCGAGATGCTCGAGCTGCCCCACGACGTGGTCGGGTTGGCGCTCAACCTCGAGGAGGACAACGTGGGCGCCGTGCTCTTCGGTGACTGGGACAAGGTCTCGGAGGGCGACACCGTGAAGCGCACCGGAAAGCTGCTCGAGATTCCGGTGGGCGAGCAGCTGCTCGGCCGCCTGGTCGATCCACTCGGCCGCCCGCTCGACGACAAGGGCGAGATCAACACCACCGAGACACGCGCGGCTGAGCACAAGGCTCCCGGCGTCGTCCACCGCCAGCCCGTGAAGGAGCCGATGCAGACCGGGCTGAAGGCGATCGACTCGATGATCCCGATCGGCCGCGGTCAGCGCGAGCTGATCATCGGCGACCGCCAGACCGGAAAGACCGCGATCGCGATCGACACCATCATCAACAACCGCCACTCGGACCTGATCTGCATCTACATCGCGATCGGCCAGCGGATGTCGACCGTGGTCCAGGTCATGGAGACCCTCGAGGAGAACGGCGCGATGGAGAACACGATCATCGTGGTCGCCCCCGCCGACGAGGCGGCGCCGATCAAGTACATGGCTCCCTATGCGGGCTGCGCGATGGGCGAGCACTTCCTCTACCGGGGCAAGCACGCCCTCTGCATCTACGACGACCTCTCAAAGCACGCGGCCGCCTACCGGCAGATGTCGCTGCTGCTCAGGCGCCCGCCCGGCCGCGAGGCGTACCCCGGCGACGTCTTCTACCTGCACTCCAGGCTCCTGGAGCGCGCGGTGAAGCTCTCCGACGAGCAGGGCGGCGGCTCGCTGACGGCCCTGCCGGTGATCGAGACGCAGGCCGGTGACATCTCGGCCTACATCCCGACCAACGTCATCTCGATCACGGACGGCCAGATCTTCCTGGAGACCGACCTCTTCTACTCGGGGGTCCGCCCGGCGATCAACGTCGGCACCTCGGTCTCCCGGGTGGGCGGCAACGCGCAGACCAAGGCGATGAAGAAGGTCGCCAGCAAGCTGCGCCTCGACCTCTCCCAGTACCGCGAGCTGGAGGCGTTCGCCCAGTTCGGCTCCGAGCTCGACCCCGAGACCCAGAAGCAGCTCGCCCGCGGCGAGCGCATGGTCGAGGCGCTCAACCAGAAGGAGCGCCAGCCGATGCCGGTCGCCGAGCAGGTCGCCTCGATCTATGCGGGGACCGCCGGCTACCTGGACCGGATCAAGACCGAGAGGGTCGCGGAGTTCCTCGCCGACCTGATGGACCGCCTGCACGCGGAGAACAAGGATCTGGTCGACCGGATCAACGAGAGCGGACAGCTCTCCGATGAGGACGAGGAGGCTCTTGGCAAGTCGACCCAGCAGATGGTCGACGACTTCGGCCCCGACTTCGACGAGGAGGGCAACCCGCTCGAGGAGGGCGAGTCCGACCGGATCAAGGCGCGTGAGGGACGCGAGGCGGAAGACATGGTCGCTCCTGCGGAGCAGCCCGCCGAGGAGGAGCGCGAGGAGGCGGCCGCGACCGCATGATTCGCGTAGCCCCCGGAAGCGAAGCTGAGGAGGCGAAGCGCTGATGCCGACGCGCAAGGAGGTCAAGAATCGCATCGCCAGCGTGAAGAACGTGCAGAAGATCACGCGCGCAATGGAGATGGTCGCCGCGGCGCGTCTGCGGCGCGCCGAGCAGCGGATCGACGCGCTGCGCCCCTACGCTCGTGAGCTGCGCAAGATGACGCGGCAGGTCGCCGAGGCGGCGGGGGTAGAGGCGCGCAATCTCCCGGTGCTACAGGAGCACGAGGAGCAGCGCACCATCGGCATCCTGCTGGTCACCGGCGACCGAGGTCTCGCCGGATCGTTCAACTCGCAGATCATCCGCGCGGGGGTCCAGCTCCAGCGCCAGCTGCGCAGTGAGCGCAAGGACGTTCGCTTCTCGGTGGTCGGGCGCCGCGGGGCCTCGACGATGCGCTTCCGCGGCGAGGACTTGCACGGCGAGTACGTGGGCTTCACCGACCGCCCGGCGTTCGCGAACGCCCGCGAGATCGCCGACGACTTGGTGGCTTCCTACGTCGACAAGGACCTGAACCGTGTGGACCTGATCTACAACCGCTACGTTTCGCCGCTCACCCAGTACGTGCGCAGGCAGACGCTGCTCCCCGTCCAGCAGGCTGACGTCTTCGGCGAGGGAGTGGAGGAGCTCACCCCCGACGACGAGGCTGACCTGGACCCGGAGCTCGTGGAGGCGCACCGCAAGTCGGTTTGGGACTACGAGCCGGAGCCGGAGGAGCTGCTCGGCGAGCTGATCCCCGAGTACGCCCAGCTCAACGTCTACCGGGCGCTGCTCGAGTCGACCGCCTCCGAGCACGGCGCG
>JBKOYL010000075.1:0-9758 GCA_046725395.1 Actinomycetota bacterium | reverse complement strand
GTCGATTCGGGCGATGTCCACGACGGTCGATGGCGCGCCGATCAGCTCGCCCGCGTCGATCCCCAGATCGACCTCCTCGAGGATTCGTCGGTCGATCTCGTCGAAGCGGCTCGGAGGCGGCGCACCGCTGCGGTTCGCGCTTGTCTGGAAGAGGGGCGCCATCGCCCCGGCCAGCGGCCCCTCGATCAACCGCACGCCGAGGCGCTCGGGGTCTTGCCGGCAGGCGAGCGGGTAGCGGCGCTGGGGATTCGCGATCACCAGGGTGACCGGTCCGGGCAGCAGCGCGCCGACCGCGTCGCGTGTCCCCGACCCGAGCCCCGAGACCAGCTCCCGCATCGCCAGCGGCGAGAAGTACATCACGGCCGAGGACTTTCCCTCGTCACGGCCCTTGATCGAGTGGATCCGGTCGACCGCTTCGGCGTTGAGCGGATCGCAGCCGAGCCCGTAGAGCGTGTCCGCCGGGAAGATCGCGACGCCGCCCTCCCCGACGACGCGCTCCAGGCCCGCGCGCGCCGCGTCCGCGCCGTCGCGCTCGGTCGAGACGATCTCGGTCACCGGCCGAGGACCACCCGGTCGAGGCCCCCGAGGTCCCGCCGGGTCTCGACCCGGCTGTAGCCCGCTTCCGCCACGAGCCGCGCGACCGCCGGGCCCTGCTCCGCGCCGATCTCCAGCGCCAACGCACCCGGGAGATCATCCAGTCCCGCCAGCGCTTCGATCAGGGCCTCGATCGCCTCCAGGCCGGTGGGGCCGGCGACCAGCGCCTCGCGCGGCTCGTACGCCCGGATCTCGGGCGCGAGTCCCTCCCACTCGGACTCGCTCACGTAGGGCAGATTGGCCAGCAGGAGGTCGAACCGGTCTTGCGGAAGCGAGTCCACGCCGGCGGAGACGATGTCTACCCGGCCGGCGAGACCCAGCCTGTCGGTGTTCGCCTGCGCAATTCGGAGGGCGTCCATCGACGTGTCGATCGCGATCGTCTTCGACTCGGGTACCTCGTCGGCCACGGCGAGCGCGATCGCCCCGCTCCCGGTGCCGACGTCCAGGACTGCGCCAGGACTGAGCTCCAGGGCGACGTCGACGAGCAGCTCGGTCTCCGGCCTGGGGATCAGTACGCGGCGGTTCACCAGGAGTTCGATCCGGCGAAAGCCCTTGTGGCCGAGGATGTAGGCGACCGGCTCACGGCGGACCCGGCGGCGCACCATCGCCGCGAACGCTCGCGAGGCTCCGACGGGGAGCCTCAGCGACGGCTCCGCCGCGACTTGGGCGCGGTCCCACCCGGTCGCCTCGCAGAGCAGCAGCTCGGCGTCGAGACGGGCGGTGTCCGAGCCGGCCGCGGCGATCGCGTCCGTGGCCGCCTTGAGCGCGTCGCGTGCGGTGCTCGGCGCCGTCCCGGCGCTCATCCGGAGTTGCCCCGGGCCCGGCGCAGGTAGGCCTCGTATCCCCGCCGCACCGCGTCGACGTTCTCCCGTGACACGACGGACTCGTTCTCAGACGGGCTCGGACGTCTGCGCCTCGAGGCGCCGGCGCTTCTCCTCGGAGGAGAGCGCGTCGGTGAACTCGTCCAGCTCGCCGCCCAGGACCCGATCGACCCCGCTCGCGGTCAGCTTCACCCGGTGGTCGGTGATCCGGTCCTGCGGGAAGTTGTAGGTGCGGATCTTCTCGGAGCGCTCACCGCTGCCGACCTGGGCGCGGCGCTCCGAGGCGATCTTCGCCTGCTGCTCGGCGGTCTCGCGCTCGAGCAGGCGGGCCCGGAGCACGCGCATCGCCTTCTCGCGGTTCTGGAGCTGGGACTTCTCGTCCTGCATCGAGACGACGACGCCGGTCGGCTGGTGGGTGATCCGGACCGCCGAGTCGGTCGTGTTCACCGATTGGCCGCCCGGCCCGGACGAGCGATAGACGTCGATCTGCAGGTCGTTCGGGTCGATATCGACGTCGACCTCCTCGGCCTCCGGAAGAACCGCGACAGTGGCCGTCGAGGTGTGTATTCGGCCCTGGGACTCCGTCTTCGGCACGCGCTGCACGCGGTGTGTCCCGCCCTCGTACTTGAAGACGGAATAGGCGGCGTCGCCCTTGACCGAGAAGGTCACCTCCTTGAAACCGCCCACCTCGGCTGGGGACTGGGAGAGGACCTCGACGGAATAGCCGCGCCGCTCGGCGTAGCGGGTCAGCATCTTGAAGAGGTCTCCCGCGAACAGCGCGGCCTCGTCCCCCCCGGTCCCGGCGCGGATCTCGACGATCACGTTCTTGTCGTCGTTTGGATCCCGCTCCACCATCGCGAGGCGGATCTGCTCGGCCAGCTCCTCGAGCCGGGCCGGGGCATCGGCGATCACCTTTCTCAGCTCCGGGTCGTCGCCGTCCTCGGCGACCAGCTCGCGGGCGCCCTCGAGGTCGTCCTTGAGCGTCAGCCACTCCCGCGCCAGTTGATGCGCGGGCTCGAGCTCGCGGTACTCGCGCCCTACCTCGGCGTAGCGCTCCCGGTCGGCGATCACCGACGGGTCGGACATCTGCCGCTCGAGCTCGGCGAAGCGGCCCTCGATCTGGCCTACGAGATCCTGGATCACGCCCTAAGTGTGACGCGCGGCGGGGCGAACTCGGGGCCGTGTCGACTTACTGTTGCTATGCAACAGAAACTCGGCAACGCTGCCGCGGAGACGGCCGATCAGGTCATCTCGCGTATCGCGAGCGGCTCATACGGTGTCGTCAACCGCGCCGAGCTCGCACGTGCGGGCGTGACTCCCGAGCAGATCAGAACCCGGCTGAGGAAGGGCAGCCTGATCAATGTTCACCGCGGCGTGTACCGCGTGGGACACACAGCAACGAGTCGCGAATCGACCTACATGGCTGCGGTGAAGGCAAGCGGAGACCGAGCCGTTCTCTGTGGGCGCGCAGCGGCACACCTTTGGGGCCTGGTGAAAGGCGTCCCTCCGCAGCCCGAAGTGCTGGCTCCCACGAAGCGACTGGTGTCGGGCATTCTCTCCCATCGCTCGGCCTCGATCGAGGCGTCGGATGTTGCGGTCTGGCGCCGTATTCCGGTTACCAGCGTGCCCCGAACGCTCCTGGACCTGGCGTCTTCATTGCCCGAGCCTGCACTCGCCCGGGCTTGCCATGAGGCTGGCGTTAGGTACGGGACCACGCCTGGTCAGGTCGAGACCGTAATGAGCCGCCGGCCGAATGCTCAAGGGCGCGCGAAGCTTCGCCGAGTGCTTCACGGTCAAGTCCCAGTCACTCTCAGTCGACTCGAGGCGAACTTCCTGAGTCGCCTCAAAGTGGCTGGGCTCCCGCTTCCAATCACCAACCGCGTGGCAAGCGCCTGCCGCGTCGACTGCCGCTGGCCGGAGCACCGCCTGACCGTTGAGCTGGACAGCTACCGCTTCCACAACTCCCGCTACTCCTGGGAGCAGGACCGCCGGCGGGAACGAGAGGCACGTATGAGAGCGGACGAGTTCCGCCGTTATACCTGGGCAGATGTTTCCGACGATCCGCGCTTCATGCTCATGGAGTTACGGAGGCTGCTCTCCCGGTGACGCCGTGCCGACTTGTTGTTGCTCTGCAACAGCAAGTCGGCAAAGCCTCGCTACGCCACGATCTCGATCGCCTGATCCCGCTTGGCCTCGCGTGGATCCTCCACGGCGAGAACGGCTTCGAGGGCGCGGATCGCGACCTCGAGCTGACCCTTATCGGGCTCGCGCGTGGTCAGGTTCTGCAGCATCAGGCCCGGCCACATCACCGCCCGCACCCAGCGCTTGTTGCGGTGCTTGCCGGCCCACTTGATCACCTCGTAGGAGAGACCGGCGATCAGCGGGATGCCGAGGATGCGCGAGGCGAGCAGCCAATACCATGCGGGCAGCCCGATCGGCGCGAAGACGAAGATCGCCAGCACCATGACGATCAGCAGGAAGCTCGTGCCGCATCGCGGGTGAAGCCGGGAGTACTCCTTCGCGCGCGCCGGGACCAGCTCATCTCCCGCCTCGAAGCAGGAGATCGTCTTGTGCTCGGCGCCGTGGTACTGGAAGACCCGCCGGAGGTCCGGCAGGCGGCTGATCGCGGCGAGATACCCGATGAAGATCGCCGTTCGCAGCAGCCCCTCGACCAACCAGAAGAGCAGCGCCGACCCGAGCCAGTCCTTGATCAGGCTGGTCGCTCCGACGGGGATCACGAAGAAGAGGCCGACCGCGAGCAGCAGCGAGAAGAAGATCGTCAGGCCCCAGGCGAAGCCGCCGATCTCCTGCTCCTCCTCCTCGTCCCCCAGCTGGGCGTTGGCGGAGATGGCCAGCGCCTTGAAGCCGATCTTGAGCGACTCGGCCAGGGCGACCACGCCGCGGACGACCGGCAGGCGGAACAGCCGGTTGCGCTTTGCCCAGGAGACGATCGGCTCTGAGGTGACCTCGATGCGGCCCTCCGGCGCCCGGCAGGCCACCGACCAGGTGGAGATCCCGCGCATCATCACGCCCTCGAGCACCGCCTGGCCGCCGATCGGCGCATCGCCAATCGCGACCGGCTTGCCGTCGGGCATCCGCTCGGACTGGGCGACCCGCGGGCGGACCACCCCGGGCGGACGCTCGGCGGGGATGCTCAACGGGCGCGCTTGGCGGCCCGGCGGCGGAAACGCTCGACCCGGCCGCCGGTGTCAACCAGCTTCTGCTTGCCCGTGTAGAAGGGGTGGCACTGCGAGCAGATCTCCACGTGAAGCTCGGGCTTCGTGGAGCGCGTGTAGAACTCGTTGCCGCACGAGCAGTGGACGTGCGAGAGGACGTACTCGGGATGGATGTCGGCCTTCATCGCATCCAAGTCTAGCCAGGCACCCAAACACGGCCGCGCGCACGGCCGATACCGGTTGCGGATGAGTTGACATACAGGCTGTAGGTGAGATATACATACAGACTGTATGCGAACACCGGAGACCGCGACGAGTGACGCGACGGCGACAGCTCCGCAAACGAGCCCGAATCAAGTCGACGCGGCGGCTGCCTGGGTCGCGATGTTCACGGAGGGCTGGGCGAACCCGGTCGACGCCGACACCTTCTGCGATCACTTCGAGCCCTGGTTCCAGCCGGGGGTGCGGATGATTCAGCCGTCGGTTCGACCGGTGGTCGGCAAGACGGCGTTCCGCGAGGAATTCGCTCGGCCCCTTTTCGACCTGGTCCCGGACCTGCACGGCACCGTTGAGAACTGGGCCTCCTCGGGCGACGTGATCTACATCGAGCTGCGCCTCGAAGGCACAGTCGGCGGGCGCGCGTTCACCCTGCACAGCTGCGACCGGATCATCCTCCGCGACGGCAAGGCGGTGGAGCGCTTCGCCTACCTGGACGCGACTCCGCTGATCAAGGCCGTCGCGCGCAGCCCACGTACCTGGCCCAAGTTCCTGCGAACCCAGCTCCGGAGCCTAAGGAGGTCGGTATGAACGAGGTGAAGCTCGCTCAAGGAACGATCCGCTACCGCGAGTCGGGGAGCGGCCCGCCGATCGTGTTCGCACACGGGTTGCTCGTCGACGGGCGGCTGTGGCGGAAGGTCACCCCGCTGCTCGATGAACGTTTCCGCTGCATCGTCCCCGACCTGCCGCTCGGCTCCCACACGGCAGCGATGGAGCCCGGCGCCGACCTCTCCCCCCCGGGACTGGCTCGGATCCTCCACGGGTTCTTCGAGGCCCTCGCGCTCGATGACGTCACGCTGGTCGCGAACGACACCGGCGGGGCGATCGCGCAGATCACGGCCGCCAATCACCCGGAGCGGATCGGTCGCCTCCTGCTCACGAACTGCGATGCCTTCGAGAACTTCCTGCCTCCCGCTTTCCGCCCGCTGCAGTGGGCGGCGCGCGTGCCGGGAATGCTCACCGGAGTGATGCAGGGCATGCGGTTCGCCCCGATGCGGCGCCTGCCGCTCGCCTACGGATCGCTGATCAAGCGCGACTTCGCCGCCGCCCCCACGCGAGCCTGGGTGGACCCGTTCCTCTCGGACCGGGCGATCCGCCGGGACACGGTCAAGGTCCTTCGGGAAATCGACCCGAAGTACACGTTCGAGGCGGCGGAGAAGCTCCGGAGGTTCGACCGGCCGACGCTGCTCGCCTGGGCGGTCGAGGACCGGTTCTTCAAGCTCTCCTTCGCGGAGCGGCTCGCCGAGACGATCCGCGAAGCGAGGCTCGAGAGGATCGAGGACTCCTACACCTTCGTCTCGGAGGACCAGCCCGAGCGCTTGGCCGACTTGATCGAGGCCTTCGCTCGGGACGCCGCTCCCGCTCGTGCGTAGGCTCAGGGCCGCGCTCGGCAGTCTCCTGTTCCTCGTCGTCGCGCCCGGCGTCGTCGCGGGCTGGATTCCATGGTGGATCACCGGCTGGCGACTGGAGCCGACTCCGGCCGTCCTTCGCGTGCTCGGAGGCCTCCTGATCGCCATCGGGGTCGGCTTTCTCCTGCACGCCTTCGCGCGCTTCGTGATCGAGGGCCTCGGGACGCCGGCGCCGGTGGCGCCGACCGAGCGGCTCGTCGTTGGCGGGGTCTACCGCCACGTCCGCAACCCGATGTACCTCGCCGTGGGCGCAACGATCGTCGGACAGGCGGTCTTCTTCGGGCAGCCGGCGCTGCTCGCCTATGCCGCCGCCTTCGGCGGGGTCGTCTTCTGCTTCGTCCGTCTCTACGAGGAGCCGACGCTCGCCGAGCAGTTCGGAAGCAGCTACGAGAGATACCGCCGGGCCGTGCCGGGCTGGGTGCCGCGGCTCAGACCGTGGCGCGGGCCCTGACGCTCAGCAGCCGCGCAGCTTCCGCCGCAGGCTGACCTTCCGGCCGTCAAGGGAGAGCGCGACCGCCTCCACGCGCTGACCCGAGGACGCGTTCGGCAGCCTGGACTCGAGAGGAGGCTTGCCGTCGTGGCGGATCTTCTTGCCGCGCAGGTAGAAGGTCGCCTCCTGCGGCTGCCCCTTGCCGGCCAGGAGCGCCCTCGAGCAATCGCGCAGCTTCAGCTTCACCGCCGGCTTCTGCCGGCACCCCTTGCCCGCGCATGAGGCGAGCGTGCCCAGCAGACGCTGGAGCGCGCCCTTGACCGGCGCGAAGGCAGGGTTGCTCGCCGCGTTCTGCAGCTCGAATGGGTCGTTGCGGAGGTCGTAGAGCTCCTGCTCCCCGTTGCCGTACTCGGCGTAGAGGTAGCGATCCGTGCGCACGCCGAGGTAGTTGACCGGCGGTGCCTCCGGGTCCTCGGCCGGGTCGGGCACGTCGTACGTCTCGAGATCCAGCCCGCGCCCCAGCCAGTCCCGCTTGCGCTGCATCAGCGGCAGCAGTGAGACGCCGTCCTGCTTGCGCCCCGGGTCGGCGTTGGCGAAGTCGAGGATGGTCGGCGCCAGGTCGACGTTGCCGACCGGCTGGCCGCGATGGACGCCTTTCGGCACGGCGGGGCCGCGGATCATCAGCGGCACGCGGATAGAAGGCTCGTACACCCGGACCTTGCCCTGCGGCACCCGGTGCTCGCCGTGGAAGAAGCCGTTGTCCGAGGTGAAGATCAGCACGGTGTTCTTGAGCTCGCCGCTGGCCTGCAGGGTGCTGACCACGATCTGCACCAGGTCGTCGACGCCCAAAAGGGCCTCGGCTCGCGCGCGGTAGCGGGCGTCGACCGCGTTGATCTGGGCCTGGGTCAGCGGTGCCCGGTTTCTGATGTCCGCCGGCTTGTCCGAGACATCGGCCTCGTTGAAGCTCGGGTCGCGTGGCGCGGTGAGGCCGTTCAGCGCGCCCTCGTAGCGGGGCGCGGCGCGGGGGTTGTTGCCCGCGCAGTCGCATGAGCTCGCCTCCGAGTGGGGGTCCCGCGGGGCGAGCGAGAGGAAGAAGGGCTGGCGGCTGGGCGCATGGCGCCGGATGAGGTCGGCGGCCTTCTGGGAGTAGATATCCGTCTGGTAAAGCGTGGTGTTGACGACGTCCGGCGCGGAGCCGTAGTGGACCATCTGGCCGTTCTCGTTGAGCGTGTAGCCGTAGGCGGTGTAGGTGCCGCCGGTGAACTGATCCGGGTCATCGATCGACCCGTACCACTCGTTCCAGCCCGGTGGCACCTCCGTGTCGGGAGAGGTGGTCCCGTAGCCGTTCAGGAACTTTCCGATGTGGGCCGTGTAATAACCCGCCCGCTGCAGCCAGACCGGCAGCGCGTTGCCCATGGTCGGCGCGAGCTTGCCGTAGCCGCCGGAAGGCGGCCGATTGCCGCGCACGCCGTGGTTGTGGGCGTACTGCCCGGTCAGCATGGTGGAACGCGAGGGGCAGCACAGGGAGTAGTTCATGAACGAGTTGTCGAAGGTGACCCCGTGTGCGGCGATCGCGGCGTTCGTCTTCGGAAGGAAGCGCTGCTGCTCGGCGGACTGGTCGTCGTCCATGATCAGGACGATGTTCGGGCGCTTCTGCTTCGCCTGGCGCTTCTTGGCGGCGGTTCCGGCCGGTACCAACGCGATCGAGATAGCCAGCAGTCCGGCCACCAGGAGGGCACCGAAGAGCCTGGCCCACCCTGTGGTCTCCGCCACCTGACGCACGCACCGTAAACCGCTTCGCGGGCAACGAGTTGCGGTTTCAGGGGGTTCGTCCGGGAGCTCGTGAGCGAGGCTAAGGTACGCGCCAGTGTCCGAACCTGGGGAAGGGCAGGCCGGTACTGGGAAGATCACGGTCATCCTCGCCGACGACCACGCCGTGGTCCGCAGCGCCCTCCGCCTCATGCTCGAGCGCGAGCACGACATCGAGGTCGTCGCCGAAGCCGGCGACGCCGACTCGGCGATTCGCTACGTCAACGGCCACCATCCGAAGGTCCTGATCCTGGACATCAACATGCCGGGCGGGTCGGGGCTGGCCGCGATTTCCCCCATCCGCGAGCAGTCGCCGAGCACGGAGATCGTCGTCCTGACCATGCAGGACGAAACGGCCTTCGCGCGGGAGGCGCTGCAGGCCGGCGTCCTCGGCTACATCCTCAAGGAAGCAGCGAGCGAGGAGCTGGTCAAGGCCGTCCGGATGGCCGCCGAGGGACGGACGTACCTACAGCCGGAGCTTGGGGCGCGGCTCGCGGCCGAGCCGGATGCCGCGACTCCTGACGACCTCTCGGAGCGTGAGCTCGAGGTGCTCCGGCTGATCGCACTCGGCCACACCAACAACGAGATCGCGGAGCAGCTCTACCTGAGCGTTCGGACTGTGGAGTCCCATCGCGCCCACATCCAGCAGAAGCTCGCGATGACGACGCGCTCCGAGCTCGTTCGCTACGCGATCGAGCGCGGGCTCATAGACGTTTAGCCGTCACTCTTCCGCTCTGGTGGTCAGAGGGATGGAAGCCCGCAACCGGGTCCCGGCGCCCTTGGCCGAGTCGATCTCCAATGTGCCGCCGAGCAGCGCGGCGCGCTCGCGCATCCCCACCAGCCCGAACCCCTCGCGAACGAGCGACGGCTCGAAGCCGACCCCGTCGTCATGGACCTCGATCTCGATCGCGCCGCGGCGCGTCCGCACCGCGAGCTGCGCCTGGGAGGCCATCGAATGCTTCGCGGCGTTGGTGAGCGCTTCCTGGACCAGCCGGTAGACGGCCGTCTCCAGAACGGCAGTCGGCCGCGCGTCTTCATCCCGCGGCAGCTCGAGTTCGTAATCGACTTGGATGCCCGAGGCCTGCTGGTGCTGCTCGCCGAGTGCCTGCAGCGCCGCCTCGAGACCGATCGTGTCGAGCGAGGCGGGTCGGAGCTCCGTGATCAGGCGGCGCAACTTGACGATCTCCTCGTCGATCTGCTCGACCGCCGCCTGGCTCGTCTCGTCCAGCTCCTCCGGGGAGTC
>JBKOYL010000030.1:0-15216 GCA_046725395.1 Actinomycetota bacterium | reverse complement strand
GGAGCGGGAGACACGGCGAACGGATCGGGCGCGCGCCCAGCGTGCGGCGGGCCAGCGGGCAGCGGCCAGCCGGAGCGACGGTCCCACGCGAAGGCAGCAGCGCCCGCCGGTGGCGGCGCGACAGCAGCAGCGCCCGAGCTCGCGCTGATTGGCGCGTTCTTTTCGGACAGCGAAAGGAAAGCGCCGGCTACCGCGCTTGAAGTAGCGAGCGAATCGTCTTCGCGACCGCAGAAGCGTCCTTGCTGATCTGACGCCAGGTGAATCGCACGACCTGGAAGCCGAGAACGCTCAGGTGGGCATCCCGCGCCCGATCCTCCTCGAAAGCGGATCTGGTCCGATGCGAATCCCAGCCATCCACTTCGACCGCCAGGTGTTGAGCACGCCAGAGGAAGTCCACTTCGTATCGATCCAGTCGCGTATTGACTTCTGGCTGGGGAAGGCGGTGACGGCGACAGAGGCCGAGCAACCGTTGCTCCAGCTCGGTGCGGGCGCGATCGATCTCGAATGACCCGCCGTCTCCGCCGTCCGGGCCCCCGAACGGATCGCTGATCGGCAAGCCGAGGAGTTCGGCCTCCCGGACCGCCGCATTGAATTGGGCTGGGGAAAGGAGGGGGCGGAGGTCCGCGAGGGTTCGGGCCGGCTTTGTCACTGGAATTCCGTCGTGGCGGGTGCAGTCCGAGGCGTTGAGGGTGGAGGAGCGGTGAAGCATGAACCCGCCGCGCTGCCTTCTGCCCGCCGTGCCCGCGACTGTGACGTGAACCGCACCCACGCGCCCGCCGGCCCCTGATCGCCGGCGGCGGCGGATGCCCCAAAGGTCTGCCGCGCTCAGGTGGCTCAGGACCGCGCCCTCGCCGCAGGCGAGCACCGCCGCCATCCAGCGCCCCTCATCGCTCAGGCGGTCATGTCCGACGGCATAGACACCGCGATGAATGCGGTGGAGGCGGCCGGATTCCAGGCGACGAGTAATCCCCGCCGGGGAAAGGCCGGCTGAATAGAGCTGTGCGGCGGTCACGACCCCGTGTTGGTTCGCGGCGACGTGGGCGATCGGTGCGTCCGGTGGCAATTTGGCGCGTTCCTTTCGCATATCGAAAAGAAGGCGACAAACCCCTTGGTTTTGCCCCCTTCGCTGCGCGTTCCGCACTCGCGACCGCCCCAACCGCGCGATGCGTGTAGGTTCCCGCGCCGATGGCGACCGAACGCACGCTGATCCTCGTCAAGCCGGACGCTTTCGAGAGAGGGCTGACCGGCGAGGTGCTTGCCCGCTTCGAGCGCAAGGGTATGCGGCTCACGGCCCTGAAGCTGATGCAGGCCGACGAGGAGATCGCCAACGTCCACTACGAAGAGCACACCGACAAGCCGTTCTTCGGGGATCTCGTGGAGTTCATCACCCGCGGCGATCTGGTGGCGATGGTGCTCGAGGGCCCGAACGCCGTGAACGCGGCTCGCCAGGTGATCGGCGCGACCGACCCGATCGACGCTGACGCGGGCTCGATCCGCGGCGAGTTCGGGACCGAGGTCACCTTCAATCTGGTGCACGGCTCGGACTCGCTGGAGTCGGCCGAGCGCGAGATCGGCATCTGGTTCCCGGAGCTCTAGCGGCCACCAGGCCGCACTGTCTGGGAGCGGCGGCGACGCCGCAGCGACTTGGGCTGGGCGGCCGCTGGTGGCCGCGACGGACGGCGAAGCCGGGTCGCCGAAATAGGCTTCGGCCGTGCCGACCACGAGAATCGTGCTCGCCTCCGCTTCCCCCCAGCGCAGGGCGCTGCTGCGTGCCCTCGGCCTGGAGATCACGGTCATCCCATCGGACGTGGAGGAGATCCGCGAGGGGGAGCCCCGTGAGGTCGTCCTGGCCAATGCCCTGGCGAAGGCGCGCGCCGTGGCGTCCCGGCGGCGCAAGCCGGCGCTCGTGATCGCGGGGGACACCGAGGTCGTGATCGACGGCCGGGCCTTGGGCCAGCCCCGCTTCGAAGGCGAGGCTCGCTGGTGCCTGGAGGCGCTCTCCGGCCGCACCCATGAGGTCCTGGGCGGGCTGGCTCTGCTCGGGCCCGACCGGGAGGACGGCGAGTTCAGGGAACGGACCGGCGTCGCGTCGAGCCGCGTGAGCTTTCCGCAGCTCGAGCCCGGCCTGATCGATCTCTACCTCGCGAGCGGGGAATGGCGCGGCCGGGCCGGCGGATACGCCGTGCAGGGACTGGGCTCCGCGCTCGTTGCGAGCATTGACGGGGACGTCTCGAACGTGATCGGGTTGTCGGTCCCCCTCCTCCTCCGGCTCGCCCCGGAGATCGCCGACCCCGAATAGACGAGATTTCCCGGATTTTGGGCGTTTAGGGGGAATCGCTAGGCTGAGCACGATCGCACGAAACTCGGCACCTGGATGAACCTGCTGACCTCGATATCCCCAGCCCGGGACATGGCCGTTGACCTCGGCACGGCCAACACGCTCGTCTACGTCCGCGGCCGGGGCATCGTCCTCTCCGAGCCCTCGGTGGTCGCGGTCGACGTCGGGTCCGGCGAGGTGCAGGCCGTCGGCGTACAGGCCAAGCAGATGCTGGGGCGGACCCCGTCGACGATCAACGCGATGCGGCCGCTCAAGGACGGCGTGATCGCCGACTTCGAGGTGACCGAGTCGATGCTCCGCTACTTCATCAAGCGGGCGAACCACAGCCGGCTTGGGCATCCGCGGGTCGTCGTCTGCGTCCCCTCCGGTGTCACCGGCGTGGAGAAGAGGGCGGTGGAGGAGGCCTGCCTCGGCGCAGGCGCGCGCGAGGCCTATCTGATCGAGGAGCCGATGGCGGCCGCGATCGGCTCCGGCCTTCCCGTCAGCGAGCCGACCGGCAGCCTGATCATCGACATCGGCGGCGGGACAAGCGAGGTGGCAGTGATCTCGCTGGGCGACATTGTCGTATCCCAGTCGATCCGCGTGGGAGGCGACGAGATGGACGAGGCGATCGTCAACTTCTGCAAGCGCGATCATCAGCTGCTGATCGGGCACCAGACGGCCGAGGACGTCAAGCACGAAGCAGGGTCGGCGGCCCCACTCAGCCAGGAGATTGATGTCGAGATCCGCGGACGCGACCTCGGCTCCGGCCTGCCCCGTGCCGTGAAGCTCAACTCCGCGGACGTCCGCAAGGCGCTCGATGAGCCGATCTCCCAGATCATCGCCGCCGTCCGCGACACGCTCGACCGTACGCCACCCGAGCTCGCCGGCGACCTGATGGAGCGCGGCATGACGCTCGCGGGCGGAGGCGCGCTCCTGCAAGGCATGACTGAGCGGATGAGTGAGGAGTGCCAGATGCCGGCGCGTCTGGCGGAGTCGCCGCTGAGCTGCGTGGCAACGGGGTCGGGCCAGGCGCTCGAGGAGTTCGAGGCGATCAAGCGGGCGCTCAAGAACTCCCGTGTGCGGAGGCGCTTCTGAGCGCCGGGTGAGGGGGAGACGCGGCCATGTACCTCCTAGATCGCCCCGAGGACATCCCGCCGCGGCTGACCAATCGCCTCAACCTGCGGATCGCGATCATCGGCGCGGTAATCGTCGCCGCCATCGCAACGATCACGCTGCGGCTCTGGTCGCTGCAGGTTCTTGACGGCGAGCACTACCGCTCCCTCGCCAAAGACCACGGAATCCTCGACGTCCGGGTGCATCCACCTCGCGGTGAGATCCTCGACCGGAACGGCAAGGTCCTGGTCGACAACCGCACCGTGATGGAGCTCCAGCTGCGCCCCTCGGACCTGCCGAGCGATCGCAGCGAGCGACGCCAGGAGCTGGCCAGGCTGGGGCACCTGCTCGGTCTCTCGCAGCGCCAGATCCGCCGCCGGGTCCGCCAGACGCCGCAGTACGCCGGCTACCCCGTCGTGCTGAAACAGGGCCTCGACCGTCAGCTTCTCTTCTATCTGCTCGAGAACAAGAACCGGCTCCCCGGCGTCAGCGTCGAGCGCACCTACGTGCGCAGCTACAAGGACGGCTCGCTGGCGGCGCACCTGCTGGGCATCGTGGGGCAGGTCAGCCCCCGCCAGCTCAAGCGGCCCCACTACCGGGGGACGCGACCCGGCGACATCGTCGGCCAGTCGGGCGTCGAGTACGCCTACGACCGCTTCCTGCGGGGGACCGCGGGCAGCCAGAGGATCCAGGTCGACGCGCTCGGGCGTCCCAGGGGCCAGCTCGGCAGCCGGCCCGCCCAGGCCGGAGACAATCTGCGCCTGACGCTGGACGCCGGCCTCCAGGAGACGGGCGAGGCCGCCCTGGAAGCCAAGGGACTGCCGAGCGCCTTCGTGGCGATGAACGTCAACACCGGCGCCATCTTGGCGATGGGCTCCTACCCGACCTACGACCCCTCCTTCTACACCCGTCCCCACACGAAGGGCGAGTACGAGGCGTTCGGCAACCGGTCCGGCGATCCGCTGGTCGACCGGGCCGATCAGGGCGGCTATCCGACAGGCTCGGCCTTCAAGCCGATCACGGCGACAGCGGCCCTCGAGGAAGGGCTGATCGGTCCGGACACGATCTTCAACGACACCGGCTCGCTCGACATCGGCGGGCTGGTGGTCCACAACGCCGGCGGCGCGGCCAACGGGCCGATCGATATGAGCACCGCGCTCCAGGTCTCCTCCGACGTCTACTTCTTCAGCCTCGGGCTGCGCGCCGAAGCGAGCGGCAAGGGTGGCCAGATCCAGGACTGGGCTTTCAAGTACGGCCTGGGCCGGAACCCTGACATCGACATCCCGGGAGCGAGCGCCGGGCTGATCCCGACGCCGGCCTGGCGGAACCGGACCTATCGGAAGAGCTCAAACCCCTACATCGACCGTCCCTGGAACCAGGGCGACAACGTCAACCTCGCCGTCGGGCAGGGCGACGTGATGGTCACGCCACTGCAGCTCGCCCGGGCCTACGCGGCGTTGGCCAATGGCGGCACGCTGGTGAGGCCGCACCTGGGGGGCCGCATCGTGGATGTCCGCGGCAGGACCGTCAAGAAGATCAAGCCGCCGCCCAAGCGTCACCTCCACATCTCGGAGGAGACGCGGAGCGTGATCCTCGGGGGCCTCGAGCGGGCCGCCATGGAGCCCGGCGGGACCTCCTACTCGGTGATGGGCGGCTTCCCCTTCGCGGTCGCGGGCAAGACGGGCACCGCCGAGCGCGGGGAGGGTGCCGAGGACCAGTCGTGGTACTCGGTGATCGCGCCCTATCGCGACCCGGAGATCGCAGTGGCCGTGACGGTCGAGCATGGCGGATTCGGGGTCGAGTCGGCGGCCCCGATCGCCCGGTCGATCCTCGAGCGCTACTTCCACTTGAACGCCGGAGGGGCCAGCGGCGCCGCGGCGGCGCAGGCTTCGGGAGTCGAGTGATGGAAGCCGCTAAGCCCTCGCTCACGATCGCCCCGCGCCGTTCGCTCGCCGAGCGGCTCAGCCTGACCGGCATCGACGGCATCATGCTGGGCGCGGCCGTCGGGCTGATCGCCTTCAGCGTCTTCACGCTCGCAACCTCGACTCGTGACGAGATCGCCGGCCGGCCCATGTACTTCGTCGAGCGGCAGGTCCTCTACGCGCTCCTGGGAATCGCGCTGATGCTCGCGGTCAGCCGGTTCGACTACACGCGGTTGCGCGACCTGCGCCTGACGATCTACGCGACCATGGTCGGGTCGATCGCCCTGGTCCTGCTGGTGGGCACGGCGGTGAGGGGCTCGAACCGCTGGATCGACCTCCCCTTCTTCCAGTTCGAGCCATCGGAGCTCGGGAAGGTGCTGCTATGCGTCTCGCTCGGTGCCTTCGTCTTCGACCGGGTCAGGCGCCCGTTCGGCCTGCAGCACACGCTCAAGCTCCTCGCGCTCGGCCTGGCACCGGCCGCGCTGGTGTTCCTGCAGCCCGACCTCGGGACGGGCATCGTCCTGGTGGCGATCGCGCTGACGATCCTGTACGTCTCAGGGATCCCCTGGCAGCATTTCGCGGCGATCGTCGTGGCCGGGGCCCTGCTCGCCGGGAGCGCCTACGCCGCCGGGTCGGCCGTCGGCATCGACTTCCTGCACGGCTATCAGCAGGACCGGCTGACCGCCTTCCTGCATCCGAGCGACGATCCGAGTGACGCCAGCTATCAAGTGAACCAGGCGATCATCGCGGTGGGATCAGGCGAGGAAGCGGGCCGGGGCGATGACGCGACCCAGACCGCGCTGCTCTTCCTGCCGGAGCGCCATACGGACTTCATCTTCGCGGTGATCGGCGAGCGCTTCGGCTTCCTCGGGGCGGCGTTCGTAGTCTTCCTCTACTCCGTCCTGTTCTGGCGGGTGATCCGCGTGATGAGGCTGTCGACGAGCTTCTACGGGACGCTGATCGCGGGCGGGGTGCTTGCAATGCTCGCCTTCCAGGCGATCGTCAACATCGGCATGAACCTCGGGTTGATGCCCGTCACCGGGATTACGCTGCCGCTGCTGAGCTACGGCGGATCGTCGGTGCTGGGGACGTTCCTCGCGCTGGGGGTGCTGCAGAGCGTCCATGCAGCGTCGAGGGCGGAAGTCTTTCAATCCCGTTGAGGGCTGAGCGCTACGCTCGGGCGCCGCGAGCCCCGGGGGGACGAAACGCGACTTGAGACCTAGGAAAAGGACATGTACCGCAAGCAGGTGCGCCGCCGAAGGGCGGTGCTGTTGCTGCTCGTCGCCGCCTCGCTGACGCTGCTCAGCCTCTACTACCGAGAGGGGAACGGGGGTCCGCTGCACGGCGTCGAGA
This sequence comes from Actinomycetota bacterium, assembly GCA_046725395.1. Lineage (GTDB taxonomy): Bacteria > Actinomycetota > Thermoleophilia > Solirubrobacterales > 70-9 > DASUPK01. The sequence continues at coordinate 8,508 of JBKOYL010000030.1, read as the reverse complement.
AGGTCGTCTCGACGATCTTCGGGCCGATCGAGAGCGGCGCCGATCGGGCGCTGAAGCCCGTTCGCGACCTGGTCAACTGGTTCGGCGATACGTTCGACGCCCGGGGCGAGAACGACCGCCTCCGCGACCAGGTCGCCGAGCTCCGCGACCAACTGGCCCGCTCACAGGCCACCAAGCAGCAAGCCAAGGAGATCGCCGCCCTCGACGAGACCCTGAGCGGCGGCATCGTCCCCGACGGGACCGACCCCGTCACCGCCAGGGTGATCGGCCGGTCGCCCACGGTCTGGTACTCGACCGTCACCATCGACAAGGGATCGAGCGACGGCGTCCACGTCGACGATCCCGTCGTGGCCCCGCTGGGGCTCGCCGGCAAGGTCACCCAGACCACCCCCAACACCGCTCAGGTCACCCTGATCACCGACGCGGACAGCGCCGTCACCGCCCGCGTCACGTCCAGTGGCGCCACCGGCGTGGTGGAACCGGACGTCGGCAACCCGCGGGACCTGCAGCTCGATTACCTGGAGCGCGGCACTCAGATCGCAGAGGGAGAGATGGTGGTCACCGCGGGCTTCTCGACCGGCGATCTCGGATCGATCTTTCCGCCCGGGATCCCGATCGGCGAGGTCACCACGGCCACCGCGGAGGAGCAGCAGGCCTACCAGCGGGTGCACCTGGAGCCGTTCGCCGACCTGCGCGACATGTCGTTCGTCAAGGTGCTCACGACCCCGTCCGGGAAGGGCAAGCGATGATCCTGACCCGCGGGATCATCGCCCGCCTCGTCGCGCTTGGCGCCCTGGTCGCCGTGGCGCAGATCGTCTGCTTCTCGAAGATGGACGTCTTCGGCGCGCAGCCCGACGTCGCCCTGCTGGTGGTGATCTCGCTCGGTGTCCTGGGTGGCAGCTTGACCGGAGCGGTGACAGGCTTCTCGATCGGCCTCCTGATTGACTGCCTGCTGCTCGAGACGCTCGGCGGGTTTGCTCTCGCGATGCTCTCGGTGGGGTATGTCGCCGGTCGCTACCGGGAGACCGTGGGACCCCCCACCAGAGGCGCCGTGGTCCTGCTGGGCGGCGCGCTGACGCTGCTCGGGGCGGCGGTGATCGCGGCGATCCAGATCGGCACGGGCATCGACGCGACCGTCAGCTTCCTGGTCGTCCGTGACGCGCTCGTGAAGAGCCTGATGGGCGCGCTGCTCGCCATTCCCGTCTTCTGGGTCGTCAGACTGACGGTGCGCTCCGCGCTCGTCGACGAGCGCCGCGCTGCCCGGCGGATAATGCGAGGGGGCGACAGCCGCCACCCGTTTGAGGATCGGCCGAGGACAGCCGGAACGCGGTGACCGAGCATGTATCTGCGCACACCTGAATCCGAGCCCGAGCGGCGAACCTCCCCGCTGGCGCTGCGGATCTCGATCCTCGGCGGCCTCGCCATCGCGATCTTCGCGGTGCTGTTCCTGCGCCTCTGGTACGTGCAGATCCTCTCGGGCGACAAGTATCGGAACGAGGCGAACGACAACCGCACCCGCGAGATCCGCGTGCAGGCTCCGCGCGGCGACATCCTCGACCGCAACGGCAAGGTGCTGGTCGCCAACCGCACGGAGCTGGCGGTCCAGGTGAGCCCGGAGGACCTGCCGGCGCCGGGGCCCGAGCGGTCGCGCGAGTTTCATCGGCTGGCTGACGTCACCGGGATGACGCCGCGCGAGATCCGCAGGGCGCTTCGGGCCGGCGATCGCGCGGCGCCCGGCGGTCCCGTTGTGCTGAGGAAGGGCCTTGGCGTCGACAAGGTCTACTACCTGCGCGAGAACCAAGCGAGCTTCCCCGGCGTGAGCGTCGAGCGCGTCTTCACCCGGGAGTACCGCCAGGGGCTGATCGCCGCGCACCTGTTCGGGAACGTCGGCGAGGTGACCAGGGAGCAGCTCAAGGAGCCCCGCTACTCCGGCCTCCATCAGGGCGACCAGGTGGGCCAATCCGGGATCGAGTACGAGTACGACCGCTACCTGCGCGGCAAGCCCGGAACCGACCGCGTGCAGGTGGACGCGCTCGGGCGGCCCACCGAGCAGTTGAGGAGCAAGCCGGCGCAGGCTGGCGACGACGTCAGGCTGACGATCGACTCAGGGCTCCAGGCCTACGGAGAGGGGGCGCTGGACTCGTTCGGGCTTCCCGGCGCGTTCGTGGCGATGAACGCCCAGAACGGCGAGGTCCTGGCGATGGGATCCGCGCCGACATTCGATCCCTCGATCTTCACCCGCCCGATCACCCCGAGCCAGTACCGCGCTCTCACCTCGCGCAAGACCGATGCCCCGCTCGCGAACCGCGCCATCCAGGGCCTCTACCCGACGGGCTCCGCCTTCAAGATGATCACCGCCACCGCCGCGCTCCAGCATCACCTGATCGGGCCGAACACGATCTTCAACGACACCGGCACGCTCAAGCTCGACACCCTGACGCTGCACAACGCGGGCAAGGTCATCAACGGGCCGATCGACATGAGCGACGCGCTCAAGGTCTCCTCGGACATCTACTTCTACAACCTCGGACTGAAGGCGAAGGCGTCGAAGGGGCACGGCCAGATCCAAGACTGGGCGCGAAACTACGGGCTTGGTGAGCGAACCGGGATCGACGTCCCAGCGGAGGTCGACGGCCTGATTCCCACCCCGGCGTGGCGCAACCGGCTCTACCGCGAGCATCTCACCGACCGCCCCTGGACTGCCGGCGACAACGTCAACCTCGCAGTCGGCCAGGGTGACCTCGAGGCGAACCCCCTGCAGATGGCGGTCGCCTACGCGGCCCTCGGCAACGGCGGGACGGTCGTGACACCGCACATCGGGGACGACGTCGAGAGCGTCACGGGCAAGGTGCTCGAGGAGATCCAGCCGGCGCCGCGTCGCCACCTCGACATCTCCGAGACGGTGCGCAACACGATCATGACCGGCCTCACCCGCGCCGCGATGGAGGACGGCGGCACCTCCTATCCGGTGTTCGGGCGCTTCCCCTTCGCCGTCGCGGGCAAGACCGGAACCGCCGAGCGACCGAACCAGCCGGATCAATCCTGGTACATCGTCCTTGCGCCGGCCAAGGATCCGCAGATCGTCGTCGCCGTGACGATCGAGCGAGGAGGATTCGGCGTCGACACCGCCGCGCCGGTCGCGGCCCGGATCCTGGAGCACTACTTCAAGCTGCCGATCACGCCCACGGCAGGCACCGCGAGGACGCAGGAGTGATCGCGGCGGATTCCGGGGCGGGGTTTACCCTGCCGATGTAGTCATGGAGGCGGCACCGCTCACACTCACGGCCAGGCGCACCCGGATCGGGGAGCGCCTCGGCGTCGCCTACGTCGACGGCTGGATGCTCGCGGCCGCGGTCGGCCTGATCGCATTCAGCGTCTTCACCCTTGCGGTGGCGACCCCCGATGCCGTCCAGGGCCAGCCGCTCTACTTCGCGATCAGGCAGGCGCTCTACGCGGCCGTCGGAATCGTCCTGATGCTGGCCGTGGCCAGGGTGGATTACTCGCGCTTCCGCGAGATCCGGGTCGGGATCTACTCGCTGATGATCGCCTCGATCTGCCTCGTGCTTCTGTTCGGGGCTGCCGCGCGCGGCTCCCGCCGCTGGATCGAGCTTCCCTACTTCCGCTTCCAGCCCTCGGAGCTCGCCAAGCTGCTGCTGGTTGTCGCCCTCGCCGCGTTCGTCATCGAGCGCACCCGTCGCGGCACCCCGATGCGCCAGACGCTTCGAGTCCTGGCGCTGGGCCTCGCCCCGGCGGCAATCGTCTTCCTGCAACCCGACCTCGGCACGGGCATCGTGCTCGCGGTCGTCACGATCACCACTCTTTTCCTTGCCGGCGTGCCCTGGCGGCACTTCGCGGTGATCGGCGGGCTCGCGGCTGCGGCCGTCAGCTTCGTCCTGGTCATCGCGCCGGCTGCCGGCCTGCCCAGCCCGCTACACGGCTACCAGCAGGACCGGCTCACCGCATTCCTGCATCCCTCAAACGATCCGAGCGATGCGAGCTATCAGGTCAACCAGAGCGTCACCGCGATTGGGTCCGGCGAGAAGACCGGACGCGGCGACAACTCGACCCAGACCGAGCTCCTCTTCCTTCCCGAACGGCACACGGACTTCGTCTTCGCCGTCGTCGGGGAGCGCTTCGGCTTTGCGGGTGCGGCGTTCGTTCTGTCCCTATACGCCCTGCTCATCTGGAGAATGCTGCGCATCCTGACGCTCTCCAAGAACTTGTACGGGACCCTGATTGCCGGCGGCATCGCCGCCATGCTCATGTTCCAGATCATGGTCAACGTGGGCATGACCCTCGGCGTCATGCCGGTCACCGGCATCACCCTGCCCCTGATGTCATACGGGGGCTCCTCGGTGCTTGCCACCTTCCTGGCGATCGGGCTCCTGCAGAGCATCCACGCACAGGCGCGGCTCAACTCCCGCAGCAGGGCACCAACACAACTGTTGCGCTGAGCCAGAGAGAGCACATCGAAATCAGACACCGCCCAACGACCGCCGGCCACGGCGGTAGAGGGGCGCGTCGTGCTCTGCTCACGCAGAAAGGAATCTCATGAAGAAGAACATCCTCGTCAGCGTCGACCGCGGCGAGACCCGGGTCGCGACGCTGGAGGCGACGGGAGCGCCCACGAAGAAGCGCAAGAAGGCCTCCCCGAGCGACGAATGGAAGGTCGCCGAGCTCTACGTCGAGCGGCGCGGCCGTCGCTCGATCGTCGGCAACATCTATAAGGGCAAGGTCGACAACGTCCTGCCCGGCATGGAGGCGGCCTTCGTCGACATCGGCCTGGAGCGAAACGGCTTCCTCCACGTCGACGAGATCGTCATGCCCGGCGGACAGACCGTCCCGAAGCGGGGACGGGGGCGCGGCCGCCGGATCGACGAGCTGATCAAGCCCGGCCAGGACATCATCGTCCAGGTCGTCAAGGACCCCCTGAAGACGAAGGGTGCGCGGCTGTCGATGCAGCTCTCGATCGCGGGTCGCTATCTCGTCTACATGCCGCAGGGCGGCGGAATCGGTGTCTCGAAGCGGCTGCCGGACGACGAGCGCCAGCGGCTTCGCAAGCTGATCGAGAAGGTGGACATCGGGGAGGGCGGCGTGATCGTCCGCACGGCCGCCCAGGGGGCGAAGAAGGAGGACTTCGTCCGCGAGATCGCCTACCTGCACCGGCTCAACGAGGTCGTCACCGAGCGCGCCGAGAAATCGGACGTCGGCCAGATGGTCTTCCAGGAGGCGGATCTATCGATCCGCGTCGTGCGCGACGTGCTGGTCGAGGAGTTCGAGGGCGCGATCATCGACGACCACAAGCAGCACGAGCGCGTCACCAAATTCCTGCAGCGGACCGCGCCGGAGCTGGCGGACCGGGTCGAGCTCTACAAGGACAAGGAGTCGCTGCTCGAGAAGTGGGGCGTCGAGGAGGCCTTCGACTCGGTACTCAGCCGTCGCGTCGACCTGCCCTCGGGCGGCTACCTGATGATCGACTACGCCGAGGCCTTGACCGTGATCGACATCAACACCGGCAGCTTCACCGGCAAGGGGAGGGGCCGCCTGGAGGACACGATCACCAAGGTCAACGTCGAGGCCGCCGAGGAAGTCGTGCGCCAGCTGCGCATGCGCGACATCGGCGGGATCATCGTCATCGACTTCATCGACATGGCGCGGTCGCGGAACCGCGACATGGTGCTGAAGACGCTGCGGACCGCCCTGGACGAGGACCGCACGAAGACCTACGTCGTCGAGGTTTCGCCGCTCGGCCTCGTCGAGATGACTCGTCAGAACGTCACCGACGGCGTCCGGGAGATCTTGACCAAGCGCTGCCCGACCTGTGACGGGGAGGGCGTCGTCGCCTCGGAGGAGACGGTCGCTATCTCGATCGTTCGCAAGCTGCAGGAGGTGGTGGCCGAGCAGCCGAAGCCCGAGGCCTACCTGATCCGGGTGAACCCGCGGGTTGCCGCGGAGCTGCTGCGGCCCGACTCCGGCCTCACCGAGCTCGAGGAGGAGACCGGCAAGCGCTTCCACTTCGAGGGTGGCGACGCCCTGCCGGTCGACACGTTCCACGTGGTCGAGACCGGAGGCCGCGAGGAGATCGAGCAGCGGGCGCTGCCCTTCCAGGTCGGCGAGGAGGTTCTCGTCTCGATAGAAGAGCCCCACATGTACAACGTGGACGACGCGGTGGCGCGCGTCGACTCCTACATCGTCAGCGTGACTGGCGCCGGTCCGCACGTCGGCGAGCAGCGGATGGTGCGCATCGAGAGCGTCGGCCGCTCCGCGGCAACCGCCTCGCTGCTCGACAGCCAGGGCAACGTGGTCCAGTCCGGTTCCAATGGCGACGCGGGCGAGAAGGTAGAATCCTCGTCCTCCGGCGGGCGCAGGCGTCGTGGCAGCAGGGGCGGCCGGCGACGCTCACGCGCCGGCGAAGGCAGCAAGAGCTGAGGGATAAGCACCAGCATCTACGGCGGCCACAAAAACCGCCGCCGAATCAGGAAAGGCAAATTGGCCAGCTACGCAGTGATCGAGACAGGCGGCAAGCAGTACCGCGTCGAGAAGGGCTCGACCGTGCTCGTCGACCGCCTGAGCGCCAAGGAGGGCGACAAGGTCGATCTCCGACCCGTCGCTTTCCGCGACAAGGAGATGGTCGTGGGCAAGAACCTCGAGAAGGTCAAGGTCGAGGCGAAGGTCGCCGGCCACGAGCGTGGTCCCAAGCTGCGCGTCTTCAAGTACCGGGCGAAGAAGGGCTACCGGAGGCGGGCCGGTCACCGTTCCGAGCTGACGCGGCTGGAGATCACCGACGTGAAGATGCTTTCGAGGAAGCCGCCTGCCAGGAGCGGCTCCTCGGCTACGAAGAAGGAGGCCAGCGATGGCTCATAAGAAGGGACTTGGCTCGAGCCGCAACGGCCGCGACTCCAATCCCAAGATGCTCGGCGTCAAGGTGTTCGCCGGGCAGGCGGTGAACGGCGGGGAGATCATCGTCCGCCAGCGCGGCACGCGCTTCCGGCCCGGAGATGGCGTGGGCCTCGGCCGCGATCACACGATCTTCGCCACCCGTCCCGGCGTGGTGCAGTTCAGCACGGGCCGGCGCGGCCGCACGATCTCGGTCGTAGCGAGCGAGTAGCCGTTTCCGGGCTTCGATCCCGGGTAACGCTAGGGCTCATGCTCTCGACCAGGAGGAGGTGAGCCCCGTGCTCACGATCACCCCAGAGGCTTCGCATGCCATCCGTGGAATCCTCGATGCGTCCGACGTGCCGGACGGGTCGATGTTCCGCATCGCCCCTCAGCCGCAGGACGGAACCGGGCCCGGTGGAAGCCTGATCATCTCCGTCATCGATGTGCCGCCGCCCGATGATCAGATCGTCGAGGGCGAGGAGGTCGCCGTGAGCCTCGAGCCGAGCGCCGCCGCGATGCTCGACGACATGGAGCTCGACGCCAGCGTGGAAGGCGATCAGGTCAACTTCAGCATCGGGGAGCAGAGCGCCTAGGCACGGCGCGCGGGGGCCGAGGCCGCGGGAGAGCCGCGGCGCCCGCACCGGCATCAAACGGCGGCCACAAAAACCGCCGCCGCATTAACTTCGCGGCATGCTCTTCGACCGAGCGAAGATCTACGTGGAGGGAGGCGGCGGCGGCAACGGCGTGGTCAGCTTCCGGCGGGAGGCGCACGTCCCGCGGGGTGGCCCGGACGGTGGTGACGGCGGACGCGGCGGCGACGTCGTGCTCGTCTGTGATGCCCAGCGCCGCGACCTCTCCTCGCTCGGCCGGAGCCGCCACTTCCGCGCAGGCCGTGGCCGGCACGGCAGGGGCAAGCGCCAGCACGGGGAGCGAGGGGGGGACCGGGTGATCCCGGTGCCGCCGGGGACGGTGGTGCGCGGGCTGGACGGCTCGGAGGCGGAGCTGATGGCCGACGGACAGCGGCTGGTTGTCGCTCGGGGTGGCTCGGGCGGGCATGGCAACAAGCGCTTCGCCACCCCTACGCGGCAGGCGCCCCGCTTCGCGGAGCGGGGCCTGTTGGGGGAGTCAGGCGAGATCGAGCTGCGGCTGAAGCTGCTCGCCGACGTCGGGCTCGTGGGCCTGCCCAACGCCGGCAAGTCATCGCTGCTCGCCCGGCTGACACGAGCCCAGCCGAAGGTCGCGGACTACCCGTTCACGACCGTCGAGCCCAACCTGGGAACGATCGAGCTCGAAGACCGCCAGCTGGTGCTCGCCGACGTCCCGGGGCTGATCGAGGGAGCCGCCGGGGGGGCCGGGCTGGGCCACGAGTTCCTGGCGCATCTCGAGCGGTGCCGTCTGTTGGTGCATCTGGTGGAGGTCGTGCCGACGGAGGGGGACCCCGACTCGAACTACGGAACGGTCCGGGAGGAGCTCGCCGGCTACGGCGCCGGGCTCGAGGACCTGCCGGAGATCATCGCCCTCTCCAAGATCGACCTGATCCCGCAGCAAGAGCGAGAGGAGCTGGTCGCGGGCTGGCGGAAGGGGCGCGGCGCCGATTCCGAGGCCGTCTATGCCGTCTCCGCGGCGACC
>JBKOYL010000072.1:0-7025 GCA_046725395.1 Actinomycetota bacterium | reverse complement strand
AACGAGTGTGCCGCCGGCCAGCGGCAGCGCCCAGCCGGGAAGGCGCCAGCTTGGGGACCGAACGAAGACCAGCTTCGCCGCGAACGCCCCATAGAGGAAGCAACCGGCGATCGAGTGGACGGCGACCCTCGTGTCGATCTCCGTCTGCACGCCATAGGCGAAGGCGCAGTGGTAGGCGATCGGGACGGTCAGCAGAATCGCCGCGACCCCGATCGCCCGGTGGACCCGGCCGACCGCGGGAGGCGCGATCGCAATCCAGGGCAGCCGCCCGTACATCCAGAGCGCCAGGCCGAGCTGCACGACGGCTAAGGCGAGCACACCCGTCGCGAGCCACGACTTCAGCGAGAATGTGTCCGGGCCGCTCTGCCCAAACAGCGAGGTCGAGTAATCGGGCGTGTGCTGGGTCCCGAAGACGTAGAGCCCGGCCCCGAAGAGTGCGGCCGCCAGCCCCGCCAGGGTGAGAGGTCGAATGGCGGGACTGACGGACACACTCGGGATACGGCGGCAGCCGAATCCGGGATTTGACGAACCCTAGGCCCGCGCCGCCCCCGGACGATCCCGGTATGGCGGCTCAGGGACCCAGCGCGGCGAAGGCGACGAAGCCGGCGAACAGGGCGCTCCAGGCGGCCACCACCGGTATCCCCAGCCTGTCCTTGGGTAGCCGCCACAGTGCCAGGGCCCCGCCGGCCAGGCCGGCGATCCCGGCGGCGACTGCGTACCGGTCGAGGTCCCAGTCGGTCACCGCGAGGCCGAGGGCGAGCGGCACCGTGGACTGAAACGCCATCGCGCCAGTGATGTTGCCGACCGCCAGCGTGTCCTTGTCGCGGCGGATCCAGAGCACGCTGTTCAGTTTCTCCGGGAGCTCGGTCGCCAGCGGGGCGAGCACGATGGAGAGCACCAGCGCGGAGATGCCGAGCCCCTCGGCGACCGTCACGACCTCCTCGACGAAGAGCTCGGCGCCGCCGACGATCATCAGCAGTCCGATCACGACCTGGGCGACGATCGCGATGGTGCGAGGGTGGTCCTCCCTGCCGGGGTCGAACCTGAGCGACTCGAGCTCGTCCACGTCCTCGCTCTCGCCGCTGTGCCGAACCGTCCGCCGCGCATAAGCGCCGTAGGCGATCAGCAAGCCGACCGCCGCCGCGATGTGGACGGAGGTCGAGTCGACCAGCCCCAGGCCGATGCCGGTGGCGAAGCAGGGCAGAAAGACGCCGAGGTCGCGACGCAGCGAGCGGTCGTCGGGGGTCACCTTCGAACCGCTGCTTCGGCGTCGGCGGAACGCCAGCGCGCTGGCGCCGACCAGGAGCATGGCGACCGTGCCCAGCATGAAGGGGGCGCCGACGATTGCGCCGATCGCGACCTGCTCGGACTCGCCACCCGAAAGGACCGCGACCACCGGAATCAGCGACTCCGGCAGCGCCGTACCGACCGCGGCCAGCAGGCTTCCGACGGCTCGTTCACCGAGGTCGAGGCGTTTGCCCGACCACTCGACCGCGTTCGTGAACAGGATCGCTCCGCCGATGATCAGCGCGAATGCCACCGCCAGCAGGAGCTCCGCCATGCGGAGGCTGCGTACCCGCCGGCGCGGAGATCACACGAGGCGCGGCTCGAGGACTACGAAGCGCGGAGGTAGGTATACGAAGAGTCGATCAAGCAGTGCCGGTGAATGGGCGTCCGCCGGTGCGCTGTTCCAGGCAATGAGATGAGAGGAGCTGAAGAGCGTGACCGACATCACAAGGATCCGCATAGAGGACGTCGATCTCGCCGTGGAGCAAGTCAAACGCCATTACGAGGTGACCGCGAAACACCGCCCGACAGGCGCGTCTGTGACGAGAAGCGGGATCGCGTTGAACGTCACGCGCGCGGATGCCCTGGAGTCCCTCGAGCAGCGCGTCGTCGCGCTCGAGGACGGTGGCGATGATGACGGTGCCGAGGAAGAGTCGGACTGATCCACGAGGGAGGTCGGAGAGTGACAAAGGGTGAATTCGTTGACCGCGTCAGCGCCGACAGCGGGCTCAGCAAGAAACAGACAAGGAAGGCCGTCGACGTGATGCTGAACGCAATCGGCGGCGCGCTGAGCCGCGGCGAGGAGGTGAGCTTCCCTGGATTCGGGAAGTTCCAAGTTGTCGAGCGTGGTCCGCGAAACGGTGTCAACCCTCGCACCGGCGAGCGCATCAAGATCCCCGCGAGCCGGGCGCCGAAGTTCTCGGCCGGAGCCGGCTTGAAGTCGAGAGTCAAGCGCCTGACCTGAGCGATCCACGCGACAGGCGAGCTCAGCCCGAAGAAAATTCCCGCCCGCCCGGCCAGGCCCAGCCCGGGACGGGCAACTCGAAGCTGAGATCCTCCGGATCGAGCGTCGATGCCACCGGAAGCCCGAGGCGCCGAGCGAGCCTGTAGCCCCAGGCGTAGAAGAACGGGACCGGCAGCTCAGGATCGAAGCGGACGATCTCCCCGCTCACCGTTTTTACCTCCACGGTCACCTTGGTGCTCGGGACGAAACGCCCCTGCGGGCGCCCGACCCGGACCAGGCGAAGTCGGCGCGGCCCACCGGCACGGCGAATCCTGCCAAAGCCTCGGGCCGCACTTCGGAGCTGCGAAGGTCCCGGAATCCATGACATGCCCTCGGCTTACCCGAATCTCTCATCGGCCTATCCGTTCTCGCGGTGACTGCCGCAATCGTCAAGTCGGGAGCGCACCATGGGACCTAGAACCAGCTCGGACACCGCTGCTTGATCTCCGACTAGGAGCGCGAGCGGGACCGCGAAGGTGAGGACCTGCGAGTGGGTTTGTCCCTTCTCGATTGCGATCTGCGCCGGCTGGTGGGGCCGGAGCGCGTCGCTGCACCCGAGCGCCTCGGGCGGCGAAGCGATCGGCGCTGCTCACGCGGGATCTCCGCCTTGACGACGTCCCTGACAAGCCGCTTGAGCTCCGCGTCCAGGAACTTGGCCATGCGTTCCTCGTCCCGGCGGATAGCCCTGGCCAGCTTGGCGGTGTCGCGGTCGCCGACCTCCTCCGCGAGGGCCTCGACGCGGGTGTAGAGCGCGATTTCGACATGCTCCTCACGGAGCTCTTCCTGGGCGTTGCGGAGATGAGTCTCCGCTTGGCTGGTGACCAGGGCGCGCGCAGCCCCGACCTGGCCCTTGACGCCAGCAACCGCCTTCCCTGCCGCCTCCCCTACGACCTTCGGAACACCTCGCCTATCTCGCGCGGTCGAAGGCGAACCGCCCAGCTTCTTGATGCGGCGCGCAACCGAACGCTGGTGATCGCGTGTCTCCTTCAAATGCTCCCGGAGGCGCTTCTTGTAGGGCTGCTTCTGGGTCAAGGCGATATGCGCCGTCAGGTCGCTCTCCAGCTCCGCCTCCTTGGCGTGCGCTTCGTTCAGCCACTGGACGAGCTTGGTGTCGCGTTCGTTCAAGGTCCCCTTCCTCACACATGGATTGCGGGGTGACGCCTACCCGACCCACTGCTCGCTACACCGGCATGGGCGCTGCTGTCTCCCCTGCCCGTTCCAAGCGAGTAGCTAGCGGCTGAGTATCGCTGCCGAATAACCGCTCTATTGGCTCGCGGCAGCGCGCGCCGCGTCGAGCTCCGCCTGCACGGTCTCCGTCTGGTTAGGGATCTGGAGGCGCTGTTCGAGTATCGGAATGGCCGCTTCAGGGTGCCCGGTCATTCGTAGGGCGTGTCCGAGATTGAACAGGGAGTAGGCAAAGTTGAGGTCGGTCGTCTCCTGCGGGAATGACGCGACTGCCCTTCGCAGCACCGGAATCGCCTCGGCGTAGCGGCCTTGCTGAATCAGCGAGTACCCCTCCGCGTTGAGCTGAGCACCGGTGGCACTCGAATTGGAGGGCGAGGCCGACGGAGCCGCGACCGCGGGAGCAGCGGTAGGCGTGGTCGGAGTAGTCCGCACGGCCGCCGCCGGCGTCGTCGAGTGCCGACGAGCCTGCTCTTGATCCGCCGCGTGCCTGGCTCCCGCGGTTCTCTTGCCGCTCTCACCCCCACCTCCCAACGAGGCGAGCCAGACGCCCCCGGCGAGCAAGACGCCGATACAGGCAAGGGCGGGGAGCAGCCAGCCGCCTCGTCGCGATGGCTTGGCATCGCCCCGCGGTGAGGGCGGCGATGACGGGGCGCGCCGCACCTGGGCGGTCGGCACCGTGATGGGCTCGGTCGGGTCGACTCCAAGGGACCGCGAGGCAGTGGCTCGGTCCGCGAGCGCAGCTTCCAGGTCGCGAACGAGGTCGCCGGCGGAGGCCTGTCTGCGTTTCGGATCGGGATCCATCCCCGCTTGGAGGACGCGCCCCAGCTTCGCTGGAGCCTGCGGCCACTCCCCGATCACGTTGGGCTGAGGCTCGTGCAAAACCTGGTCGAGGAGCTCGCGGGGGTTCTCAGCACGATGTGGCGGCCACCCCGTGAGCGCCTCGAACGCGAGTACCGCGAGCGAGTAGACATCGGCGGCTGGTTCGCCCGCTGACTCTCCGATGAGACGCTCAGGCGCGATATAGGTGAGCGTCCCCGCAACCTGGTTTTCGGCGGTGATCTGGGTGAGGTGGCCGGCGGTCGCGGTGCCCAAATCGACCAGCTTGACCCGGCGATCCTCGGCGATCAGGATGTTCGCCGGCTTCACGTCGCGATGGACGACACCGTGCTCGTGGGCGTAGTCGAGGGCTGAGGCGACAGGACGGAGGATCTCGAGGAGACGGATCGGGTCCATTCCCGGCGGTGCAATGAGGTCGGAGAGCGGGCGTCCCCGCACGTACTCCATCACTATCAAGACTCCATCGCTGCCGGAAAGCGTGTCGAAGACCGTCACCAGGTTGGGGTGGCTAAGGGAGGCGCCGAGACGCGCCTCGCGGCGAAACCGTCGAACGTCGGCTTCCGACCCCTCGGTATGGAGGCGCTTGATGGCGACTTCGCGACACAGGACGCAATCCTCCGCCAGGAACACGGTCGCCGTTCCTCCCGCGCCGAGCCGACGATGGACACGAAAGCGATCGGCAAGTACCACGCCCGCCTGGATCTCCGTCGTCACCGCCACTGGTGGCCTGTTACCCCCGGGGGGGTGTAGGAACACTGCAGTGCTCGGCGAGACGAGCGTCTCCGAGCCGGGCGGCTAGCCGGCGCGGGCTACGAGCGCGCGGCCCTTCGGAACGTGCGACGCCCCCGAGGCAGCGCCAGGGATGCGATCAGCCACGCTCGTCCCCCGCCGCATGATCAGTCGTCACTACCAACGCAAACAGGATCTGCCGAAGCTCACCCTCCGACATCAAGTTGAGTGCGTCCACCACAGCCCCTGGGCCATCGCCATGCATGTGTTCCCGGAGGCGGGCGAAGGCGGTCAGCGACTCCTGAACCGTGGCCGCGATCTTCTCGTGCTCAGTGCTCATCTGGAAACCACACGGGTCGCTCTACCCGGCGGGGACGGGGCTTATCCGCGCTCGAGCTTTGGGAGCTCGCCGCCGGTGTCTCATCCCGGGGTTTCGATGAGGCCGGCGCTGGAAGAAGCAAGACACCCAGGGACCCACTCGCAAGGAGGCGAGGTGATGAATCGCGACGTGACCGCGGAGCGCAGCTCCGGCGTCGGCTCGCCAGAGGAGCGATCGCTCTCCGAGCTGACCAAGCAACTTACGGAACAGACCTCGGCGCTCGCGCAGAAGGAGATCGAGCTCGCGAAGGCCGAGCTCGCGCTGAAGGGCAAGCGCCTCGGGATCGGCGCGGGCGCGTTCGGCGCCGCAGGTCTGTTCGGGCTCTACGCGCTCGGTGCTCTCACCGCCGCGGCGATCCTGGCGCTGGCGATCGTTCTCGACGCTTGGCTCGCCGCTCTCATCGTTGCCGCAGCCTACGGAGCGATCGCCGGGAGCCTGGCGCTGACCGGGAAGAGAAAGGTCGAGGAGGGAACGCCCCCCGTTCCGGAGCAGGCGATCGAAACGACCAAGGCAGACGTCGACTACACCAAGCAGCGTTCGAAGGAGGCGAGGCGGTGACCGAAGAGCAGCGTTCAACCGAGGAGATCCGCGAGGACATCGAGCAGACTCGCAAAGAGCTTGGCGACACCGCTGCCGCCGTCGCCCAGAAGGCCGATGTCAAGGAGCAGGCCAAGGCGAAGGTGAGCGACGTCAAGGAGAAGGCGAGCGCGAAGGCCGACTCCATCAAACAGACGGCGACCCAAAAGCGAGAAGAGCTCGGGGAGAAGGCCCCCGACTCGGCCGGGGCTGCGCTCGAGCGAGCCCGGCGCTTCGCAGAACAGAATCCTGCCGCGGTTGCGATCGGCGGGTCGTTCCTTGCGGGCTTCGCCCTCGGAAGGCTTCGGTCGCGCTAGGGCGGTGGACGCATGGCCCGCGAGCCCATCGGCAGGTGCTTCAGGACTCGGCCGACGGCTACGTTGATCGCCTGGCTCGGCGGGGTAGCGATATGTTTGCGGCCCCCTAGAGAGGAGCTGCGATGAGCACCGGCCTCGTCATTGTCCTAATCGTCGTAGGAGTACTGATCCTGATCGCGCTTTTCCTGGCAGGCAGGAGGCGGCAGGTACGGCGGGTTGAATCACAACGAATTGAAGCGGGTGGCCATCGCGAGGAAGCCGAGCTTCGCGGCGTGCGCGCTCAGCGCGCTGAGGCGGAGGCCCGCGAACAGGCAATGCGCGCCGAGAGGGAGAGGGCGGCTGCCGAAGAGCACGCCGAGCGTGCGAGAGAACTCGATCCGGATCGAGATCCGGGTCGCGACGAGTCTCGAGATCCGGATCGCGATCAGTAGACCTCGGAGGCGTTGGGATAAGACCAGCGACCCCCGGGAGGAACAGTGGGGGCCGGTGGATGCCCACAATCGCCATCTGCGGTTACCCGAATTCATTCGTTAGGAACGACCGAGGGGAGAGCGCGGCGGTCTAGCCGACAGCCGCGGCCTAGTCGATGAGCTGCTGCCCGCCGACCGGATCCCCGAGGACGATCCCGTCGGGGGTGATCTCAAACTCGCGGATCGCGGGGTCATGGGCGCTCGCCCGCGACTTGACGACCGTCACAGTGCGCATGAGGCGT
>JBKOYL010000012.1:0-18589 GCA_046725395.1 Actinomycetota bacterium | reverse complement strand
AGGCGCAGGACCGCCGCCACCATCCAGGCGACCAGCGCCAGCGTGATCGCGACGTTCGAGATCTCGGGGCGGTCCTCATAGAGGCCGACGTCCGGGCCGAGGCCGATGACGATCCAGACGATCGCCACGATCCCGATCAGCGTGGCGAGTCCCACCGCGACGTGCCCCCAGTTGCCGAGCCCGCTCTGCAGCCAGCGCGCCGTCTCGCCGAGCGCCTCGCGCGCCCGGCCGACCTCGGGCGCGACCAGGAGGAACCAGGCGGCGACCAGCAGCGCGGGCACGACCAGCAGCGGCACGATCCAGGAGTAGGCCACCGTCCCCGCGACGATCACGATCACCGCCGGAAGGATCAGCGGCCGCAGACCGCGCAGAAATCCCCCCAGCGGCTCCGCCCCTGCGACCACTGGCGGGAAGCGCAGGATCAGCGCGGCGCCGAAGAGCGTGCCGGCGAAGAGGCCGGACGCCTCGCTCCAGCCGAAGGCCAGCGAGACCACGACCCCAGCGCCGAGCAGGACGAGCAGCGCGTCCCACGGCCACCTGACCTCGCGCAGCCAATTTCGTATCGGCTGAAGATCGAACTCCACCTGCGCAGGAGCGTCGCAGGCCAGCCCGACGAAACGGTCCCGAGCCGCCCCTAGACTCGCCTCGATGAGGGGCCCGCGACGAGCCGTCGCCGCGGTCGCCGCGACTGCGATTGCGGCGACTGCGGGATGCGGAGGCGGCGACGACTCACCGCCGCCGAACGAAGGCAGTGCGATGGTGGCGATCGGCGACTCGGTCGCCTCAGGCGAGGGCAACCCGGCGCCCTCGCGGCCGCGCTGGGAGGACCGGGCGTGCCATCGCTCCGCCGCCTCCGGCGAGACGATCGCCGCGAGGCAGCTGCAGCGCGACCACCCGGAGATCGGCTACCTCAACTACGCCTGCTCAGGGGCGACGATCCGGACGGGCCTGCTGGGCCCCTACAAGGGGATCGAGCCCAGGCCTTTTCACCGCGCGCGGGCCCAGATCGACGAGGTGGCCGATGCCGCCGCGCGCGCCAAGGAGAGCGGCGGCCTCGCCGCGGTGATGATCAGCATCGGCGCAAACGACGTCGGCTTCTCCAAGGCGGTCAAGTTCTGCACCCTGGTGAAGCGCTGCTGGGCGCAGCACTTCAACGACGACTTTCCCTTTGCGCCGGCGGGGGCGAGGTTCCCCACCCTCGAGGAGTACGTCGACGAGCGCCTCGACGCGCTGCCCGTCGGCTACGGCGAGTTGGCCACGGCCCTCGAGCCGCTGGTGCCGGCCGACCGGGTGATCATCGTCGACTACTTCGACCCGACCACCGCCGCCGACGGCTCGGACTGCAAGATGCTCTTCGGCGGCGTCACCCCGGACGAAGCCCGCTGGGCGCGCGAGCAGGTCCTCGCGCCGCTCGACGACAAGGTGCAGGCCGCAGCCGAGGAGCACGGCTGGCACGCCGTCACCGGGGTGGCCGAGCGCTTCCGCGGCCACGGGCTCTGCGCCGGGTCCCAGCGCTGGGTCCGGACGCTGGGCGAGGGGCTGACCGGCCGCCCGCTGCCCCTCGGCGGGGGCGCCGACTTCGGGCGGATCAGCGAGGTGATCGGCAGCACCGCTGGGACGCTCCACCCGAACGAGGAGGGGCAGCGCCAGATCGGAGCCCTGATCGAGCCAGTCCTCGTCGAGGTGCTGAACCGGTAGGGCCGCTAGCCGACCACCAGCACCATTACGAGCTGACCAGCCTCCCGACAGCGCCCATCAGTTCCTGCACCTGCGCCTCGGAGGCGCCCTTGCCGCCCCGCATGCAGTGGCGGACGTGGTCGTCGACCAGGCCGAGCGCGATCTTGTTGAGTGCGGCCTGGGCCGCCTCGATCTGGGTGAGGACGTCGATGCAGTAGCGGTCCTCCTCGACCATCCGGGTGACGCCGCGGACCTGTCCCTCGACCCGCGCCAGCCGCGCCACGAGCTGCTCCTTGGATGCCGTGTAGCCGGGTGTAGTCGTGTTCGTCATGCTCATCAGCATACCCCTATGGGGTATAGTCCGTCAAGGATGGCGGACGCGATCGACACCATCGGCGAGGGCTTCAAGCAGTCCTTCTTGATGGCCTACGAGGTCTGGTGGGCCCTGGTGCTCGGCTTTGCGATCTCGGCGATCGTGCAGGCGTGGGTGCCCCGCGAGCGGATCGAGTCGGCGCTGGCCGGCAGCGGCGTCGGGCCGCTCGCCAAGGCGACCGGTCTCGGCGCCGCCTCCTCGTCCTGCTCCTACGCGGCGATCGCGATCGCCAAGTCCCTCTTCCAAAAGGGAGCCTCTGCCGTCACCTCGCTCGCCTTCCAGTTCGCCTCCACCAACCTGGTCTGGGAACTCGGCTTGGTGATCTGGATCCTGATCGGCTGGCAGTTCACCGTGGCGGAGTTCGTCGGCGGGATCGTCCTGATCGCGCTGATGGCGATCCTGCTGCGCGCCTTCGTTTCGCCGAAGCTGGAGGACGCCGCGCGCGAGCACGCCGAACAGGCGCAGGCGGGCCACATACACCTGTCCGTGGAGAGCAGGGGGAGCTGGAGGGAGAGGATCACGTCGGTCGAGGCGTGGTCCGACGTCGCGCACAACTTCCGCGGCGACTGGAAGATGCTCTGGAAGGAAATCACGATCGGATTCCTGCTCGCCGGCTTCATCGGCCTGCTCGGCGACGACTTCTTCAACTTCCTCTTCATCGAGGACGCCCCGGGGGCCCTGAAGACGCTCGAGAACGTGATCGCCGGGCCGATCATCGCCGTGGTGAGCTTCGTCTGCTCGGTCGGCAACGCGCCGCTCGCCGCGGTGCTCTGGTCCGGCGGCATCGGCTTCGCCGGCGTGATCGCCTTCATCTTCGCCGACCTGATCGTGCTCCCGATCATCGTCGCCTACGGCAAGTACTACGGCTGGGCCTACGCGCTGCGGATCACCGCGCTGATGTTCGTGACCATGGTGCTGGCGGCCCTCGTCATCGACCTGCTCTTCGGCGCGGTCGGGCTGATCCCCGACACCCGCCCGACGCGGGACGACATCTTCGGTTCGGTCGAGCTCGACTACAAGCTCGTCCTCAACGTGCTCGGGGCGCTGGTGTTCGCCGGGCTTTTCAATCTGACCATCCGCCGCGGAGCGACCGATCCGGTCTGCGGCATGAAGGTCGACCGCTCGAAGGCGCTGCGCGCGGAGCACGCCGGTCACACCTACTTCTTCTGCTCGGAGGGTTGCCGCTCCACGTTCCTCGCCGATCCCGATGGGTACACGGGTGAGGAGCGGCTGCCCGTGGAGGCTCCCGCCGCCGGACACGCGCACTGATGGAAGTCACCACGGAACACCCACAGGCCGCGCCGCCACCTGAGCTCAACTCGCTCGCGGTCAGCGCGACCACCCACTGCCTGACCGGCTGCGCAATCGGCGAGTTCTCGGGCATGGCGCTCGCCACCGCGTTCGGCTGGGGGAACGTCGCGCAGCTGGTCCTGGCGATCGGGCTCGCCTACTTCTTCGGCTTCGGGCTCACCTCGCTGCCGCTGATCCGCGCCGGGCTCGCGGCGGGTGTGATCGTCTCGACCGCGCTGGCCGCCGACACCCTCTCGATCACGATCATGGAGGCGATCGACAACCTCGTGGTGGTTCTGATTCCGGACGCGATTGATGCCGGGCTCGGCGATCCGCTCTTCTACGGCAGCATCGCCGCCGGATTCGCGATCGCCTATCCGTTCGCCTTCCTCGCGAACCGCTACCTGATCGCGCGCGGTCGGGGGCACGCGGTGGTGCACGAGCACCACGGGCACTGAGACCGCCGACGTGAGTCGATTTCCGAAGCCGAAGCAGACCGACCTCGACGAGATCGCAGGTCGTGAGCCGTCCTGATGGCGGCAGCGGAAGCCCTTGCCTACCGGGAGCTTGGCGGCGATCGTCACCGTCACCGCGACGGCACAGTTCACGCCCATCCACACGACGGGCCCCACACGCACGACGACTCCGGTCAGGGCCACTCCCACGGCCTGATCGACCCGAGCATCAAGCGCTCGAGCGCGGGCCTGCGCGCCGTCGGGGCGTCCCTCGCGGTGCTCGGAGCCACGGCGGCGCTCCAAGCCGTGGTCTACGTGGCGACCGGCAGCGTCGCATTGCTCGCCGACCTGATCCACAACTTCGGCGACGCCTTGACCGCGGTTCCGCTGGCGACCGCGTTCCTGCTTCGCTCCAGAAAGGCGGAGGGCTACGCGGGTCTCGCCGTGGTGTCCGCGATCTTCATAAGCGCCTGCTTCGCGGCGGCTTTCGCGATCGAGAAGATCGTCAACCCGTCCCCGCCGGATCATTTGATCGCGCTGGCCCTGGCGGGTGCGGTGGGGTTCGCCGGCAACGAGGCGGCTGCGCAGGTCCGGCTGCGGGCCGGCCGGCGACTGGACAGCTCGGCGCTGGTCGCCGACGGCTATCACGCGCGCACGGATGGGTTCGTCAGCCTCGGCGTGATGCTGAGCGCGGGTCTGGTGGCGATCGGCGTCTCCGTCGCCGACCCGGTGATCGCGATCGTGATCACGGGAGTCATCCTGAGAATCACCTGGGAATCCTGGGAGACGGTTCGTCATGGCCACGCCCACTGAAGGTCCCGGACCCGGCGGCTACTTGCCGGCGCTTCGCTTCCCGGCGCTCACCCGGATCTACGACCCTGTTGTCCGTCTCACCACCAGGGAACGTCGCTTCAAGGACCTGCTGATCGACCAGTCGGCGCCCGCTCCGGGCCAGCGGATCCTCGACCTCGGCTGCGGCACCGGGACCCTCGCGATCCAGGTGAAGCGGCGCGAGTCGCGCGCTGAGGTGACCGGGCTGGACGCCGACCCGGAGATGCTCGCCCAGGCCCGCAACAAGGCCGAGCGGGCGGGCGTCGAGCTCGAGCTCACCGAGGGCTTTTCGAACGAGCTGCCCTATGAGGACGCGAGCTTCGAGCGGGTCCTCTCGACCCTCTTCTTCCACCACCTCGATCCGGGGCCGACCGACGAGACCGTTCGTGAGATCGCCCGCGTCCTTCGGCCCGGTGGCGAGCTCCACGTCGCTGACTGGGGCAGGCCAAGCGATCCGGTGATGGCCGTGGCATCCCTCGGCATCCGCGCCTTCGACGGCTTCTCGAACACGCGCAACAACTTCCGCGGTGCGCTCCCCGAGATCTTCGAGCGGGGCGGACTCGAGCACGCCGAGGAGACCCACCGCCTCCGCACGATCCTCGGGACGCTGGCGCTCTACCGCGCCAAGCGCCCGCGCTGAGCGAACCCTAGGAGCTTGGGACGCGCGCGGACCCGAGGATGTGCGGCAGCGAGGGCACCGGCGCGCCGGGCGTGAACGGGAACCGGTCGCTGCTCTCGACCTCGAAGCCCGCCGCCTCGACCGCCGCCATGGTGTCGCGCGCCAGATGACACCCGCCGGCGACGCGCGGCCAGAACGTCGCGTCGGCGATCCGCTGAAGACGCGCCGGCAGCGGGCGATGTGCCGCTACGTGCTCGTAGAACCGGAGCTCGCCGCCGGGCTTCAGGACCCGGCGCATCTCGGCGAGGGCGGCCCCCTGGTCGGGCACCGAGCAGAGCACGAGGGAAGCGACGGCCGCATCCTGCGAGCGGTCCGCCGCGGGAAGCGCCGAAGCGATCCCGTCGACGACCTCGATCGGCACGGGGGCTTTGCGCGCTTCCTCGATCGCCGCCTCCCTGAGCAGCGGCTCGGGCTCCACGGCGAGCACGCGCTCGACGGTCTCGGGATAGAGCGAGAAGTTGAGTCCGTTACCCGCGCCGACCTCGATCACGCGGCCCGACAGCCCGTCGAGCAGGCGCCGCCGATGCTGATCCTCGCGCTCGTGCCGCTTGCGCGAGAGGCGCACATAGATGCGGGCGAAAAGCGGGTGGCGGACCTGCTCGTCCGCGGCTGCCTCGCTCACCCGTCGTGGCCGGGATCGCGATGGCGGCCCCGCATCCGGCGCCAGAGCGACCTCGCGCCGGCGTAGGCCATGCCGCCCATCATCACGACCATCATCGCGCCCATCACGACCCACATGCCGGCGGACATGTCCACGCTGAGTTGAGTTTGACACCCCCGGGCTCAGGCGGGGATGCTGGACGCCGAGTGACCTGGCTCGGCACCTTCGTCTTCAGGTGCGCTCGGTGCTCTGATCGGTGCCCTACTCGAGCGAGAACGGCGGGTACTTGTCGGTGACGAGGATGAACATGTACGCCGCCACCCGCAGATGCCAGCGGCCGACGCCGACGACGAAGTCGAACAGCGACCTCGGGTAGCGACCGGTGAACAGGATCGCGAACCAGGCGAAGATCACCACGAAGAACACTGCGATGTAGAGGAAGAACAGCACGACGTAGTGCGGGATCGCCAGGAACCACTTGATCAGCGGCATGCCGCGGGCGAGGTCGGTCTCGACGTTCGGGTAGTCGATCTGCAGGTGGACGAACTGCTGCTCGTCGGTGGAGGGGTACTCGTCGCTGAGCAGTGCGAGGTAGGCCGCGACGCGAGCCTGGAGGCGAAGCAGCTCGCGATTCCAGTCGAACCACCAGCGCGGGTACTTCTTCCGGAACAGGATCATCAGCAGCGGCGCCGCGAACAGGATCCCTCCGGCCGCGACGATCGTCGTCGTGGTCGGTCCCGCGCCGTTGCTGTAGGAGTAGGTGGCGCCGGACACGGTGCCGGCCACGATCGCGATCGGGATCACGGTGAAGATCCGGAAGAAGGTGGTCAGCCGGTCGAGGTCTCGATCCGGGTAGTCCACCGAGAAGGTCAGGGGATATTGCTCGTTCATATCTCTCCCTCGTTGGTGATTCGGCTCCGTGCAGAACGTACGCCGCGTGCCGCGCCACGGCGCACGATCGCGATCATTTGGGCATGCCCCGTCGGATCTCCTGGCTCGACGTCTTCGCCGAGCGGCCGCTCGCGGGCAATGGCTTGGCCGTTGTCGACGACGCCGACGCGGTCAGCGACGAGCAGATGCTCGCCCTGGCGCAGGAGACCAGGCTGTCGGAGACCACCTTCGTTCAGTCACCCGATGCCGAGGGCGCCGATTACCGCAACCGGATCTGGACGCCGCGGGAGGAGCTGCCCTTCGCCGGCCACCCCTCGCTGGGCACCGCCGTCGCCGTAGCGCGATGGCGGGGTCTCGACGAGGCGAGCCTCGTTCAGCAGACGACCGCGGGCGTGCAGCCGATCGACGTCACGAGGGAGGACGAGGGTTGGTGGGCATCGATGCTCCAGAACCGCGCCGAGCTCGGTGAGGAGATCGACCGGGAGACCGCGATGGCGATCGCGGGCCTGACCGCGGAGGACGCCGACCCAGAGCTGCCTCCTCAGCTCGCCTCGACCGGGCTGCCGCAGCTGATCGCGCCGGTGGCCAGCAGCGCCGCCGTCACCGCAGCGCGTCCGGAGCTGCCGTTGCTCGAGGCGGAGCTAGAGCGGCTCGGCATCGACTCCTTCTATCTGTGCTGGGCGGATCCGGCCGCCGACCGGGCGCATTGTCGCTGCTTCGTCCTCGGCATCGGCGAGGACCCGGCGACCGGCTCCGCCGCCGGGCCGCTCGGCGCTTTTCTGGCCGAGCGGACGGGCTGCGAGCGGCTGACGATCCGGCAGGGCGAGGAGATGGGGAGACCCAGCGTGATCGAGGTCGAGATGGTGGGCGGCCGCCCGCGCGTCGGCGGCGGCGTGATCCCGGTGATCGACGGCGAGGTCAGCCTGCCGTGAACACGACCTTCTGGCACGCGATCCTCTACCTCCACCTGATCGCGATGGCCTTCTTCCTGGGAGGTCAGCTCATGCTCGCGAGCGCGGTCGTCCCGGCCCTTCGCGGGGAAGACAACCGCGAGCAGCTCAGGGCGGTCGCCCGCCGCTTCGGCTGGGGCTCGCTGGTCGCTCTCGCGGTGCTGATCGCGACCGGCAGCGCGATGGCCGGCCATCTCGACCTGTGGGGCGACGGAACGTTGCACGTGAAGCTCGCGCTCGTCGCGGTCGCGGTGGGCCTGGTGGGCGTGCACCTGCGCTACCCGCGCGCGCATCTCCTGGAGGCGGCGATCTTCCTGGTCACGCTGGCGATCGTCTGGGAGGCCGTCCAGCTGGCGAACTGAGCCGCCGGTCATCGAGCGGGGATACTTAGGGCAATGCACGATTGCAACGCGGTTGTCGTCGGTGCCGGCCTCGCGGGGCTGACTGCCGAACGCGAGCTCGCCGCCGCCGGCGTCGACGTCCGGGCGCTCGAGGCGCGGGACCGGGTCGAGGGGCGCACGCTGAGCCAGCCGGTCGGCCGGATCCACTGGGCCGGCACCGAGACCGCCACCCCCTGGATGGGCTACATGGACGGCGCGATTCAATCGGGCAAGCGAGCGGCGGCCGAGGTGATGCGAAGCGAGGGCTCCGCCCTCGCCAGCGCGGCGGGAGCGCGGGCCGCGCAGGCGGCGCGCGTCGCGCCTGGATGAGACTGATCGACGTCAGGCACCTCGAGCGCGAGCGGGTGATCGGCTGCTGGGAGCTCGACGGCGTGCTGATCGATCCCGGCCCGACCAGCGCGATGGACAACCTGATCGAGGCCCTCGGCGGCGAGGCTCCTCGGGCCCTCCTGCTCACCCACATTCACCTCGACCACGCGGGGGCCGCGGGCTCGCTGGTGAAGCGCTGGCCCGATCTGCCCGTCTACGTCCATGAGCGCGGCGCCCGGCATCTCGCGGATCCATCGAAGCTGCTGGCGAGCGCCGAGCGCCTGTACGGCGATCAGATGGAGCGGCTGTGGGGGGAGGTCGCGGCGGTCCCGGAGCGGAATCTCCATGCGCTCAGCGGGGGGGAGGAAGTGCTCGGCTTCCGGGTCGCCTACACCCCGGGGCACGCCTCGCACCACGTCAGCTACCTCCATCCGCCGAGCCGCCGGGCCTTCGTGGGCGACACGGCCGCGGGCCGGATTCCGCCGAGCGACTACGTCGTGCCGCCGACGCCTCCGCCGGATATCGACATCGATCTCTGGGAGGAGTCGATCGACCGGATCCTCGACTGGGAGCCCGACAGCCTGGGACTGACCCACTTCGGCGAGGTGGACGATCCCGAGGCCCATTTCGAGATCGTCCGCGCTCGCCTCCGAGAGCAGGCGGAGCTTGCCCGCGAGCTGACAGCCGCGGAGTTCGAGCGGCGGATCCGGCGGCAGGTGAGCGAGCACGCCGATCCGGAGACCGCGGCGGCGATGTTCCAGGCCGTTCCGCCCGAGCAGCAGTGGCTCGGGCTCGACCGCTACTGGAAGCAGCGCGCGGAGCGCGCGACCGAGCGGCGCTGAGAAGCCGCACGGGGTCCCGGTCGGCCTCAAGTGGTCCCCACGCGGGACCTTTTCTGGTCGGCAGCCCCCGGGACCCCGCGGTTCAGGCGAAGCCTAATTGCTCAGCCACAGCGGGTGGGGCATCTATAACCCGCAACTCGATGAAGTGGGCTTTGCCGCTCCTACTCGTTCTAAGCGCAGTCGCGCTCTGCGCACAGCCGGCACGAGGCCAGGTCGTCCAGGGCGGATACGACGAGGCCACGAGGAGCCTCGAGCAGGGGTTCAAGATCGTGGCGTCCAGGCGGATCGGCTCCGACACCGAGTGCTATCCGGCGCCGGACGAGATCGCGGCGGTCCTCCGGCGTGAGCTGGGAGTCGAGGTGGTGGTTACCGCAAGCCTCGATGCGGTGCAGGGCTTCGGCTTGGTGAACGTGGTCCGCGAGGAGAACGAGTGCAACCGCCTCGTTCTCGCGATCCGGGCGGGAGCGAAGGGGAGGGTCTTCGTTCTCGACTCCGACTACGGGCCGGTGTACGTCCAGGGTGACCTGGGGCTGAGCGAGGAGTCTCTGGCGGCCGGGGTCGGTCCGCTCAAGGACCTCACGGCCGCGACGCGCACCGTCCGGATGACGAACCTCGATCAGATCAGGCGCTCGGAGATTTCCTGCCCCGGCGGGACCTCCCCCCTAGGGGGCGGATGGTTCAACGCGACGCCCTTGGGAAGCGACGGCGAAGGGCTCTACCCGCACTCCTACGAGCGGCTCGGCGTGCAGGGCGGATTCCACGTCACCGCCGTCCTGGCCGATCCGAGCACCGCTCACACCCGCCCGCGCCGGGGGAGCCTCCAGGTGGTCTGCGGGCGGGGGCTGGTCCCGACCGCCTCACCGCACGAGACCACCTTCGTCAGGCGGCTGGGGACCGGGACGGTGACTGCTCGCTGTCCCGAGGGCACCGAGCTGATCTCCGGCGGCTTCCAGCGCACCAACTTCACGACGCCAGGAGTCGTCGGCTACGGCGGAATCAAGTACGGCGGCAACTACATCACCGAGTCGAGGGCGGTCGGAAACGGATGGCGGGTGAGCGCCGGGGCGGTCGACCAGGACGGCGGCGAGCTCACCGCGATCGCCTACTGCGCGGAGGACCGGAGCCTTCCGTTCAAGGTGGTGTCGGCCTCGACATCGGTCGACGAGGGTGAGGTGGCCACGGCGACGACGCCGCCGTGTCCGCGCGGCCGCGCGCTGATCGCCGGCGGCTTCAGCTTCGGCGGATCGCGCGACGCCCTGTTTGCGGAGGGGTACTTCACCCGCACGGGCACCTGGTCGGCCACCGGCTACGGCTGGTTCGGATCGGCCGAGCTGACGGCGTACGGCTACTGCCTCAAGGCGCGCGACACGGTCGATCGCACCGTCTTCCCCAAGGAGCCGCCGCCGACGGAGGAGCAGTCCGGGGACGACGATGACCGCGCCGCGCTCTACCTCGGGCTCGGGCTGGTCGGCCTGGCGATCGTCGGCCTCTTCCTCGGCCGGCGGCAGGTGCTTCGACGGCGGGCCCGTCGCCACGCTCGGCGCGCCGAGTTCTGACGACATCCGACGCAGTCACAGGCATCGGGATCGCGCGGCTGGATCAGCAGGCGGTCCCGATCGCCGCGCCCAGCTCGCAGTAGGCCGGCTTCGGCGTCAGGTCCTGTTGGAGCACGCCGTACTGACCCCAGTAGTCAGAGCCGACGTCGTAGAAGCGATGGATGACGAAGGAGCGGACATCGTGTCCCTCGATCGAGCGATAGAGCTCGGCGAGCACATCTCCCTGCTGGTCGGGCGGCACACCGGAGGTGGCCTCGGTTGAGATCCCGGCCTCGGTGATCCATAGGGGGGTGGCGTTATCGCCGTACTGATCGCGGACCGCCCTCAGGGCGTCGAGCCGCGTCCACATCCTGTCGACGTAGGAGGGCTGGTGAGCGTAGGGATGGGAGGCGATGCCCTCGAAGGCGCCGGCGCCCGCGGTCGCGTAGACCTGGCCCAGGAAGTCCTTGGCCGAGACGTTGCCGCCGGTCGTGTTCGCGGGATAGATGCCTCCGGTCAGGACCGGAGCCTTGCTGCGCGCGGCGCGCACCCCGTCGTGGGCCGCCTTGAGGACGGCCGCGTAGCGGGTGGGATCGGCCGCCGGGCTCCAGAAGGTTGCGATGTTGGGCTCGTTCCAGATCTCGATCGCGCTGACGTTCTGATAGCGGACGACCGCGGCCTTGACGAAGGCCTTCCACTGCTTGTCGTACTTCGGTAACGGCGGATATATGCACAGCTCATCGGCTCCCCATTGACAGGTGCGCGCCGGATCCCGAGCCCACACGGGAGCTCTGTAGAGCAGCATGATCGGCCTGGGCGTGTACTTCTGCATCGCCGCGTACTGGGCATCGCTCAACGACCAGTCGTAGGTCCCCCGGACCCCCTCGACGTATGACCACATCACGTGGAACCGATTGGCCGAGAGCGCGTCCGGCATGATCGCGCCAGCCTTCTGCATGTGGAGGTCCGCCATCGCCGGCGAGCTGAAGGCGCCGTTCGACCATCCCCAGTCCTCGTTGAATCCCCAGGGCACCGTCGGGCCCCCGGGGCTGCCAGTCGTGGTCAGATGGGTCGCGGACGCACCGGCCGGGGCGACCAACATCGCCAGGACACTCGCCACCGCCGCAAGAGATAGGAGCGAAGTCCGCCTCACCAAGCCAACCATCGCGCACCAGGGGATCAGGCGCGACCGCCCCCGCTACCGATCTGACTCCGTAGAAAACCCCTACCCGCCCGGAGCGCTGGGACCTCGAAATTCGGCCACTCCGCAGGTTCTGCTTGCTAGCCGCAGCCGGTGTTGTTGCCGCAGGACGAGCACCCTGCCGCAGATGTCAACCGGGGAGATAGCCGAAGCGCAGCCGCCGCCCTTGTTGGTCGAAGGTCGTCGTGCCCGGCTAGGCTGCGGCACCTTCCCGCATCGCGCGGTCTATTGCCTCCGGGGCGAGCACGCGGTCGAGTGCCATGATCGCCGCTCCAATCACCCCGGCGCGATCGCCGAGCTGGCTGGGCACGGTGTTCAGCTCGCCAGTCGCCAGCGGCAGCGAGCGGCGGAAAGTGACCTCGCGGACCCCGGCGAGGAGTTGTTCGTGAACCTGCCCGAGGTCGCCGCCGATCACGATCACGCCGGGGTTGAAGAAGTTGACGGCCTCAGCCAGTACCTCGCCGAGGTGGCGGCCCGCCTCCCGCACGAGGCGGGTGGCGAGCGGGTTGCCCGCCCGAACGAGCTCGACGACGTCCCGGCTCCCCTTCGCCTCCACCCCGGCAGCGGTGAGCCGCTCGGCCAGCGCTCTGCCCCCCGCGACCGCCTCGAGGCAGCCAAGGTTCCCGCAGCGGCAGACGACCTCGTCCTGGTCGCTGAGCCGGATGTGGCCGATGTCGCCAGCGGCTCCCTGAGCACCCCGGTGTATTTGTCCGCCGGCGACGATCCCGCAGCCGATCCCGGTCCCGACCTTGATGAACAGGAGGTGCTCAACCCTGCGCCAGTAGGTCCAGTGCTCGCCGACCGCCATGATGTTGACGTCGTTGTCGACCAGTACGGGGACGTCGTAGTGGTCGGCGAGCCAGCCGGGGATCGAGAACCCGTCCCAGCCGGGCATGATCGGAGGGCTCACCGGCTGCCCGGTGTGGAAGGCGACGGGGCCGGGGACGCCTACCCCGATCCCGCGGACATCGGACTCCTTGCGGTTCGCCTGATCGAGCAGCTTCAGGAACCTGTCGCGTACCCAGTCGAGCACCCGCTCCGGGCCGAGAGCGATGTCGATGTCCTCGGCGAGCTCGGCGAGCGGGTTTGCCGCCAGGTCACTGACCGCCAGCCGCGAGTGGGTGGCACCCAGGTCGGCGACCAGGACGACGCCGGCATCGTGGTTGAAAGCCAGCAGGGTGGGCGGGCGCCCGCCGGTCGACTCGCTGCCGCCGGCCTCATAAACGAGCCGCTGCGCGATCAGGGCGTCGACGCGTTGGGCGACGGTTGAGCGGGCCAAGCCGGTGCGGCGGGCGAGCTCTGCGCGCGTCACCGCCTCCCCGTCCCGGATCAGATGGAGCATCGCCCCCGCGCCTACCGGGCCGGCGGTCCGGTGGTCGCCATTCTCGTCGGTCTTGGCCATGAACGCCTCGCCGGGTGGCAGTAAATCAGTTAAACGGCGCTAACACGAACTTCCGTTGGTCTCAAACCCCCAAGAAGGAGAACCAAATCCACAACCCAGCTGACTTTGATTGACACCCGATCAAACCTCAGTTAGGGTCAGCGCCGATGGCCGGAGAGTTACGGGCGGCGATCGCTGGCACCGGTTTCGTCGGCGCGGTCCACGCCCGATCGGCCCGCCTCGCCGGAGCCCGGCTGGCCGGTGTTGCCGCATCCTCGGAAGAGAGCGCGGCCGCCGCCGCCTCCCGCCTCGGCGCCGAGCGCTCCTTCGCCTCGGCCGAGGCCATGGTCGAGGCCGAGGGCATCGACGTCGTCCACATCTGCACCCCCAACCACCTGCATCTGCCGCTGGCGGAGGCCGCGCTTCAGGCTGGCAAGGACGTGATCTGCGAGAAGCCGCTGGCGCTCGACGCCGAAGGCGCCGAGCGGCTCGTCAAGGCGGCGGTCGAGGCCGGTCGCCAGGCGACCGTGCCGTTCATCTATCGCTACTACCCGACCGTGCGTGAAGCGCGGGAGCGTGTGCGCGACGGCAGAACCGGGCCGGTGCGGCTGCTGCATGGGACTTACCTGCAGGATTGGCTGCTGTCGGCCGAGGATCACAACTGGCGGGTCGAGGAGGAGCTCGGTGGCGCCTCCCGGGCCTTCGCCGACATCGGCTCGCACTGGTGCGATCTGGCGGAGTTCGTCTCCGGCCACCGGATCGCGCGGCTCTCGGCGCGCGTGGCGACCGCGCACCCCGAACGGCGGCGGAGCGGCGCCGAGACCTTCGCGCGGGCGGGGGGTGATCGCGGCGAACTGCACCGCGTTAGGACCGAGGACGCAGCCGTGGTCCAGTTCGAGACCAATGGCGGGGCGCTCGGCACTGTGGTGGTCAGCCAGGTGACGCCGGGGCGCAAGAACCGGCTCTGGCTCGAGGTCGACGGCGCCGAGGAGGCGATCGCCTTCGACCAGGAGGCGCCGGAGTTGCTGTGGTGCGGACGGCGCGAGGCGGCGACGCTCCTGCCCCGCGACCCCGACGCGCTTTCCCCGGCGGCAGCCCGGTACGTGACCCTGCCCGCCGGCCACCCGGAGGGCTACGCGGACTGCTTCGACGCCTTCGTCGCCGAGGCCTACGGAGCGATCCGGACCGGAGAGGCGATCGAGGGGCTACCGATGTTCGCGGACGGGCTGCGGGCGGCGCGGATCACCGAGGCGGTGCTGGCCTCGGCGCAGGCGCAGGCGTGGGTCGAGGTGGACGACGCCGCGGCTGGGCGCGGGGCCGCTGGCGGCGACGCGATCGTCGAGGTGGGCGGATGAGGCTCGGCTTCCTCACCGCCTGCATGCCCGAGCGCTCCCTGGAGGAGATCGCGGCGTGGGCGGGTGAGCACGGCTATGAGGCGCTCGAGCTGGCCGCCTGGCCGCGGATCGGCGATCGGCCGTTCACCGCCAGCCATGTCGCCGCCGACAGCTTCGATACCGCCGAGGCCGATCGTGTGCGCCGGGCACTCGGCGACCACGGCCTCGAGCTCTCGGCGCTCGCCTACTACGACAACAACCTCGAACCCGATCAGGGGCAGCGGGATGCGATCCTCGCCCATCTCCGCGCCTGCATAGACGCCGCCGCCGAGCTTGGCTGCGCCGCGGTTGGCACCTTCATCGGACGCGATCCGGCGAGAAGCGTCGCCGACAACCTGCGCGAGGCCGAGAAGGTCTTCCCGCCGCTGGTGGACCACGCGGGCGAGCGCGGCGTGAAGCTGATGATCGAGAACTGCGTGATGGAGGGCTGGCACCCGGACGGCTACCCCGGCAACCTCGCATACTCGCCCGAGCTCTGGGAATGGATGTTCGAGCTCGGCCTCTACCTCAACTTCGACCCCTCGCACCTGCTGTGGCTGGGGATCGATCCGGTGGCGGCGCTGAAGCCGTACGTCGACCGGGTCGCCCACGCCCACGCCAAGGACGCCGAGACCTTTCCCGGCGAGCGCAACCGCTACGGCTTCTTCGGCCGCACCTCGACCCGAGCGGAGGACCCGTGGGACATGGGCTGGTGGCGGTACCGGATCCCTGGGCTGGGTCAGGTTGACTTTCGCGGGTACGTCGACACCCTGTACGAGGGTGGCTTTGACGGCGTGCTCTCGGTCGAGCACGAGGATCCGGTCTGGGGCGGGAGCCCAGAGCGGGTCGAGGCGGGACTCGAGATCGCCCACCGGAACCTGCGGCCGCTGCTGGTCTGAGCCGACCGCGGGGCCGGGCGGCCCACGCTCCCCGGGGCCCTCGTGCGTATGTATAGTGCCGTGGCGTAATACGGAAAGGGTCTTACCACGATACGAAAACCGGGGGTAATCTGCTTTTCGGGGCGGAGGCCAGCGGAGCCGGAAGAAGCGAGGGAATGAGGACGACCGCCGAGATCGAGGTCGTGGGCGCTCGGGACGAGACCGCCGACCGGGTACTCACCCCGGAGGCGCTCGAATTCGTCGCCGCGCTGCACGATGAGTTCGAGCCTCGGCGGGAGGCGTTGCTCGCGGCGCGCGAGGAGCGGAAGGCGCGGATCGCCGCCGGGGAGCTCCCCACCTTCCCGGAGGAGACCGCGGACGTCCGCGCGGGAGACTGGCGGGTCCCGCCCGCGCCGGCCGACCTGAGGGACCGCCGGGTGGAGATCACCGGCCCGGTCGACCGCAAGATGATGATCAACGCCCTCAACTCGGGGGCGAGGGTCTTCATGGCCGACTTCGAGGACTCGCTCACCCCCTCCTGGTCGAACGTCATCAGCGGCCAGGTCAACGTCGCCGACGCCGTCGCCCGGACGATCGCCCTGACCACGCCCGACAAGGAGTACCGCCTCGGCGAGGAGATCGCGACGCTCGTCGTCCGCCCGCGCGGCTGGCACCTGCCCGAGCGCCACCTGCTGATCGGCGGCGAGCCGGTCGCGGCCTCGCTGTTCGACTTCGGGTTGTTCTTATTCCACAACGCGAAGCCGCTGCTCGAGCGCGGAAGCGGCCCCTACCTATATCTGCCGAAGCTCGAGGGCAGGGAGGAGGCCCGGCTGTGGAACGACGTCTTCGTCAGGGCGCAGGAGGCGCTCGGGATCGACCGTGGGACGGTCAGGGCGACGGTGCTGATCGAGACGATCCTCGCCGCCTTCGAGATGGACGAGATCCTGTTCGAGCTCGGCGAGCACGCCAGCGGACTCAACGCCGGGCGCTGGGATTACATCTTCAGCGTCATCAAGCGGTTCGGGGAGCGGCCCGAGTTCGTGCTGCCCGACCGCGCGCAGGTGACGATGACGGCTCCGTTCATGCGCGCCTACACGGAGCTGTTGGTGCGCACCTGCCATCGTCGGGGCGCCCACGCGATCGGCGGCATGGCCGCGTTCATCCCCTCGCGGAGAGATCCGGAGGTGAACCGCAAAGCGATCGCCCAGGTGCGATCCGACAAGCAGCGCGAGGCGGGGGACGGCTTCGATGGGAGCTGGGTGGCGCACCCGGACCTGGTGTCGCCGGTCCGCGAGGTGTTCGACGCCGTGCTCGGCGAGCGGCCGAACCAGCTCGAGCGCGAGCGCGAGGAGGTCGAGGTATCCGAGGCACAGCTCCTCGACGCCGCCGTCCCGGGCGGGGAGGTGACCGCGGACGGGCTGCGAAACGACATCAGCGTCGGCATTCAGTACATCGCCTCCTGGCTGCGCGGAAACGGCGCGGCCGTGGTCTTCAACCTGATGGAGGACACCGCGACGGCGGAGATCTCGCGCTCCCAGGTGTGGCAATGGGTCCGTCACGGCGCCCGGCTTCCCGACGGGCGCGAGGTGACCGCGGAGCTGGTGCGGGAGCTCGAGCGGGAGGAGCTGGACAAGCTGCGCGCCACGCTCGGCGAAGAGGCCTATGAGGGCGGGCGCTTCGGCGAGGCGGCCGAGCTGTTCGAGCAGGTCGCGCTCGACGATGAGCTGGTCGAGTTCCTCACCCTGCCGGCCGTCGAACGACTCGAGTGAGACCGTGAGCGCACGTCGGGACAGCGTCCAATCGGTTGAGCGGGCCTTCGACCTGGTCGAGGCGCTTGCCCGCGGCGACGAGCTCGGTGTCACGGAGCTCGCCGAGCGGACGGGGCTGGTGCCGAGCACGGCGCACCGGCTGCTCGCCACGCTCGCCAAGCGGGGATACGCCACCCGCAGCTCGACCTCGGGCGGCTATGTGCTCGGCTACAAGGTGGTCGAGCTGGCGAGCGCCCTCGAGAACAGCCTGGCGCGCCTGCGGGATCTGGCACACCCCCACCTGGAGAGCATCCAGCAGGCGACGGGCGAGAGCGCGAACCTGACCGTCCTGGACGGCGACACGGTGGTCTACGTCGACTCGGTGCAGGGCTCCCGGAGCATGCGCATGTTCACCACCGTCGGCGCCGCGGTCCTCGCCCACACCACCGCATCGGGCAAGGCGATGCTGGCCTACCGGGATCGCGATGCGCTGACGCAGCTGTACTCCGAGGACGGGGAGCTGGCACGGCTGACTCCCCGCACGCTGATCACCGTCAAGGCGCTGCGAAAGGACCTCGAGCGGACCGCGCGGCGGGGATACGCGATCGACAACGAGGAGCACGAGGAGGGTGTGAGCTGCGTCGCCGTGCCGATCTTCGATCACACGGATCGGCCCTGCGCGGCGATGAGCATCTCGGCGCCAACCGCCCGGATCGTGCACGACGACACCGGCGAGCTCGTCAAGCTGCTGCGCGAGCACGCGGCCGAGATCTCCGCCGCCCTCGGCCACGCCGCCGGCGAGAGTGCGGAGGGCGACGGCGGCGCGCGCGGTGGGTCTTCCGGTAGGTCGGGTTAGGAGCCGTCGGTGGCAGTTGGCGAGCTCCTGACATCGCTGAGGGGTAGCTACCCGGCGGAACGCGTCCTGGTCGAGCCGAGCCGGCTGGCGCCGTACGAGTCCGACGCCCTCACGGCTTTCAGCGCGCGACCGGAGGCGGTGGTTCTGGCCGACAGCCGGGAGGAGGTGATCGAGCTGGTCAGCCTCTGCCACCGCGAGGGCGTCCCCTTCGTCGCCCGCGGCAGCGGCACCAGCCTCTCCGGGGGCTCGCTGCCGGTGGAGGGCGGGATCGTGATCGGGCTGAACCGGCTCAACCGCGTCCTCCGCGTCGAGCCCGCC
>JBKOYL010000025.1:0-8507 GCA_046725395.1 Actinomycetota bacterium | reverse complement strand
GCGCGGTAGATCGGCTGATCGGTCAGGCGACCTCCGCGTCCCAGCAGGGCCGCCCGGGCGGTCGATGAGATGGCCAGAGCGGTCAGCGATGGGCCGAACGCATCCCGGGCCCCCAGCCCCAACACGCCGGCCTCGAGGAGTGGATCGGGGACCTCGGCGTGCTCGCCCACATCGACGAGCCTCACAGTGCCGCCGTCGCGCACCCGACCGCCTACCCGGGTCAGCTCGCGTGAAAGCCCTCGGCCGTCGACCCCGTCGAGTCGAAGCCCGAAGGCATAGGAACCCCCGACGGAGACCAGCCGCCTGGCGGAGAGCGGATCGAAGTCGAAGCGGCGGCGAAGCTCCCCGGCCGACTCGACCAGGGTCTCGGCGTTGGGGCCCAGGGCGGCCGCCATCACCGGGAGGGGGACGCCGCTTCGGCGCGCCGGCCCCGGCTCGGTCCAGCCGATCCCGAGCGAGCCGTTCGCGCCGCCCCCGCCGATCTCGGCGAGGGCCTCGGCCAGGGGGCCGGCAGGCAGCCGGTCCCGGTTCTCTCCGCAACCGATCAGTGCCGGCGACAGGACCAAGGCGAGCGCAAGGGCTGCTCCGGTCCTGAAGCATCTTCGCGCTCTTCTGTGCCCGGCTTCACTCACGCCACCCAGATTGCCATGGCCGCGGGCAGCGAGGCGGCTAGCGGTGTAACTCGACCAGGCGCTCGGATTCCATGCGCAGCGCCTTGCGCGTGGCGCCGTCGAGGCGGCCGAACGGATCGATCGCCACCTTGCCCTTCTCGTAGCGCCAGACCCCCGCCACGCGGCCGTCGACGAGGAAGGTCGGCACCGACTGCGGGGTCCTCGCGTTGAAGACCTTGGGCCGGTGCTCCTCCGGGAGGATCCCGGTCCGCCGCGCGTGGACGAGCAGCGTCGCATCCCATGCCGGCAGGAAGCGGACCGGCGCGCGCACCTCGGGATCCGGGAGCGGGGCTCGGGAGACATCGATCAGCTCGACCCCATCCTCGCTCCTGAACGTCCGCAGCTTTAGACGCCTGAGCACCGGCGCCAGCTTGCGGGGGTGCATCCCCGCCCAGTTCGCGATCTCCTCGCGAGCGGCCGGCCCGAAGCCACCCAGATAGCGCCTGACGAGCAGCTCGATTCCGTCGGCTTCCTCGATCGACGGAGGCGGCCCGAGCCAGTGCTCGGCGGCGGCGTAGAGGTCCGCTCGGCGCCGCTCCCAGGTGCCCGACGGCGGCACCCGGATCAGGTCGAGCCACAGGTTGACCGCATTCGTCACGACGCTGTCGGAGCCGAGCAGCTCTTGGATCTCCTTGCGGCTCATCGTCCCGTCACCCAGGCGAGCGCGAAGCCGCCGCGCCGCCGCGGATACCTGGGCGGCGCTGTAGCCGCGGGGGACGCGCGCCCGCAGCCACGCCTCGCGGCGGGCTCGGCGCACCGCGATCGCCATCGTCCAGTAGTCATCGCTGGAGACGAGGTGGATCGTGGCCCGGAGCAGCGTCCCCTGCACGGCCGAGCGCCTCTCCAGGGTCCGATCGACCTGGGCACGCTCGAACCCCTCCATCCTCGCGGCGAGGCCGATGTACATCGATGGGGCGTACTGGGCCTGCAGGCCGGCCATGCGCTCGAGAACCTTCGGAACGGAGGCGTGTCTCCGCTCGAGGAGATGCTGGCGAGCGAGCAGCGCCCTATTCAGCTCCTGCTCAGTCAGCAAGCGGTTCTCAGGCGACACGAGACCAGGCTAGGAGAGATGCCCGTGACGCGCGGATCCGTGCCTGAGCCGTGCCTGGCTTCGACCGCAGGGCGATAACTGCCCGGCGGATTTCCGACACCGGTCCAAGGAATGCCCACAACCCCGTCCCTAGCTTGGCACGCGACGGAACCCGCGACCGTCGCAGGCCAACCTGCGGCGGGCATGGAAAGGAACTGAAATGAGTCGAAAGGTGCTTTGGGCGGTCGGGCTCACCCTGTGCGTGATGCTCTTGGTGCCCACCGCGGCATTTGGGCAGGAGCCGACGCTCGACGACACGATCTCGTCGCTGAACACGCTGTGGGTGGTGATCGCCGGCGTCTTCGTGATGTTCATGCAGGCGGGCTTCGCGCTGCTCGAGATCGGGTTCTCCCGGATGAAGAACGCCGGCGCCGGGGTCGCGAAGATCCTGGTCAACTACTCGATCGCGTCGATCGCCTACTGGGCGGTAGGGTTCGCGCTCGCCTTCGGCGGTGCAGGAGCGATCGCAGGAACGCACGGGTTCTTCCTGGACGTCAGCGGCGACCCGGCGCA
This sequence comes from Actinomycetota bacterium, assembly GCA_046725395.1. GTDB lineage: Bacteria > Actinomycetota > Thermoleophilia > Solirubrobacterales > 70-9 > DASUPK01. The sequence continues at coordinate 6,233 of JBKOYL010000025.1, read as the reverse complement.
GGCCGCGTCGCAGATACCGCTCCTAGGGGTTGCGAACATCAGCCCGGCGGCGCTGCTGTTCTTCCAGTTCGTCTTCTGTGCTGTCTCGTTGGCAATCATCTGGGGGACGACGCTGGAGCGCATCAAGTTCGCGGCCTACGTGATCTACGCGATCGTCTTCAGCGCGCTCATCTATCCGGTCATCAGCCACTGGATCTTCGGCGGCGGATGGCTGCAGGCGAACCTCGGCATGCAGGACTTTGCGGGATCGACGGTAGTCCACTTGATCGGCGCAACCGGCGCGCTCGCGGCGCTGCTGCTGCTCGGTGCCCGCCGGGGCAAGTACGGCTCCGATGGCAAGGCCCGGCCGATTCCCGGGCACTCCATGCCTCTGGTCGGCCTCGGGATCCTGATCCTGTGGCTGGGTTGGTTCGGCTTCAACCCCGGCTCGACCCTAGCGGCGCTCGGCAATCGGTTCGCCGAGGTCGCCCTGGTCACCAATCTGGCGGCCGCTGCGGGCGTGATGACGGCCGTCGGGACGATGTACCTGATGCGTAAGACGATCGACATCGGTATGGCGGGCAACGGCGCCATCGCCGGGCTGGTCGCGATCACGGCTCCATCCGGCTACGTCGAGTTCTGGGCGGCACCGATCATCGGGGCAGTCGCCGGGGTCGTCGTGGTCGTCGGCGTGCTGACCATTGAGCGCTGGCTCGACGATCCGGTTGGCGCCCTGTCCGCACATGGACTCGCGGGCATCGTTGGCACGCTGTGCTGCGGGATCTTCACCTCCCCGCGGCTCGCCGAGCTGAACGGAGTCGGTGATCCGGGCCTCTGGTACAGCGGGAGCTTCCACCAGCTCGGCATTCAGGCGCTGGGGATCGTGGTCGCCTTCGTGAGCGTGTTCGTGGTCTCGTACCTCGTGTTCGCCGCGATCAAGCACACGATCGGACTGCGGGTGACACCCGAGGAGGAGGACGCGGGGCTCGACATCTCGGAGCACGGGATGTATGGATACCCCGAGCAGTTCATCCCGCAGCCGGAATATCCAGGTGCCGCGAGCGGTCCGCTGCCCATCGGGCAGCCCGCCATCGGCGCGGCCGTCACCGCGGACGCCAAGTGAGGAGGTGAACATGAAGAAGATCGAGGCATTCATCCGCCACGAGGCGTTCGAGCCGATCAGGATCGAGTTGCTCGAGAGGGGCTTTCCGTCCCTTTCGATCGGCGAGGTCAAGGGTTCCGGACGGCAGCGAGGAGTCGTCGAGACCTACCGCGGCTCCACCCTGACGGTCAATGTGCGGCCGAAGCTGAAGGTGGAGGTCGTCGTCGAGGACAAGGACAAGGGCCTGGTCGTCGAGACGATCCTCAGGCATGCACGGACCGGCAAGATCGGGGATGGCAAGATCTTCGTCCTACCCGTCGAGGAGGCGATTCGGATCCGGACCGGCGAGGAGGGCGAGACAGTCCTGCAGGCGCACCAGGAGGAAGAAGTAGCCGCCTGAAGGCACGCGGACGCGGAAACGGGGCCGGGCGGCCGCCCGGCCCCGCTGCGTTCGCCGGCTTTTCTGAAGCGCCGCTGGCCGAGGTGATCGAGCTGGCCAATACGCTTGTTCGATGCGAATCGACGAAATGCTCACTTCGACGCGACCGGTGTTCTCGGTCGAGTTCTTCCCTCCGAAGACCGAGGAGGGCCGAGGGGCCCTGTTCGAGACCGTCGAGGTGCTGCGGGAGCTTGAGCCGAGCTACTTCTCGGTCACCTACGGCGCCGGTGGCGCGACGCGGGAGGGCACGCTGGAGACGACCAAGGCGATCCGCGACGATTACGGCGTCGAGGCGATGGCGCACCTGAGCTGCGTCGGGGAGACCACCGGCAGCCTGCGCGAGATCATCGACCGGATTGCGCGGGCGGGGATCGAGAACATCCTCGCCCTGAGAGGAGATCCGCCGCGCGGCCAGACCGATTTCGTCCAGCCTGAGGGTGGCCTGGGAAGCGCCGCGGAGCTCGCTGGGCTGATCAGCGAGATCCACCCCGAGATCGCGATCGGCGGCGCCTGCTTCCCAGAGGTGCATCCCGAGGCCCCCAGCCTCGAAGCCGACATCGCCTACCTGAAGACCAAGGTCGAGAACGGGGCGAGCTTCCTGATCACGCAGCTCTTCTTCGACAATCGCTCCTACTTCGACTTCGTTCCCGCCGCCAGGGCCGCGGGCATCGACGTGCCGATCATCCCGGGCGTGATGCCGATGACCGGCTACAAACAGATCGCCCGGATCTGCGAGCTCTGCGACGCGAGGATCCCGGACGCCCTGTCCGATGCGATGGAGGCGGCGGGCGGCGACGAGCGGGTCGAGTTCGAGTTGGGGGTGGCGTATGCGGCGCAGCAATGCGCCGAGCTGCTCCGCGAGGGCGCCCCGGGAATCCACTTCTACGCGCTCAACCGCTGGCCGGCCACCCGGGCGCTTCTCGGTGCGCTGCGTGCCACCAAGCCCTGGGAGGCGCGCGAGGCGGAGCGGGCCGCGGTCCGCACGACGTGAGCCGTTCGTAGACTCACCCGTCGGGATGCCAGAGTTTGACTACAACGGCCACCGGATCAGCTACGACGAGTACGGCACGGGCGATCGGCCGCTGGTACTGATCCACGGGCTGCTGATGAACCGGCGCATGTACGAGCGGCTCGGGCCCGCGATGGCCGAGGGGGGCAATCGCGTGATCGCAATTGATCTCCTCGGGCACGGCCGCTCCGACCGGCCGGCGGACATGTCGCAGTACTCGATGACCTTCTTCGCCCGCCAGGTCGAAGCGCTCCTCGACCATCTCGAACTCGACAGCGCGGTCGTCGGCGGCACCTCCCTGGGGGCCAACGTCGCGCTCGAGCTCGCCTATCTCTCCCCGAAGCGCATGCGGGCGATGATGATCGAGATGCCGGTACTCGACAACGCCCTGCTCGCCGCGGCCGTGATCTTCACGCCGATCATGATCGGCCTGCGCTTCGGCGAGCCGGTCCTGAAGGTGATCGCCGCGGCCGCGAGGCGGATCCCGCGAACCAACCAGTTGGTTGACATCGGCCTGGACTGGATACGCCAGGACCCGTCGCCGTCGATGGCGATCCTCGAGGGCCTCTTCCTCGGCTCCTCCGCTCCCCACCACCAGTTCCGCGTCCAGATGACCCAGCCCGCCCTGGTGATTGGGCATCACCGCGATCCGCTCCACCCGTTCTCGGACTCGGGCATGCTGGCCGAGGAGCTGCCGAACGCCCGGCTGATCGAGGCGAACTCGATCCTCGAGTGGAGGATCTCCCCCGAGCGGCTCGATGATGAGCTCGCCCGCTTCCTCGACGATGTCTGGGACAGCAAGCCCGCAACACGTTCGGCGGCCACAGACACCGCCGCCGGATCAACGCTGAGCGAGGCTTGAATCCCCTCCGCTAGCCTCTCCGCCTCATGGCTTCCCGCAAGGAAGAGAAGGAGCGCCTGCGCCAGCAGCGGCTCGCCGCCGAGCGCGCGGCGGCCTCCAAGGGCCGCACGCGCCTGTACGCGGGCTACGTCTTCGCTGGGATCCTGACCCTGGCGGTGGTCGCGGGTTTGGTTGCCGTAATTGCGAGCGGCGGAGGTGGAAGCGACGAGTCGAGCGCCTGCGACAACGCTCACATCGTGAACTCCGGGGGCACCTTCAAGGGCCTGGACCCCGACTGCCGCGAGGGCACGACGCCGCCGGCGCTCCAGGTCGCGGACCTCCAGCTCTCCGCCAAGCAGGCGGGCTGCGAGCTCAAGCTGAACCTGCCCGACGAGGGCAACATCCACGTGCCGAACTCCCAGAAGGTCGAGTACCAGACCGTGCCGCCCACCTCGGGGAACCACAATCCCGTGCCGATCGACGACGGCGCCTACACGACGCCGGTCACCAGCGACACCAGCCAGCCGACCAACATCCGTAACGAGGTCCACTCCATGGAGCACGGGCGAATCGAGATCCACTACAAGCCCAGCCTCCCCGAGGACCAGCAGCTGGCGCTGAAGGGCGTCTTCGACTCCGATCCCGACGGCATGCTGCTCTTCCCCGACCCGGACATGCCCTACGACGTCGCGGTCACCGCCTGGACGAATGAGGTCGTCTGCCAGCACTACGACCCGATCGTCCTCGACGTGATCCGCAACTTCCGCGACACCTATCGCGGGAACGGCCCCGAGCAGGGCATCCCGATCGACTTGGGCTAGTTGGTGCAGGGACGGATCCCGTCCCCGGCTGTCGAAACCGAGGGTTCGATGATGTGTTCCCGAAGCATGCGTGATGCGAGGGTGCGCGCAAGCGCAAACCGTTCCAGGCTGCTGATGGGGACGTGTCTGGCGACGATCACGGCGCTCGTCTGGGTCGCCGCACCCGCCCTGTCGCTTCGTCCGTACATGCCGGGGGCGGTCGACTTCGAGCGAGGGATTCCCGCCGTCAAGCGAATCGCCCCCGCGGCGGTGGCCTCGGCGCGCAGGGCGCATCCGGGCGAGCCCGCTCCGCGCTGGATCTCCCCGCCGATCACCGCTCCGCACCGCTTCGATCTCGTCGGGGTTGTCCGCGAGATGCGGGCCGTCGAGATCCGGGCCCGGGATCAGGGCGATCGCTGGAGCGACTGGGTGGAACAGGAGGACGGCACGCCAATCTATGTCGGCGGAGCCGATCAGGTACAGGTGCGCGCGGCCTTCAAGCCACGTGGGCGGCTGCACTTCGTCAACGTCTCGGGGACCTCGGGCGGCTTCGCGGACCGCCTGCTGGTCTCCGCGCGTCGAGCCATCAACACCGCCTTCATCTCCGTCGCCTCGACGCCCGTGGCGGAGGCGCTCGCACCGAAACCGCGGGTGGTGAGCCGCGCGGGCTGGGGTGCGGATCTCGCCGAGGGCGGATGCCCGCCCAGGCGGCCGCCGGCATACGGCACCGTCCAGGCCGCGGTCATCCACCACACCGTCAACGCGAACGACTACACGCCCGAGGAGGCAGCGTCGATCGTGCTCGGGATCTGCCGCTTCCACGTCTTTGGCAACGGCTGGAACGACATCGGCTACAACGCCCTCGTCGACCGCTACGGCACGCTGTACGAGGGGCGCGCTGGCGGCCTGAAGCGGCCGGTTGTCGGCGCCCAGGCGCAGGGGTTCAACGCTCAGACCACCTCGATCGCCTCGATCGGCGACCACACGAGCGAGGTGCCGACGCCCCAGACACAGCGCTCGATCATCCAGTTCCTGGCGTGGAAGATGGGCGTCAACCGCGCCTATCCGGTGACCACCACCGTCCAGCTCACCTCAGCCGGCGGCTCGGAGAGCCGCTATCCGGCTGGCACCTTGGTGACCGTGCCGAGGATCCTCGGGCACACGACGCTTGGGGTTACCGCCTGTCCGGGCGGGGCGCTGATCCCGCTGATCCCGCGGATCCAGGCGGCGGTCCAGAAGCGAATCAAGCGCTTCGCCAAGCACCGAAAGAAGAGGAGGGGTCAGCGGCGCCGTCTGGCGCGGTAGGCGGGGAAGAAGCCTCCCGCTGCCTTCGGGGCGGCCGCGGAGAGCTGGTCGTAGGCGTCGCGGTCGCAGATCAGCTCGTGCGTATACCACGGTGCTTGCGCGTTGGCGAAACCGCGCTTGAACGCATCGAGGGAGTCGCCCGGGGTGACGCCGCCGCCGAGGCTGACCGGGAGGCCGAGCTCGCCGCCGAGGTCGATCATCGACGCGAACAGGTTCTTCATCGGCGAGTCGGTGAGGGCCTCGTCCGCCGTTCCGCCGAGGTAGTAGTGCAGGTAGCCGTCGCTGGCCACGGCGATCGCGCCCGCCAGGGCCTCGCCCTCTCCCGGGGAGGCCGTCAGCAGCCAGCTTCGGTCGCATGCCAGCAGGCGATCGAAGTAATCGCTCGGAAACAGGTAGCGCTCGGCCGCCTCGGCGCGCCTCATCGTCTCGGCATAGGCCCGCTCGAAGGCGCTCCGGGCGTCCGGGCTTGAGTCGTCGCCGGGAGCGATTTCGACCCGCCAGCCGCGGCGCTCGTTGCGGCGGATCTGCTCGCGCAGGCGCTTGCGTAGCCCGGACGGTCCGTCGGCGACGTGGACGTGGCTGCGGAGCGTCCCACCCGCGAGGCAGGGGCGCTCTCCGATGCGGTCCCGGACGAAGACGCTGACCAGGCCTGTCTCGGACCAGTCGATCCCCGAGGGGTGGGGCGGGGAGGTGGGCGGCTCGGCCGCGCCGGGATAGCCGTAGGGAGAGCTCGCGTCCCGTCGCTCGGTGCCCTCGAT
>JBKOYL010000082.1:0-7191 GCA_046725395.1 Actinomycetota bacterium | reverse complement strand
GAGTTGAAGAGCTCCTCCGCCGGGCCGCTCTCGACGATCTTTCCCTTCCACAGGACCGCGAGGAACTCGGCGATTCGCCGCGCGGTCGCGAGATCGTGGCTGATCACCAGGTAGCAGCCGCCGTTCTCCTCGTGGACCTCGCGGATCAGCTCGCAGAGCAGCGCCGTGCGGACCGGGTCGAGGCCCGAGTCGGGCTCGTCGAACATGACGATCGCCGGGTCGAGCACCAGCGCCCGGGCGAAGCCGGCGCGCTTGCGCATCCCGCCCGAGAGCTCATTCGGCATCTTGTACATCGCCTCGGCGAGGCCGACCTCGCGGAGCCGGCGGGTGACGATCTCCTCGATCTCCTCCTCGCTCTTGTCGGTGTGCTGCCGGAGCGGGAAGCAGGTGTTGTCGTAGACGTTCATCGAGCCGAACAGCGCGCCGTCCTGGAAGAGCAGCCCGAACTTCTTGCGGACCTCGAAGAGCTCGTCGTCGGTCATGTTCGGGATCGACTCGCCGTGGACCAGCACGTCGCCGGAGTCGGGATAGAGCAGGCCGACGATGTGCTTGATCAGCACTGACTTGCCGGTGCCCGATGGGCCGAGCACCATCGAGATCATGTTGTCCGGCAGGCCGAGGTTGCAGCCGTTCAGGATCCGGGTGCGGCCGAACTGCTTGACCAGGTCGATGATCTCGACCGCGTCCTCGCCGCCGTGGTCGCGTTTCTTGCCGGTGTGCCAGCGGTAGGGATCGGGATCGTCGGCCTCGACGCCCGGGATGATGTAGTCGCGCTGGGAGAAGTCCTCCTCGCCGTAGCCCTGCGCGGCGAGCGGATCGCCCTGCTCGACGGCCTCGGCGGCGGCCATGGCCTCGTCATCGCGAAGCTCGGCCTCGGGAGCGCGATCGCGGCTGGTGCGGCGCGTCGTGCTGGGCGTGGAGGCGGGACGGCCCGAGGAGCTGCGGCTGGAGGTGCCGCTCTTGCGAGAGGTGCTCTTCTTCCGTTCAGCCAACTGTCTCCTCCTTACGCTTTCCGATTTTAGGCAGGGGCAATCGCGCCCCGCGTCATCCGCCGATGGGCGCCCTCGGGTTCGCCCCCCAGAAGACCAGCGTTCCCATCATCCCGATGATGTGGACGAGCACGATGTTGAGCACCATCGACTTTGCGGTCGCCGTCCCCACGCCGACCGGCCCGCCCGAGGCGGTGTAGCCGTAGTAGCAGCCGACGAGCACGATGGCCGTGGCCATCACCATGCCCTTGATCAAGCTGAATAAGAGGTCGGGCGGGTTCTGGAACATCCAGAAGATCAGGAAGTAGCCGCCCGAGGAGACGTCGCCGATCTGCTCGACGACCGCGAGCCAGCTGGCGAAGTAGCCGATCCCAACGGCGGCCAGATACATGAAGGGGAAGGCGATCCACGCCGCGAGCAGGCGGGTGGCGGCCAGGAAGGTGACCGGCGGCACCCCCATCACCTCGAGCGCGTCGATCTCGTCGGAGATCCGCATCGCGCCGAGCTCGGCGACGATGCCCGTGCCGACCTTGGCGGCGAGCATGTACCCGAACGCGTACGGGATCACCTCGCGCAGATCGCACCAGGCGGCGAAGACGCCGGCGTAGGCGGGCGCGCCGACCGAGCGGTTGAAGTAGGCACCCTCGATCCCGCACTGGAGGCCGAGGATGAAGACCAGGCCCCAGATCACGATCGTCGAGCCGAGGATCAGGATGCCGGTCTGGCGCAGAGCCTCGCCGAAGAACTGGAAGACGCGGCCGGTGTACACCAGCCCGGCCACCCGGACGCAGAAGCCGAAGATCTCGCCGATCGAGTTGAGCCAGCCCCGCGGGACCGCCAGCCAGCCGGCGTTCACTTGATCACCTGTAGCTCGGGATGCGTCGCGAGCAGCGTTTGGGTGAAGACGTAGTTGAACGCGAACACGCCCATGAAGGCGATCACCACCGCCTCATTGACCGCTCGGCCCACCCCCTCGGCGCCTCCGGACGCAGTCATCCCCTTGTAGGAGCAGACGATTGCGATGATCGCCCCGAATAGGGTCGTCTTCAGGACCGACCCCCAGAGGTCCGTCACCGAGGCGTTGTTGAAGAGGGTCGCGAAGAACCCTCCGAGTGGCTCGTTGTAGAGCAGCTCCGCGCCGATCCCGCCGACGATGCCGAAGATCAGCGCGTAGATGTCCATCAGACCCGTGATCAGCATCAGCGCCAGGAAGCGCGGGACGACCAGGTTCTTGATCGGGTCGACGCCGAGCACCTGCAGCGCGTCGAGCTCCTCACGGATCTTCCGGGCGCCGAGGTCCGCTGTGATCGCCGTGCCCGCCACGCCGGCGACCACCACGGCGGTCACGAAGGGAGCGAACTCACGAATCGAGGCGAGGACGAAGAAGCCGCCGAGCCGGTCGAGGGCCCCGAACAGCGAGAGGAAGTTCGCCGCCTGCAGCCCAGGGGCCCCGAAGCCGAAGGCGAGGGTCGAGATCATCATCGGGAACCAGCAGAGCTGCAGCGCGAAGAGGAACTGGCCGATGAACTCGCCGCCGTACGGATACGGCGGGCGGATCGCGGAGACCACCGTCTTCGCGGTCAGGATCATCATGTCCCCGACCTGCTCGAACAGAGACTTGGCCGGGAGGAACGCCCTGTCGGCTACGGATCTGACCATTGCTCTCCTCCGGAGCCGTCCCCCCATGGTGGGGCGCGGCCCCGCAGGCCCAACCCCGACGACCAAACAGGTCGCCGAATCGAGACCCATCGGGAAGATTATGTGATGGGCACCCAGTTCGCCACCCACAACCGTCGCGCCTGACCGCCCACTCGAGAAACCCCCGGAAGTGGCGATACCAAGCCGGAATGTCGGGGGTAGGGTGCGTGGTATGTTGCCCGCGCCTTTGGAGGAGAGCGCCTCGACAGCCCGTCCCCTGGGGGCCGGCAAGCGGATCGGGATCGGCTTGCTAGCGGCGCTGATGGCGGCGGGGATCGCGTCGTGCGGCGGTGGTGAGCGCCAGGACGTGGACGAGCCTGAGGGCGACTTTCCCGTCCAGATCGTGAGCGCTGACTTCCCGAGCAAGCAGCAGCTCGCCCAGAACACGAACCTCACCCTCGGCATCGAGAACACGGGCGACAATACGATCCCCGACCTCGCCATCACTATTTTCACCAGCTCGAACACGAACACCGGCGAGTCCGGCGGCGGAACCACCACCCCCGCAACCGGCACCACTACCGGGGCGAGCAACTTGCCGACCTCCCAGGGCTCGTTTTCGGTGCGCTCCGAACAGCCGGGCCTGGCGATCCCCTTCCGCCCCGTCTGGATCCTCGAGGAGGGCTTCCCGAAGCTCGAGGGACAGACCGCCTCCGCCGGGGCCGAGGCCGCGCAGACCGACACCTTCAGCTTCGGAGCCCTGGCGGTGAACCAGACGAAGCGGATCGTCTGGAACGTGACGCCGGTGCAGGCGGGCACCTTCACCGTCCACTACCGCGTGGCCGCGGGCCTGCAGGGAAAGGCCAAGGCGGTGACCGCCGACGGATCGGTCCCCGAAGGGGAGTTCGTGGTGCGGATCTCCAGCGCGCCGCCTCAGACCCGCGTCAACGACGCCGGTCAGGTCGTCCCGATCAAGCCGAGCGACATCATCGGCCAGGCGGGAAGCCAGAAGCAGAAGTCGGAGCTCAGCGGGCAGTAGCTCGCATGCCCGCCTCCGCCGCGATCGCGTCGGTCATCAGCTCGACGGCGGCTTCGTCATCGAAGCCTTCGCGGGTTAGGCGCTCCCAGGTCCAGAAGTCGAGGGCAACGCCGATCAGGGCGCGCAGGCGAGCCATTCCATCCGCGTCGAGCTCGAAGTCGGCGACCAGCGCGTCCTCGAGGCCCACGAGAACCACGTCGAGGTTGTTGCCCATGAATTCGTCGAGTGCCGGATCCACCCGCCGGTCGCGGGACAGGTTCCGCATCATGTCCTGCCGCTCTCGGTAGAGGCCGGCATAGACGGTTCGCAGCAGCGAGCGGATCCGATCGACCGGATCCTCAGGGGCCAACGCCACGGCGAAGTCTGGAAGCGGATGCTCGCTCGCGTAGTGGGCGGAACACGCCGGATAGAGCGCGGCGTTGTCGGGGAAGTGCTTGTAGACCGTGAGGCGGCTGACGCCAGCCCGCCGCGCGATCTCCGCCACGGTGGTCGCCGCCGGGCCGACCTCCTCATGAAGCTCGGCGGCCGCCTTGGCGATGCGCCGCCGCGTCCGCTCCTGGCTCTCGGCGCGCGCCTTCAACTCGTACTTCCGGCTTTTGTTAATTTGGGTTGACATTGCGTTAGCTGGAATGGTACAGTACTCACACTTCGGCTGACACACTGTTTATCGAAAGGGAGAAGGACATGGAAGCAGCGCAGAGCATCAAGGCAACAGCGCAGAGCACCAAGCCAAAGATCGTCGGGCCCAAGGACGGAAAGTCCGGGAACCTGGGCGCCGTCGGGGTCCGGTTCATGATCGACGGGGACGAGACCGGCGGCGGCTTCTCGCTGGTCGAGCACCCGATTCCCCCGCGGCAGCTAGCTGCCCCGCTTCACATCCACACCCGCGAGGACGAGTACAGCTACGTGCTCGAGGGTCGGATGGGTGCGCTGCTCGGCGAAGAGGTGGTCTATGCGGAGCCCGGCGACCTGGTCTTCAAGCCGCGCGACCAATGGCACACTTTCTGGAACGCCGGCGACACCGAGTGCCGCATCCTGGAGATCATCTCCCCGGCCGGTTTCGAGAAGTTCTTCGATGCCCTCGCAGACATGAATGAAGCCGGCCCTCCCGATCCCGAGCGGCTTGTGGAGCTCGCGGCCGAGTACGGGCACTACTTCGATCTCGAGGGCACCCAGCGCGTCGCCGCCGAGCACGGGCTTGCCTTCCCGATGCTGCCCGAGTAGCGCGCCGGGCAGGGACGAAGCAAGACGAACGAGTGGAGCGGGCGGGGCGCATCGAGCGCCCCGCCTTGGTGTTTTGCTCCAGGGCATGAGCAGCCCACTACGCCTGGGGTCCCCAGTGCTGGCCCTTGCGGCGCAAACCGCGCTGATCCTCGGGTGCGGTGACGGATCCTCCGAATCCGCGCCCGAACGGACCGCGGCCGCTCCACAGCCGCGGCCGGCCGGCGGCAAGGTGAGCCTCGAGAAGATCGGCGAGTTCGACCAGCCGACCCATATCGCCCAGGCACCGGGCACCGATGACCTCTACGTCGTCGAGCGCGAGGGGCGGCTCCGTATCGTCAGGTCGGGCGAGGTGCTCAACGAGCCCGCCCTGGACATCAGCGACCAGGTCGTCGCCGAGGGCGAGCAGGGCCTGCTCTCGGTCGCCTTCCCGCCGGACTTCCACAGCTCCCGTCTCCTCTACCTCTACTTCACCGGCGACGACCAGGATCAACACGTGGTCGAGTACGGCGCCCGCGACGACGGCACCGTGGACGAGGGCAGCGCCCGCGAGCTGCTGCACATGGACGACTTCGCGTCGAACCACAACGGCGGGCTGATGCTCTTCGGCCCGGACGGCCACCTCTACATCGGCACCGGCGACGGTGGCCTCGCCGGCGATCCGGAGCGGAACGGCCAGGACCTCGGCTCGCTGCTCGCCAAGCTGCTGCGCATCGATCCCCAACCGAGCCGCAGCCGACCCTATTCGGTCCCGTCGGATAATCCCTTCGCCAGCCGCCCCGGGGCGCGCCGGGAGATCTGCGACTACGGGCTTCGCAATCCGTGGCGGTTCAGCTTCGACCGTGAGACGGCCGCGCTCGTGATCGCCGACGTCGGGCAGAGCAGCCAGGAGGAGATCGACTTCCGGAGGGCGGGCGAGATCTGCGGGAACAACTTCGGCTGGTCCGCGTTCGAGGGAACCGAGCGGTTCAACTCCGACCAGAGCGCCCCGGGAGCCGTCTCGCCGATCCTCACCTACGGCCGCGACCGCGGCTGCTCGGTGACCGGCGGCTACGTCGTACGCGATCCGTCGCTGCCGCAGCTGAACGGCCGCTACGTCTACGGCGACTACTGTGAGAGCACCCTTCGGAGCCTCATTCCATCGACCTCCGGGGCCAGGGATGACCGCAGCCTCGGCCTCCAGGTGGAGAGCCTGGTCTCATTCGGGGAGGACGCCGACGGCCGCATCTATGCGGTCTCGCTCGAGGGGCCGGTCTACCGGCTGGTCCTCGGATAGCGCATCCGATGGCACCTGGCGGTGTTGACGGACCGATGAGGCGACTTCGCCCGCGCGCCGGCACGCTGCTGTTGGCGATCCTGGCTCTCGCCGCGTGCGCGAGCGCCGTCCCGGCCGAGGGCAAGCAGCGAATCAAGCTGAAGCGAATCGGCCGCTTCCAGAGCCCGACCTACGTGGCTTCGGCCCCCGGGATCAGCGGCGTGTTCGTGGTCGAGCGCGGTGGCCGGATCCGCCTCGCCCGGGGCCGCAAGCGGCAGACGTTCACCAACATCTCGGACCTGGTCTCCACCGGAGGAGAGCGCGGCCTGCTCTCGGTCGCCTTCGCGCCCGACTACGAGCGCTCCCGGCTGCTCTACGTCTACTTCACGAATCGGGCTGGCGACATAGAGGTAGCCGAGCTCCACGCCGACGCCGCCGGCACGAAGGCCACGGCGAGCACGCTCCGGCAGGTGCTGGTCGTACCGCATCCCAACCACTCGAACCACAACGGCGGACAGCTCCAGTTCGGACCGGACGGCCTCCTCTACGCCGGCACCGGCGACGGCGGCGGGGCCGGGGACGATCCCGACAATGCGCAGAACCCCAACTCGCGGCTCGGCAAGCTGCTGCGGATCAACCCCACCTCGGGCGAGGTGGGGATCTACTCCATCGGCTTGCGCAATCCGTATCGGTTCTCGTTCGACCTGGTCAGCGACCCTGGCCGGCCTCGGATCGCGATCGGCGACGTCGGGCAGGATCGCTTCGAGGAGATCGACTACCTGACCCTGGCCGCCGCAAACGGCGCAAACTTCGGCTGGAACGACTTCGAGGGCTTCGCGCCGTTCCCGGGCGCGCACCCTCCCACACCGAGCGGGACGGTCCGGCCGATCAAGGTCTATTCCCTCTCCGGCGGCGCCTGCGCCCTGATCGGCGGCTACGTGGTCAGGGACCGGCGGCTGCGCGGCCTCTTCCACCGCTACGTCTACGGCGACTTCTGCACCGGCAAGATCCGCTCGCTGATCCCGCGGCTGGGCGGCGCCCGCAAGGAC
>JBKOYL010000004.1:0-46391 GCA_046725395.1 Actinomycetota bacterium | reverse complement strand
AGTGGGCGATCCTGGACTCGAACCAGGGACCTCTTCCTTATCAGAGAAGCGCTCTAACCGACTGAGCTAATCGCCCCGTGGACCGCGCAGTTTAGCTCCGGCGCCGCAGCCGCTTCGCAAGGGACTCGAGCTCGCCCAGGTCGTCGAAGAGCAGCTCCGCCTTCACCCCGTCGCCGGCCCTGCGGACCCGCACGTCCGCCCCGATCGCCGAGCCGAGTAGGTCCTCGGCCTCCGCCATCGCCGCCCTCTCCTCGGCGGAGATCCTCCCTCCAGGCGAAGCCTTCTTCCGCCGCGCACCGGCCGTCGCCCGCCTCTCCGTGTCCCTGACCGACCAGCCCTCGGCGGCGGCCCGCTTGGCGAGCTTTGTGCGCCGCTCCTGATCTGAGAGCTGGAGGATCGCCCGGCCGTGACCCTCGGTCAGCTCGCCTCGCTCCAGCAGCGAGAGGACCGTGTCCGGCAGGTCGAGCAGGCGGATCAGGTTGGAGATCGCGGCACGACTCCGCCCCACCCTCCGGGCAAGCTCCTCCTTCGAGATCCCGAGATCGTCGACGAGGGCGGCGCAGGCGCGGGCCTCCTCGACCGGGTTGAGGTCCTCGCGGACCATGTTCTCGATCAGCGCCGCCTGCAGCCGCTCGTCCTCCGGTGAGCTGCGAATCACTGCCGGCACCCGGTCGATGCCCGCCTTCTGCGCGGCTCGCCAGCGACGCTCCCCGGCCACCAGCTCGTAGCGCCCGTCCGCGAGCGGCCGGACGATCAGCGGCTGAAGCAATCCGACGGAGCCGATCGAGCCGGCGAGGGCATCCAGCGCGGCCGCGTCGAACTTGGCGCGGGGCTGGTCGGGGTTGGGTTCGATCTTGGTGACGTCGAGCTCACGGAGCTCCGGGCCACCGGCCGAGCTCTCCGGCAGGAGCGCCGCCAGCCCCCTTCCCATCCCCCGCTTGCGCTCAGCCATCGCCCACCTGCAGGGACAGCACCTCGTCGGCGAGCGCCCGATACGCCGTAGACCCGAACGATTTCGGGTCGTGCTCGGAAACAGGGACCCCGTAGCTGGGCGCCTCGGCGACCCGGACGCTGCGGGGGATCACCGTCCTGAACACGGGGGCCGGCAGGTGCTCGCGCAGCTCGCGCTCCACGTCCCGTGCGAGCCGGGTGCGGCCGTCGTGCATCGTGATCAATACGCCCGCCATCTCGAGCGAGGGATTGAGCTCCCGCCGGACGAGCTTCAGCGTGTCGATGAACTGGACCAGCCCCTCCAGCGCGAGGTACTCGGCCTGGACCGGGACGATCACCTGGTCGGCCGCGACCAAGGCGTTCACCGCCACCGGTCCCAGCGAGGGCGGGCAGTCGAGCAGCGTGTGGGCGAAGCGAGAGCGGACCGGCCCGAGCCCATCTCGAAGCCGGCTCTCGTAGCCGCTCGTGCGCGGCAGCTCGACGGACGCTCCCGCAAGATCCACATGGGCCGGGACTATCCACAGGTTGTCGGGCCCGGCGGGCCGGGCCGCCTCCGCGACCTGGACCTCCCCGGTCAGGCAGTCGTACGAGGAGGGGCTGCTGTCCTTCGGCAGCCCAAGCGCAACCGTGGCGTTGCACTGGGCGTCGAGGTCGACGATCAGGGTCTGCTGCCCGTCGCCGGCGACGCAGGCGCCCACGTTGACCGCCGTCGTCGTCTTGCCGACGCCGCCCTTCTGATTCGCGATCGCGTAGACGGTTCCCATGCAAACGGTTCGGGTCAGAGCTGTTCGGAGCCGAACGGCCGCTTCGCCGCCATGCCCGGGCGACGGGGCAGTCCCTTCGGAGTCGGTCCATTCTTGCGAAGGAGGTGGATGTGTCTGTCACGACTGCCGGAATAGGGCCTGACGGGACGGATCTCAACGGGCTCCATCGCGAGATGATCGGCCGCTCGCTCGAGCTCGGCCTCCTCGCTCTCCGAGCGCCCGCCCTTCCACGCCGCCAGGACGCCGCCCTCTCGCAGCAGGGGCGAGGCGAGCTCCGCCAGCGTCGCGAGCCGGCCCACCGCTCGCGCCGTGACCGCGTCGTATGCCTCCCGCCCCGCGGCGCGGGCCCAGTCCTCCGAGCGCTCGCAGACGACCTCCGTGTTCTCAAGCCCCATTCGCCGAATCGCGTCGCGCAGGAAGTCGCACTTCCGCGAGACCGACTCGATCAGGTCGAAGCGGGCCTCGGGCCGGCGTGCTGCCAGAACCAGGCCGGGCAGGCCCGCGCCGCTGCCCAGGTCGGCGACTCGCGCGGACGATCGGAGCGGCTCGAGCTCGAGGCCGCTGAGCGAGTCGGCGATGTGCACCTCCTGAGCCCCGGCCGCGGTCGATGCCGCGATCGGGGCACGCGGGTCCGAGAGCAGCGCGACCAGGATCTCGAGCGCGGGCTCCGCGGCGCTCAATCCGAGAGGAGCGGCGCGATCACCACGTAGCGGTTGGGCTCGTCGCCCTCGCTGTAGGTCTCGATCTCCGGGCGTTCGCGGAGGTGCTCGTGCACGACCCGGCGCTCGTTCGAGCTCATCGGGTCCATCTCGACGGCCTCGCCGTGGCGGACGGCGTCCTCGGCGGCCATGTCGGCGCGACGGCGAAGCGACTCGCCCTGCCGACGACGGTACCCGGCGGCATCGACGGTGACGCGCTTGCGGTCCTGACGGCCGCGGAAAGCGGCCTGGTAGCAGAGCAGCTGCACGGCGTCGATCGTCTGGCCGTGGCGGCCGATCAGCAGGCCGACCTCGTCGCCCTCGACGTCGGCGTGGATCTCCTCCTCAGCCTCGCTGACCGCCACCGAGGCCTCGAGTCCCAGCTCCTCGACGATCCGCTCGAGCAGGATCCGTACCCGCTCGGCCGGTTGCTCGGGCAGCACGGTCGGCTGCTGGGACTCGACTCCTCCTTCGTCCACGCGCGGAGTCTAGGCGCGCGCGGCCGACGGCGTGGGATCGGCCACGAGCCCTACCGGCGCCGCTTGCGCTTCCTCGGCGGTGGCGGAGGCGGCTTGGACGCGCGCACCTCCTCCGGTGTGGGGACCGCGGGGAGCGGCCAGACGAAGTGGATCACGGTCTGCTGCCCGACCTGCCAGAGGCCGGTGGCGATGAAGTAGACGCCGATTCCCGCTGGCGCCGTGGGAACGAAGAAAACGGTGAACAGGGCGAAGAGCCCGGCCATCAGGTAGCGCTGGGTGTTTCCGCCGGTCTGTGGGGTGGGGCTGAAGATGATCAGGGCGAACGTGCCAGCCACGGCGAGCACGACCAGAGCGACGGCCTCCGCGCCGGTGGGGTGCTCGCCGAGGTGGTTGACGAACAGCCACCCCGGATCCCCGGAGGCGATCAGCTCGTCCTTGAAGGTGCTGCTGCGGAGCAGCGAGTAGAGCGCGATGAACACCGGGAACTGGAAGAGCAGTGGCAGGCAGGCCGAGAGGGGGTTCACCCCGTGCTCCTGGAAGAGCGCCATCTGCTCGCGCTGCATGCGCTGACGGTCGTCCTTGTACTTCTCCTGGATCTCCTTCAGGTACGGCTGCAGGGCCTGCATCTCGCGCATCCCGTGCATGGAGCGGAGGGTGAACGGCAGGACCACCAGGCGGGAGAGCCAGGTGATCAGCACGATCCCCATTCCCCAGGCGACCCCGACGTCGTTGTGCAGCCACTTGATGATGTCGTTGAAGACATCGATCAGGGGCTGGAGGATGTTGGCTTCCAGGGGCACGGTGGAGTTCTACGTCAGATCGGCGCCGCCGGATCGGCCGGATCGAGGCAGCGCAGGGCGTTGGCGGTCCGTGCGAGTCGGCGTGTTCCGGAAGAGGCGGCGATCGGAGAGCTCGTCGATGCCGCCGGCGCTGAAGGGGTTGCAGCGCAGCAACCGCCAGCCCGCCAGGATCGAGCCCCGGAGCGGCCCGAGCTCGCGGATCGCCTGGATCGCGTAGGCGGAGCAGGTCGGGTAGTACCGGCAGCGCGGGCCGAACGCCGGCGAGACCCAGCGCTGGTAGGCGCGGATCGGGGCGATCAGCAGGGCGGTCAGAAACCGTTTCACGACAAACGCTCCTCGCCGGAAGCGCCGAGCAGCTCGGCGAGCGAGGAGCGCAAGCCGTCCTGGCCCTCGCGCTCGAGCAGCCCCTCGACGCCCGGCCGGGCGACGATCACGTAGTCGTCCCTCGGCTCGAGCCGGTCGGAAAGCTCCCAGAAGGCCTCCCTGACCGCGCGCCGCACCTTGTTTCGCGTCACCGCCTTGCCGATCTTGCGCCCCACCGAGAGGCCCAGTCGGGGGCCCGAGTCCGCCTCCTCGTCGCCGCGGGCGAAGGAGTGGAGCACCAGGAAGCGGTTACCGCGGGAGCTTCCCTCGCGATAGACGCGGTCGAAGTCGCCGCTGCGGGAGAGACGGCGGCGGCGCGCATCGGGGCGGCCCTTGGACGCCAACGGGTCAGGGGGTGAGGCGCTTGCGGCCCTTCTGCCGCCGGCGCCTCAGGATCGCGCGGCCGGACCGCGTCCGGCTGCGGGCGCGGAAGCCGTGGGTCCGGGCTCGCTTGCGCTTCTTCGGCTGATAGGTCCGCTTCATCAGGAGAGCCCCACCACCTCGGGGCGAGGGCACGGCAGTATAAGCCGTGTCCGAGCCGCGTCCCTCACCCTGCCCGGCGGCACCCGCCCGAACAGTTTTCGCCGCGTTTTGCACGGTGGCCGCCGGCGACCCCTGTTGACGCTGGCGGGCCGAGCCTATGATCGCCGCTTCGGCATGAAACGCGTGCTCCCGCTTCATAAGACGGGTGGCTCCTTTCGGAGTCCCCTCGCATGAACGGAGCGCCCTCGCATTACCAACGACGAGAGGAGGACCAGGTTCCGGGGCAGGCAGGTGAGTCTCGCCGGGAGATCGACGGGCCCTGGCGCGAGATCCAGCGGGAGCTTGCCTCCTCCGTCCACGAGGACACCTTCCGGCTCTGGTTCGCTCCCCTCTCGCCCGTCTCCCGGCGGGGCGCGACCCTCTACCTGACGGGCCCGCGGCGCGTGATCCGCTGGGTCGGCCGGCGCTATATGGAGCTGCTGCGTGCAACGGCGGCTCGCACCGTCGACGGGATCCGCGAGGTCGAGCTCGTCGGCGGGGAGGAGGTGGCCGAGTCCGCCGGCTGGCGAGACCAGGCCGGCAAGGTCAGCCTCAACCCCGACTACACGTTCGAGCAGTTCGTGATCGGCCCCGGCAACCGGCTGGCCCATGCCGCCGCCCTCGCCGTCGCCGAAGCCCCTGGCGAGGCCTACAACCCCCTCTTCCTGCACGGTCCGCCGGGCCTCGGCAAGACCCACCTGCTCGGGGCGGTCGCCAACTACCTCCACCGTCACAGCCCCCAGCTTTCCGTCCACTACACGACCGCGGAGTCCTTCACCAACGAGTTCGTCTCCTGCCTGCAGGGCAGCGGCATCGAGGGCTTCAAGCAGCGCTACCGGCGAGCGGACGTGCTCCTTATCGATGACGTCCAGTTCCTCCAGGGGAAGGCCCGCACCGCCGACGAGTTCTTCCACACCTTCAACGCCCTCTACGAGGGCGGGGCGCAGATCGTGCTGACCGCCGACCGCGTCCCGGCGGAGCTCTCCTCGCTTGCCGAGCGCCTCCGCGACCGCTTCGAGTGGGGCCTCACCGTTCCGGTCGAACCACCGGACCTCGCCACGCGTCTCGTCTTCCTCGGCAAGCTCACCCGAGCGCACACCCAGCAGCTTCCCCCCGACGCCCTCCGCGCCCTCGCCTCCAAGACCTCCGCGAACCTCCGGGTGCTCAAGGGCGCTTTGACGCGGGTCGTGGCGCTTTCCTCGCTGACGGCATCCGAGGTGACCGCGGACTCGATCGAGGGCGCCGTGCCGGGCGCGTCGCTCCCTGACCGCTCTTTCCGCAGCCCCGACGCCCGGATCGTTCAGCAGGCGGTCGCCGCCCGGCTCGGCCTCTCCTTGGACGCCCTCCTCTCGCCCAGCCGAGCCGCCCCGGTCGCCCGAGCGCGCCAGATCGCCATGTACCTGACGCGCGAGCTCACGGACCTCTCCCTGCCCGCTATCGCGCAGGCCTTCAACCGCCGCGACCACACCACGGTGATCCACGCGATCCGCAAGGTCGAGCGCCGCGCCCTGGAGGACGCCGCTCTCTCACGCACTCTGGAGCAGCTCCGCGATGAGCTCGGCGCTCCCGCGATGGATCGTGACCGAACGGACTGAAAGAATCGAGGGAGGAGGGTTTCCACATATCCACGCCATCCACAGCCCTTACTACTCCTAGGGAAACTCCCGAACAAGCAATGAGGATCGACACCACACGGCAAGCCCTTCTCGATGCTCTTCTAGTCGTCTCTCGAGCCGTCTCCGCCCGCGCCGCGCTGCAGGCGCTCTCCGGCATCCTGATCACCGTTGCCGACGGAGCTCGACTGCGCGCCACCGACATGGAGCTGGGCTTGGAGGTCGGGCTCGAGGGCGAGGTCGACGGCCCCGGCTCGGTCGTGCTTCCCGGCCGGCTCCTGGTGGAGGTCGCTCGTTCGCTCCCTGACGGCAAGGTGAGCCTGGCGCTGCGCGAGGCCGAGCGGGACATCGAGCTGAGCGCCGGTTCATCGCGTTTTCATCTTCGGACCCTGCCGGCCGAGGATTTCCCTCGCTTCCCGGAGGCGGAGGGCGAGCCGGTCGAGCTGCCCGCGGCCCCGCTGCGCGCCACGATCAACCGCGTTGCTCGGGCCGCCTCCCGTGACGAGGCCCGCCCCGTGCTGACCGGCGTCCTCGTCACCGTGGAGGGCAGCGAGATGACGATGGTGGCGACGGACTCCTACCGCCTCGCCGTCAAGGCCACCGAGCTCGAGTCCTCGGTGCCCGAGCGTCTGGAGGCGAACGTCCCGGCCAGGGCGCTGCGGGAACTGGCCCGCCTGATCGACGCCAGTGGCGCCGAGTCCGTCGGCGTCTGGCTGACGCGCAACCAGGCCATCTTTCGGATCGACTCGATCTCCCTGAGCTCGAGGCTGATCGATGGTCAGTTCCCGAACCATCAGCAGCTGCTGCCGGAGTCCTATGAACACGAGGTGAAGCTGCCCCGCGCCGAGCTGCTCGAGGTCACGCGGCGCATCTCGCAGCTCGCGCAGCGCAACGCCGCCCTGCGCCTCTCCTTCTCGGAGGGTGAGCTCGTCGTCTCCGCGGAGACCCCCGATCTCGGCGATGCCCGCGAGGCGCTGCCGGCACCGTACGCGGGGGAGCTTCTCGAGATCGGGTTCAACCCCGAGTTCATCAGGGATGGGCTCGAGTCGATCGACTCCGATGAGATCGTCCTCAAGCTGATCTCCCCGCTTCGCCCGGGGCTGCTGGAGCCGTCGGACGCCGACGACTTCAACTACCTGGTGATGCCGATTCGCCTCAACGTGTAGGTCATGAGAGGGGGCCCCGTTCATGCGAGGGCGCGCGGGAGCGCGACCGGTTCAGTGCTAGAGGAGCCACCCGATTAATGTCGGTCGTCCGCGCAGTCGAGTGCCGAGCCTTCCGGAATCTGGCCGACTCCCGCGTCGACTCGGGGGCCCAGGTCGTGGTCGTGCACGGGCCGAACGGAGCGGGCAAGACCAACCTGCTCGAGGCGGTCTACTTCGGCCTCACGAATCACTCCTTCCGCGCGGGCGGCGATCGGGACATGATCCGCTTCGGGGAGCAGGGGGCGCGGGTGGAGCTCGAGCTCACCGACGGGGCGACGCTGCTGGCCGCGCTCGAGCGCTCGGGGGAGCGGCGGCACCTGCTGGGTGGTCGGGCGCTGGGGGGTGAGCCCCGCGAGCGGCCGCTGGTGAGCGTCTTTCATCCCGATCGCCTCGCTCTGGTCAAGGGAACGCCGGCTCATCGGCGAGCGCATCTGGATCGCCTCTGCGCCGCGATCTGGCCGGCCCGCGCGGATCTGCGCCGCCGCTTCGGCCGCACGCTGGCGCAGCGAAACGCCCTGGTGGCGCGGATACGTGCCGGGCTGGGCGACGCGGTTTCGCTGGCCTCCTGGGATGAGCGGCTGGCGGCGGAGGCGGAGCCGCTGATGGCGGCGCGCGCCGAGGCCGTGGAGGCCCTGGCGCAGCCCTTCTCGGAGCTGGCCGAGCGCCTCGGTCTGCCGCCGAGTGAGATCTCCTACCGGCCGCGCGCCGAGGCCGGTCGCGCCGAGCTCGCCGCCGCGCTGGCCGAGCGCCGCGAACTCGACCTCGGCCGCGCCTACACCTCCTACGGCCCGCAGCTCGACGAGGTGGACTTGCGGCTCGCTGGCCGCGCGCTCCGCCGGTTCGGCTCCCAGGGGGAGCAGCGGCTCGCCCTGCTCGCGCTGTTGTTCGCAGAGCGGGCTGTGCTGCTCGAGGCCCGGCGATCCGCTCCGCTGATGCTGCTCGACGACGTGATGAGCGAACTCGATCCGGCTCACCGCAGACTGCTGGTCGAGCTGCTCGAGCAGGGCGGCGGCCAGGCGCTGGTCACCGCGACCGAGGCCGACCACGTCCCCTCGACGGCGGCGCGGCGCATCTCGGTGAGCGGAGGTGCGGTTGCGGTCGGCGCGGTTCTGAGGGCGGCGTGAGGCGCCGCCGAGCGCCTCGTCCGATCGCCGCTGCGGTCTCCTCGGCACTCGAGGGAGCCGAGCCGGCCACGCTGCTCGCGGCCGTCCAGGGCGCCTGGGTAGGGGCGGTCGGGGAGGCGATCGCCCGCGAGGCGACCCCCGTCTCCGAGCGCGACGGCGTCGTGACCGCCGCCTGCCGCTCCGCCACCTGGGCGCAGGAGCTCGACCTGCTGTCGGCTCGCATACTCGAGGAGCTGAGGGCGAAGCTGCCTGGCGGAGCCTCTCTGCGGGACCTTCGTTTCACCGCCGACGCCGACCCGGATTAGCTCTCGATTAATCCGTGATTTGCAGGGCTTTCGTCGCGGTTCTGCGCAATTTCCGGGGGCTTCGACTGGTAAACTTAAGTGAACTTGTGTGAGGCCTCGACCCTCTTGTCCGCAAGGACTTTGCACGCCGGGTCACGAAGGTCGAGGCGTCCGTCGATTGGACTGAAAGGAAGCTGAGTGGCGAAGACCTCCCAGCGCGGAGGAGCCCGCAAGAAGAGCTCCTCCCGCACGAATGGTGCTGCCAAGGGCACCGCGACGAAGAGCAAGACGGCGAAGCCCAAGGCCGCGAAGCCCGCGGCCCGGGCGTCGAGCTCGAAGGCCTCCTACAGCGCCAAGGACATCACCGTCCTCGAGGGGCTGGAGGCCGTCCGCAAGCGCCCCGGCATGTACATCGGCTCGACCGGACCGCGCGGCCTGCACCACCTCGTCTACGAGGTCGTCGACAACTCCGTTGACGAGGCGATCGCCGGGCACGCCAAGCGCGTCACGGTCACGCTGCATCCCGACAACAGCTGCACAGTGGTCGACGACGGCCGCGGCATCCCCGTCGAGCGCCATCCCAAGCTCCGCAAGCCCGCCGCCGAGGTCGCCCTGACGACGCTACACGCCGGCGGCAAGTTCGGCGACGGCGGGGGCTACAAGGTCTCCGGCGGTCTGCATGGGGTCGGCGTCTCGGTCGTGAACGCGCTGTCCGAGCGGCTCGACCTCGAGGTCTGGCGCGACGGCGCCGTCTGGACACAGTCGTATGAGCGCGGCAAGCCCGTCGCCAGGTTCAAGAAGGGTCGGGCGGTGAAGAGCACGGGGACGACGATCACCTTCACCCCCGACATGGAGGTCTTCGAGGACATCGAGTTCGACTTCGACACGCTCGCCGAGCGCCTGCGCGAGACCGCCTTCCTGACCCGCGGGCTGAAGGTCGAGCTGATCGACGAGCGCGGCGGCGGCCAGAGGGTCGAGTTCCTCTACAAGGGCGGCATCGCGGACTTCGTCAGGCACCTGAACGAGTCGAAGGACCCGCTGCACCGCAGGATCATCTTCCTCGAGGGGGAGACCGACGAGGGTCAGGTCGAGGTCGCCCTGCAGTGGAACTCCTCCTACCAGGAGTCCACCTTCACCTTCGCCAACAACATCAACACGCACGAGGGCGGCACGCACCTCTCCGGCTTCCGCGCGGCGCTCACCCGAACGCTGAACGCGATCGCTCGCAACCGCAACCTGCTCAAGGAGAAGGACGAGAACCTCTCCGGCGAGGACGTTCGCGAGGGCCTCACCGCGGTGGTCTCGGTAAAGCTGTCGGATCCGCAGTTCGAGGGCCAGACCAAGACCAAGCTCGGCAACCCGCCGATCGAGGGTCTGGTCAAGGAGATCGTGAACCGCCAGCTCTCCGACTTCCTCGAGGAGCATCCCAGCGACACCCGCCGGATCCTCTCCAAGGCGGTCGATGCGGCCCGCGCCCGCGAGGCGGCCCGCAAGGCGCGTGATCTCACTCGGCGCAAGTCGGCGCTCGAGAACTCGATGCTGCCGGGCAAGCTGGCGGACTGCTCGGTCAAGGACCCGGCGCTGGCCGAGCTCTTCGTCGTCGAGGGCGACTCGGCGGGCGGTTCCGCGAAGCAGGGCCGCGACCGCAACACCCAGGCGGTCCTGCCGCTTCGGGGGAAGATCATCAACGTCGAGAAGAGCCGGATCGACAAGGTCCTCTCCAACAACGAGATCCAGGCGCTGATCACCGCGATCGGCACCGGGGTCCACGACGAGTTCAAGGTCGACGACCTGCGCTACCACAAGGTCGTGCTGATGACCGATGCGGATGTCGACGGCGCCCACATCCGCACCCTGGTCCTCACCTTCCTCTACCGGCAGATGCCGGAGTTGATCGAGCAGGGCTACGTCTACATCGCCAAGCCGCCGCTCTACAAGATGAAGAACGGCAGCAAGGAGATCTACGTCGAGCGCGAGTCGGAGCTGGAGGAGCTGCTGCTCGCCGACAAGCTCGAGGAGTTCGAGATCAACGACTCTGGGACTGGCAAGCCCAGAAAGCTCACCAAGCGGCGGTGGCAGGACTTCAACCGCCACTTCAAGGCGGTCGAGGGCTGGTCCTCGACCCTGCGCGCCGAGTTCGGCCACGAGACGATCGACTTCATCTCGGACGTCCAGCTGCTGCAGGCCGGTGCAAAGACCATGGCCGCGGCCGCCAAGCTGTTCAAGGCCAGGGACCCCAAGGACCGGGCCTACGAGACGAAGCTGCTCGAGCAGAACAGCAAGGGCCTCGTCGTCAAGGGCATCCATCGGCGCAGCGGCCTGGCCCGCGATCACAAGCTGCCCAAGGCGCTGTTCGATTCGCAGGGCTACAAGGAGCTGGTCGACGCCTACGCCAAGGTGGTCGGGGTGATGGGAAAGCCGCCGTTCGCGGTCACGCTCGGCGAAAAGGATGCGGAGGCGGAGAGCTTCTCCACCCTGCGCCGCGAGATCCTGGAGCTGGCCCGGCAGGGAATCACGCTGTCGCGCTTCAAGGGCCTGGGCGAGATGAACCCCGAGCAGCTCCGCGAGACGACGATGGATCCGGAGACCCGGACCCTGCAGCGTGTCTCGGTCGACGAGGCCGCCGCGACCGGTCTCGAACAGACCTTCTCCGACCTGATGGGGGACAAGGTCGAGCCGCGCAAGGAGTTCATCGAGCGACACGCACGGGACGTGAGGTTCTTGGATGTGTAGCGGGGACGTGAGCGCTAGTGCCTGACGAGCGGACATTGGACGAGGCCCTGCACGGGCACATCGAGGAGCGCGAGCTCGAGAAGGAGATGCGCTCGTCCTACCTCGACTACGCGATGAGCGTAATCGTCGGACGCGCGTTGCCCGACGTTCGCGACGGTTTGAAGCCGGTCCACCGGCGCGTTCTCTACGCGATGCACGACCTCGGCCTGCAGCCGAACCGGCCGTACCGGAAGTCCGCCTTCATCGTCGGCGAGGTGATGGGTAAGTACCACCCGCATGGCGACTCGGCGATCTACGAGACGCTGGTGCGAATGGCGCAGGACTTCTCGCTGCGCTACCCGCTGGTCGACGGACAGGGGAACTTCGGCTCGATCGATGACGACCCGCCGGCGCAGATGCGCTACACCGAGGCCCGTCTCGGCGCGCTCGCAACCGAGATGTTGCGGAATATCGACGCCGACACTGTCGACTTCGGGCCCAACTACGACGAGTCGACGCGCGAGCCGGTCCTGCTGCCGGCCCGCTTCCCGAATCTGCTGGTCAACGGGGCCGCCGGGATCGCGGTCGGGATGGCAACCAACATCCCGCCGCACAACCTCAATGAGGTAATCGGCGCCGTCAACGCCCATATTGACGATCCCGAGATCGACATGAAGGGCCTGATGAAGCACATCAAGGGCCCGGACTTCCCCGGCGGCGGGACGATCATGGGGACGCAGGGCATCAAGGACGCCTATCGGTCGGGGCGAGGCTCGATCAAGATCCGGGCCAAGGCCCACGTCGAGCCGCTCAAGGGCGGCAAGGACGCGATCATCGTCACCGAGCTTCCGTTCCAGGTGAAGAAGGGAGGCGAGGGCGGCCTGATCACCAAGATCGCGGACCTCGTTCGCGACAAGAAGATCACCGGGATCTCGGACCTCCGCGATGAGTCGGACCGCACCGGGATGCGCCTGGTGATCGAGCTGAAGCGTGGCGGCGACCCGCCCCAGGTGGTGCTCAATCAGCTCTACAAGCGCACGGCCATGCAGCAGTCCTTCGGGATCAACATGGTGGCGCTGGTCGACGGCGTGCCGAAGACGCTCAGTCTGCGCGAGCTGATCGAGCAATACGTCGGCCACCAGAAGGAGGTCATCACCAGGCGCACCCAGCATCAGCTGGCCCGCGCCGAGGCCCGCGCCCACATCCTCGAGGGGCTGCTGATCGCGCTCGGCAACCTCGACGCCGTGATCCGCCTGATCCGTCGCTCCAAGGACCCGGACGCCGCGCGGGAAAGCCTGATCGACAAGTTCGAGCTCAGCCGCGCTCAGGCGCAGGCGATCCTCGACATGCGCCTGCAGCGTCTCACCGCGCTCGAGGCCGACAAGGTCAAGACCGAGCACAAGGAGCTGACCAAGCTGATCAAGGAGCTCCGCGCAATCCTCGCCGACGAGAAGAAGGTCCTGGCGTTGGTCAAGTCAGAGCTCAAGGAGGTCGCCGACCGCTACGGCGACGAGCGCCGGACTGGAATCACCGCGTCAGAGGGCGAGCTCGACATCGAGGACGTGATCGCCGACCAGCAGATGGTCGTCTCGATCACCGCCTCCGGCTACGCCAAGCGGACGCCGCTCGCCACCTACCGGCAGCAGCGACGTGGCGGGCGCGGCGTGCAGGGCATGAACATGAAGGAGGGCGACTACATCGAGCACCTGCACGTCTGCTCGACGCACGACTACCTGCTCTTCTTCACCAACCAGGGGAAGGTCTACCGGCTCAAGGTCTACGAGCTGCCGGAGGGAACGCGCGCCGCCCGCGGTCGTGCCCTGGTCAACCTGCTGCCGCTCAAAGACCGCGAACGGGTGATGTCGGTGATCCCGACGCGGGACTTCTCCGAGGGCAAGTTTCTCGTCTTTGCCACCGCCCAGGGCATGGTCAAGAAGACGCCGTTCAAGGACTACGACACTCCCATCCGGGCCGACGGGATCATCGCGATCAACATCCGGAAGGGCGATGAGCTCGTCCGAGTGCGAATGAGCTCGGGCAAGGACGACGTCATCATGGTCTCCAAGTCCGGTCACGCAGCGCGCTTCAACGAGAAGCAGGCGCGGCCCATGGGGCGCGGCACCGCCGGCGTCAAGGGGATGAACGTCTCCGACAACGGCAACCGGGTTCTCTCGCTCGACGTCGTCGGCACCAGCGACTCGAAGGGAGAGCTGCTGGTCGTCACCGAGAACGGCTACGGCAAGCGAACCAAGCTCTCCGAATACCCCGTCAAGGGACGCGGCGCCAAGGGAGTGCTGACCGCGAAGCTGACCGCGAAGAAGGGTGGTCTCGCCGGTGCTCGCGTCGTTCGAGAGGGACAGGAGCTCCTCTTCATCTCGCAGTCCGGGATGGTGCAGCGCACCGCCGTCTCCGGGATCTCGGAGATGGGCCGCCCGACCCAGGGCGTCCGGTTGATGAATCTGAAGAAGGGCGACCGGGTCAGCGCCGTCGCCCTGGTGGTCGAGTCCGACCAGAACGGGAACGGCGCCTCGGCGCCCGCCGCGTCGATCGAGGAGGAGGCCCCGACGACCGCGACGGTCGAGGAGGAGGCCGCCGCCTCCGAGGCGGCCGGCAACGGCGAGGCGAAGGTGACGCGCGCGAAGCCCGCGGGAACCAACGGCACCGCGAGCTCGGGTGGGTCGAAGGCGAAGGCCGGCTCAGCCGGGAAGTCCAAGGCGCCCGCCAAGGGCAAGGCCAAGACGACCGCTGCCAAGCCAAAGCCCAAGCCGGCCTCGAGACCGGCATCGAAGAAGCGAAGCTCGGGTGGCAGCACATCCGCCGCGAAGCCCAAGAGCGCGAAGCGCAAGATCAAGCCTAAGCACACGGCTACCGCCAAGCAGCGCGCGGAGTCGGAGGCGAAGAAGCACCGGCGTAAGTAGGCGGAGAAACGCCGCCCCTTGTCGCCTTTGTCCGGATATACCGGACTAACGCGACAATCGGAGCTACCGGCCTCAGCCGAACGAGCCGTACTTGATCTCGGCGCCGGTTCGGTAGGTGGCCATGACCACGCCGGTGGATGAGGTCTCCGAGCTCGTGGCCTCAAAGCCCGCAGGCACCGTGCCGCCGTCGAAAAGTCGCTTTCCCGTTCCCAGCACGAGCGGGAAGATCAGCAGCCGAAACTCGTCGACCAGGCCGTACTCCAGGAGCGTCTGAATCAGGTTCGCGCTGCCGTGTACCTGAAGCTCCGGGCCGTCCTGTCCCTTCAGACCTCGAATCCCATCGGGGACGTCGCCCTCGATCAGCCGGGAGTTCTCCCATTCGAGGTCCTTGAGGGTGGTCGAGGCGACGTGCTTAGTCGCCTTGTTGAGAGGTTCAGCGCCAGGTTCATCCGCGTGGTGCGGCCAGTAGGCAGCAAAGATTTCGTAGGTCTTGCGTCCGAGTACCAGGTCGAAGGGCTTCGACATCAGCTCGCCCATCGCGCGCTGCATCTGCTCGTCCCAGTAGCCGAACGACCAGCCGCCGTGCTCGAAGCCGCCGCTCCGGTCCTCGTCCGGACCGCCCGGTGCCTGCATTACCCCGTCCAGGGTGACGAACGTATTGACGATCAACTCTCGCATCGGGACTTCCTTTCTTCGGGATTCGCCGTTAATGACCGGCCCGGGCCGGGATACTCATCGTGGCTCGGAAGAAGCGCAAGCGGTGGACGGCTTCGAGCACATTCGGCGCCCACAGACATCGCCGCCGGATCTACGGCTACAAGCGGCCGCCCCACATAACCGCTCGCGGCCTCGCCGCTCGCTCAAAGTGGAGCGGCCTGGTCGCTGCTACGCCGCGAGCAGGTACGGCTCCCAGGCCTCCGGGGTGCGCGGCGCGGCGATCCGGATGAATACGGTCGGGCCCGGCGGGCGGGGCCGGCGCTTCGGGTGCATGCGGATCTCCTGAGGGAGGCGGTTGCCCTTCTTGCGGTTGCAGGGCGCGCAGGAGGCGACGATGTTCTCCCAGATCGACTCACCGCCGCGGCTGCGGGGGATGACGTGGTCAACGGTCAGCGTGTGCCGGTTTGAGCCGCAGTACTGGCAGGTCCAGCCGTCGCGGGCGAGCACCGCCTTGCGCGTGATGCGGCGGCGGTGAATGTCGCGCGGGACCCGCACGAAGGTGATCAGGCGGATCACTTCGGGTCGATCGACGCGCATCGTCTCCGACCGCAGTACCCCTTCGCCGCGCTCGAGCACCTCGGCCTTCTCCTTGAGGATCAGGACGAGCGCGCGTCGCACCGTGCATACGTTGAGCGGCTCGTAGCTCGCGTTCAGGACCAGTACCCGCCCCCGCGTCAGGCGACGGACGGCGGCTACCGCTACCTCGCCGTCGGCCTCCGCATCGTGGCCATTCAGCCGGGCGCCCGAATGGCCGTTCAGGCGAGCGGTAGCGTGGCCGTTGTGGGATTCACGGCCTCCCGCCGGCACGACATCATCGACAGCCGCCACAAACCCCGCGGCCGGATTAACGGAAGCCCCGGTGCCCATATCCCGGGCGATTGTAGAGGAGGGGTGTGCCGGTTCAGGCATCTCGCTGCGTCAGCCGGGTACGCCGGGCGGCGCCGAGATCGGCCAGCTGCCGAGTACCCGCACGGTCTCGGCCTTTGAGCGCAGCGCCTCGATCGCGTTCGCCAGGGGCCCCCTGGCTGCCGCGCCCTCGATGTCGATGAAGAACTGGTAGCGGCCGAGCCCCCGACGGAGCGGCCGTGACTCGATCCGGGTCAGGTTGACCTGCCGGTCGGAGAAGACCTGGAGGGCGTCGACGAGCGCCCCGGGGTGATCCTCGCCGAGCTCGGAGAAGACAACGGAGGTTCGCCAGGGGCCCGACCCGGAGGCCGTCGTGCCCGCCGGCGCCACCCAGACGAAGCGTGTGATGTTGTCCGCTTCGTCCTCGACCCCGTGGCGGAGCACTGCGGCTCCGTAGAGCCGGGCCGCGGACTCGGCCCCGAGAGCGGCCCAGGGCCGATCGCCTTCCGCCACGGCCCGCACCGCCTCCGCCGTGCTGGGAGCGGCTCGCACCTCGGCGCGCGGCAGGCTCTCGCGGACGAAGCGCGCGCACTGGGCGCTGGCCTGTGGATGGGAGAGGACGACCTCGATTCGATCGAGCGACATCTCCTCCCGCGCGATCAGGCAATGGCGGATCGGCAGGTCGTACTCGCCGACCAGGGTGAGGCCGTCCGAATCGAAGGCGAGCGTGTCCAGGGTAGCCGTGACAGCGCCCTCGATCGAGTTCTCGAACGGGACCAGCGCCCGGTCCACCTCCCCCTCCCTGACGGCGATGATTGCCTCGGGCACGGTGGCGGCCGGGACGGCGTCGACCTCGTCCGTGCCGACGGCCGCCCACAGGGCGTCCTCGCTGAAGGTCCCCCGCGGGCCCAGGTATGCGACCCGCATTATGCGAGGGTGCGCGTAAGCGCAACCCGTTTCATCATGATCCGAATACGACTGTGTAGGTGGCCTGGTTGTTGTCGGCGACCTGCTCGCCCGGAACGGGCTGCACGACGACCTCGAGCGTGACATCCGTGCCCGGCGGGGGCTTGGTCGTCAGCGGGATCTTCACCGTTCCGGCCTCGCCCGCGCTCAGGGCGGAGATCTGGCCGTTCAGCTCGTTGCCGTTCAGCGTCGCGGTGACGCCGATCCCGGTCTCGTCGCTGTCGCCGGAGTTCTGCACCTGTATCTCGAGCTCGGTGGCGCTTGCATCGACGGTGGTGGTCGAGTCCGCCGCCAGGGTCGTCCCCCCGATCGACGTCTCCAGCAACTGCAGGCCGTGGACGCCACCGGTCGTCGCCTGCTGGCCCGTGATCGCGTCGAGCTTGGTGACCAGCGTGGCTTGGTCGAGGAACTCGGTCGCGTTGGACGGCATGAAGTTGCCCTGCGGTAGCGCCGGGGCGTCGACCCCCTCGTCCTCGTCGACACTCTTGATCTCGGGGGAACCGACCTGCGTCCAGACGATGTCGCTCGCGTAGAGCGAGCCCATCGCGTCGCTGATCCGGGAGATCGCATTGGCGGTCTGGGTGCGCGCGGCCGCCTGCTGCACGTTCGAGGCGATTGCATCGAGCGCGTCACGGCGCAGCGTCAGGGCGAGCGTCACGGCGCTGTCGGCGTCGCTCATCTGGCCCGGGGCGTCCAGGTCCTGGGCCCGGTCGAGCAAGGCCTGTGAGTTGTCGCGCTGCGCCAGGACCTGGTTCTTGACGTCCAGCGAGCTCGAACTGCTCGGCGCGTTGAGGAGGTCGAAGAAGTCCTTCCCGCTCTGCTCGGACTGCTGCATGATCGTCGCGACATCCGAGGTGTAGTTGCGCAGCGCGCGGTCCGAGCGGGCCTCGAGGCAGCCCCTGAACCCGATCACGATCAGGATCAGGAAGGCGAGGCCGACACCGACGCCGATCAGCCGCCGGACCAGGAACTGCTGGCGCCGCCGCTGCGGCCCCCCGACCCTGCGCCTCGGACGCTCCGGCTCGTCGGCGACGACCAGCTCGTCTTGTTCGGAATCGAGGAATGCCAAACCGGCCAGAGTATGAACGTCGCGCAGGAGGGACCGTTATGCGGCGGCGGTAGATGCGGCGGCGATGTTTGGGCCGCCGTTTGTGTTGGCCGTTTACGGCGAAGCCGTCAGCCGACGAGGAAAAGGTGATTAGTCGCCGAACTTGCAGAAGCCATGGTCGGTGAGACAGTCCTGGGCAGATTCCTGATCGAGGAGCGCATCGGAAGCGGCGGCTTCGGCACCGTTTACCGCGCCTGGGACGAGCGGCTGCAGAGGCCCGTCGCCGTCAAGGTGATCGAGCGCGAGCAGGGCCCCCCGCGGGTGACGCGCGAGGCGCAGGCGGTAGCGCGCCTCGCCCATCGCAACATCGCAACTCTCTATGAGCTCGCCAGCGACGGCGAGCGCGCCTTCCTCGTCTCCGAGCTGATCGAGGGCAAGACCCTGCGGTCGCTCGCGCGCGGCGGCGAGCTCACCGACCGCCTAGCCGCTGGGGTCGGGGCCGATGCGGCCGCCGCGCTCACGCACGCACACCGGGCGGGCGTCGTGCATCGCGACGTAAAGCCCGACAACATCCTGGTCACCGGCGACGGCGAGGCGAAGCTGGTGGACTTCGGGATCGCCCGGATCGCCGGCGAGCGGACCTTGACCGCCACCGGCGCGGTGGTCGGGACCCTCGCCTACATGGCGCCCGAGCAGGCGGACGGCCTGCGGCCGGGACCGACCGCGGACGTCTACTCGCTCGCGCTCACGCTGTACGAATGCCTCTGTGGAGAGCATCCACTGATCAGGGAAGGGCCCGCGGCCACGGCCCGGGCGATCGGGGAGCCGATTGCACCGCTCTCCGCCGTGCGACCGGAGCTGCCGGCCGCGCTCACCGACGTGATCGACGCGGCTCTGGACCCCGATCCGGAGCTGCGCCCACTCGCCTCCGAACTCGAGGCGGTGCTCGCCGCGCACGCCAACGAGCTCTCGGGAGATCCGCTGCCGCCGGTCGAGGGCATCGATTGGGAGGAGGAAGGCCGCCTACCTCGTCGCCTCCCGAACGTCACCCGTCTGCTGCCGGCGCTCGGCGTCTTTGCCCTGGGCTCGGCGGTGCTGCTCGCCACGGGAGCGCCGGTGCCGGTAGCGGCTGCCGCTCTGCTCCCCGGCGTCCTCGCGGCGGGGCGGGCGCGACCGGCCTACGCGCTGCAACTCGCCCTCGTCGTCCTCTGGCTGCTGATCGGCACCGGCGACCCCGGTATGGCCGCGCTGGTGGGGGCTCTCGGAGCCCCGCTGCTGGCGACGCCGATCGAGGAGGAGGCGATCGCCCTTCCCGGACTCGCCCCGATCCTGGGCCTGATCGGTCTCGGCCCCGTCTATCCCGCCCTGGCCGGCCTCACCCGCGGCGCCGTGGGCCGGGCCCTACTCGCGGGAATCGGGTACCTCTGGATCGCGGCCTGGGAGGAGATCGCGCACCGCGACCTACTGCTCGGTCCCGTGGCCGATCCTCCCGCCCACTGGACCGATTCGGCGTCGACCGCCGTGACCGACGTGCTCGGCCCGCTGGTGAGCGCCCCGGTGCTCGCCGGGGCCGCGGTATTCGCCCTCGCCGCCTTCGCGCTTCCGCTGTTGATCCGCGGGCGGGCTCCGGTGCTGGATGCCATCGGTGCCCTGATCTGGGCGGCGGGCCTGATCTCGGCCCTCCGTCTGGTCGCAGGGGGCTCCAGCCCGCCCGGGTTGCTCTTCGCCGCGCTGCTCGCCGCCCTGCTTGCCGCCCTGCTGATCAGGAGGATCGGCGTACCCGAGCCCTACCGCAGACGCTCGCTCGAGGAGGGGACCTCCGATGCCTCCGCGTAACTTGTGGCGTCCCTCACGAGTGTGAGAGACGCCACGGGCGACTAGCATTTCGCCTCGGCCCGCGCCGCGCCGGCCAACCCACCGATCCAGGAGCCAGCCATCAGCGTTCTGCGCAACCTTGAAGCCCGCATCGAGGGTCTCGTCGAGGGCGTCTTCAGCCGCGCCTTCAGCTCCGGCGTTCAGCCGGTGGAGATCGCGCGCAAGCTCGCCAAGGAGATGGACGCGCACAAGACCGCGTCCGTCCAGCGCGTCTACGTCCCCAACGAGTACACGGTGTGGCTCTGCCCCGACGACTACGAGCGCTTCAAGGACTATGAGTCCTCACTCGCCCAGGAGCTGAGCGGGCACCTGCTCGAGCACGCCCGCCACCACGACTACGACCTGCTCACCAGGCCGGTGGTGAACCTCGACCAGGACGATCGGTTGCGGCTCGGCGAGTTCGGGATCCAGACCCGCCTGGTGCGGCCACCGCAGCGACAGGGCGCTGAGCCGACCCAGGGCGAGCACGGTCACACGATGGTCTACTCGGCGACGCAGGCGGAGAAGGCGCGCTCGAAGCGGCGCCCCGACGCCGCCTACTCGGAGACCCGCGCGATCGTCTCGGTCGACGACCGCCGCTACGTCCTCGACGGCCCGACCGCGACGCTGGGCCGGTCCAAGGAGTGCGACTGCATCATCGACGACCCGAACATCTCCCGCCGGCACGCGGAGCTACGCCGCTCGAGCGTGGGGGACTGGCAGATCGTCGACCTGAACTCCACGAACGGGGTGAAGGTCAACGGTCGGCGCGTGGCGAACGCGCGCCTGTCCCCGGGCGATGAGATCACGCTGGGAACCAAGGTCTTCGCGTTCGACATCGAGCAGTGAACGACCTCGAGCCGCTAGCGGTGGCGCTCAAGTTCGGTTTCCTCGCCGTGCTCTACCTGTTTCTGCTCTGGGTCACGAGGATGGCGCTCCGCGATCTGCGCGGCACCGCGTCACCCGGTTACGAGACCGGGTATCACGACGTGTTCGGTGGCGAGGCGGGGGCGACCGACGCCTTCCTCGTCGTCCAGCGGGGCGGCGGCCTGGCGGAGGGCGAGCACTTCGATCTCTTCGGGGGCGTCTCGCTGGGTCGTTCGGCCGACGCGGACATCCGGCTCGATGATCGCTATGCATCCGGCGTCCATGCGCGGGTCTTCAGCCGCTCGGGTGCCTACTTCGTCGAGGACATGAACTCGACCAACGGGACGCTGCTCAACTCGCGCGAGCTCCACGGCGAGGCGGAGCTCACGCCGGGGGACGTGATTCGGATCGGGGACACTGAGTTTCGATTCGAGGTCTCCTGATGCTCAAGGTCGTCGAAGAGGCGCACAAGACGGACACCGGCCGCCAGCGCCATGCGAATGAGGACTCCTACTTCGCCAGGGCGCCCCTGTTCGCGGTCGCGGACGGGATGGGTGGCGCTCAGGCCGGCGAGGTCGCTTCGCGAATCGCCGCCGGGGCGTTCGAGCGCGGGAGGTTGAGCGAAGAGGCTCCGGCCGAGGGCCAGCTGGAGCAGATCGCGCAGCGCGCGAACCGTCAGATCCACAAGCTCGCCCAGGAGGATTCCTCGCGTGCGGGAATGGGCACCACCCTCACCGCCGCGATGCTGCGCGACGACGAGGTGGCGCTCAGCCACGTCGGCGACAGCCGCGCCTACGTCCTGCGGGGCGGAGAGCTCAAGCGCCTGACCAAGGACCATTCGCTGGTCGAGGAGCTCCGCCGCCAGGGCCGGCTCACCGAGGAGCAGGCCGAGGAGCATCCCCAGCGATCGATCATCACCCGCGCGCTGGGCCCCGAGCCCAGCGTCAACGTCGACACGATGACCTTTCCGGCCCGTGACGGCGACGTCTTCCTGCTCTGCAGCGACGGCCTCACGACCATGGTCTCCGACGAAGAGATCCGCGAGATCCTCACCTCGGCCAGGAGCCTTCGCAACGCCGTCAGCAAGCTGATCGACGCCGCCAACCGCGGGGGCGGCCGCGACAACATCACCGCCGTCGCCTTCCGGATCGCCGACGTCGAGGCGAAGGAGGAAGAGGAGAGCGCCACGCTGATTTCCCGAACCGCCGAGCAGGCTGGACTGACCGGCGAGCGGGTGAGGGCGGCGACCGACCGGCTGCGCGGGCAGGGCCCGATGCCGGCTCGACCGCGGCGCCGGCGCATCCTCGGCTGGGTGGTGGCGGCCCTCGCAGCGGTGTTGATCATCGGCGGCGGCTTGCTGCTGGCGCGCTCGATCTACTTCCTGGGCACGGACCGGGACGGCAACGTCGCGCTCTACCACGGCCTGCCGTACCAGCTGCCGCTCGGTGTCAGCCTCTACTCGAAGCAGTATGCGATCCCCGTGCAGGTCGGGACTCTCTCGGAGGAGCGACAGAGAGCGGTCACCGGCCATGAGCTGCGTGGCAAGGGAGACGCGACCGATCTGGTCGACGACATCAAGCTGCGACCCACCGCGGGCCTGCCACCACCGCCGGCCCCGCCGCAGCCGAAGAAGAAGTCCGGGGCCACCACGAAGGGCAAGCAGGCGCAGAAGAGTTGAGCGCGCGAACCCGCGAGCTGTTCGCACTGATCCCGGTCGCACTCCTGGTTACGGCCGGCTTCACCGCCGTGCTGATCACGAACTCCGATCAGCTCGGCAACCTGAGCGTGCTGTACGGGGGCTACTTCCTCGCGCTCTGCGTCGCCACCCACATCGTCATCCGCATCCGGCTGCCCGACGCGGATCCCTTCCTCTTTCCGCTCGTGGCGCTGCTGGCCGCCTTCGGGATGGTGATGCTCTACCGCCTCGACGAAGGCCTCGCCCGCGACCAGGCCAACTGGTTCGTGCTCGGGCTCGGCCTGTTCTCGGCGACGATCATCTTCCTGCGCGACTACGAGGCGCTGGAGCGCTACCGGTACCTGATTGCGCTGGCCGGGTTCGCCCTGCTGATCCTGCCGCGCTTCCTGGGCCACGAGACCAACGACGCCTTCCTCGCGGTCGATCTCGGCCCGATCACCTTTCAGCCGACCGAGCTGGCGAAGATCTGCATCGTCGTCTTCCTGGCGAGCTACCTGAACGAGCGCCGCGAGGTCCTCGTGGTCGGTGCCCGAAACGTCGCGGGGGTGGTGCTCCCGCCCCTCAAGCACCTCGGGCCCCTGCTCGTGGTCTGGGGCGCCGCGATGCTGCTGCTCGTCTTCATCCGGGACCTCGGAAGCTCGGTCATGTTCTTCGGCGCGTTCCTCGCGCTGATCTACGTGGCGACCGCCCGCATCTCGTTCGTGATCATCGGGCTCGCCATGTTCGTGGTCGGCGCCTGGTTCTTCGCCCACACGGCGTCTCACATCGAGCAGCGCTTCGACATCTGGCTGGACCCCTTCGACGACGCCGGCGGCTCGGGCTACCAGCTCTCGCAGTCGCTCTTCGCCCAGGCGGACGGCGGCCTGTTCGGGAGAGGGTTGGGCGATTCCCTGGTGCAGCTGCCGGCCTGCCACGGCGACTTCCCCGACCGCTGCGCGATCCTGCCCGCTCCGCATACTGACTTCGTCTACGCCGTGATCGTCAATGAGCTCGGGCTCTTCGGCGGTGCCGCGGTGGTGCTGATCTACGCGCTGATCGCCGAGCGCGGCTTCAAGACCGCGATCCTGGCAGAGGACGGCTTCTCCAAGCTCCTGGCCACGGGCCTTACGGCGATCTTCGCGCTGCAGGCCTTCGTGATCATCGGTGGCGTCACCCGGGTGATCCCGCTGACCGGCGTGACCCTGCCCTTCATCAGCTACGGCGGCAGCTCGATCGTCGCCAACTTCATCCTGATCGCGCTTCTCTTGATGGTGTCCGACAAGGCGCGGCGCCGCGTGCGCGTCCAAAGACAGGTGACAGCGTGAACCGGCAGATCGTGAAGCTCTTCGGCTTCATCGTCGCCCTCTACGCGCTGCTCTTCGGCTTCACGTCCTACTGGTCGATCTTCGACGCCGACTCGTTGAAGGCGAACAACGCGAACCGGCGCCCGCTGCTCGAGGAGCAGACGATCGAGCGCGGCACGATCCTCGCCGCCGACGGCTCCGTGATCGCCCGATCGGTGCCGATCGGCAAGGGCGACAACAAGATCTACGTCCGCCGCTACCCGGAGGGGTCCCTCTACGGCAACCCGATCGGCTACAGCTTCGTGGAGCGCGGCCGGGTCGGCTTCGAGCAGTCCCACAACGACGAGCTTGTCGGCAACAAGACGGAGTTCCTCTCGGTGCTCGACGAGCTGCAGGGTCACCAGCAGGAGGGCGACAACGTCCAGTCCTCGCTGGATCCCGACGCGCAGCGCGCAGCCGTCGAGGGCCTCGGCGGTCGGCGCGGGGCAGTCGTCGCGATCGTGCCTTCGACCGGCGAGATCAGGGCGATGGTGAGCATCCCCGAGTACGACCCGAACGCCGTCCGGAATTCACGGGCCTTCCAGCGATTCAACACCGAGAGCAGCGCGCCGCTGTTCAACCGGGCGACCCAGGCCGGCTATCCGCCGGGATCCACGATGAAGGTGGTCACCGCGACGGCGGCGCTCGACAGCGGCGAGTTCACGCCGAACTCGGTGCTCAGTGGCAGCTCGCCGATCGAGATCGAAGGGGTGCCGCTCTCGAACTCCGGGGGGGAGCAGTTCGGCTCGATCGACATGACCACGGCGCTGACCAACTCGGTCAACGTCTGGTGGGCCCAGGTCGGCGAGAAGCTCGGCAACGACACGATGTTCAAGTACATGGACCGCTTCGGGTTCAACCAGAAGCCGCAGCTCGACTACCCGGGCTTCCAGCTCGCCGTGAGCGGCGTCTTCGAGGGGAACCGGCTCTTGGACAGCTCCGAGCGGATCGACATCGGCCGCGTCGCGATCGGCCAGGAGCGGCTGCGGGTCACGCCGCTGCAGATGGCCGAGGTTGCGGCGGCGGTTGCGAACAAGGGCCAGCTGATGGAGCCCCGGCTGTGGTCGAAGGTGATCGACCCGGACGGCCGCGAGACGAAGCTCGACCCCGCCCGCCAGAGCCGGGTAATGAGCGAAGACACCGCAGCCGAGCTCAACGACATGATGCAGAGCGTCGTTCAGGAGGGAACCGGTACCGCCGCCGCCGTGTCGGGGATCGACGTCGCCGGCAAGACCGGGACCGCGGAGCTCTCACCGGGCGTCAATGACGCATGGTTCATCGGCTTCGCGCCCGCTGACGACCCGAAGATCGCGATCGCCTGCGTCGTCGAGCACACCAGCGGATTCGGCGGGCCGACCTGTGGGCCGATCTTCAAGTCCGTGGCGGAGTCGCTGCTCGGGGGCGCCGCCTGATGGCCGATCCGCGGAACGGCACGGTGGTCGACGAGCGCTACCGCCTGGATCGCAAGATCGGCTCGGGCGGGATGGCCGACGTCTGGTTGGCCGAGGACACCGAGCTCGATCGGCAGGTGGCGATCAAGATCCTGCACGACCGCTTCGCGCAGGACAAGGAGTTCGTGCAGCGCTTCCAGCGCGAGGCGCAGTCGGCCGCGGGCCTGCAGCACCCGAACGTGGTCGGGATCTTCGACCGCGGCGTCTTCCGCGATACCTACTTCATCGCGATGGAGTACGTCGACGGTCCCTCCATGAAGGACCTGGTCAAGGGGGGGATGGGCACCAAGGACGCGATCGCCTTCACCCGCCAGATCCTCAACGCCGCCCGCTTCGCCCATCGCAAGGGGATCGTGCACCGCGACCTGAAGCCGCAGAACGTCCTGATCGACGACGAGGGCCGGGTCCGGGTGGCGGACTTCGGGATCGCGCGTGCCGGGGAGAACTCGGACATCACCGCGACGGGATCTGTGATGGGGACCGCCCAGTACATCTCGCCGGAGCAGGCGCAGGGCAGGGAGACCACTCCGCGCTCGGACATCTATTCGATCGGCGTGATCCTGTATGAGGCGCTCACGGGCCGGGTGCCGTTCCAGGGCGACAGCGCCGTCGCGGTCGCGCTCAAGCAGGTCTCCGAGGCGCCGCGCCGACCGAGCGCCATCAACCCGGATGTCCCGCCGGCGCTCGACGCGGTGGTCATGCGGGCCCTCGCCAAGGACCCGGATGCCCGGTTCAAGGACGCCGACGCGTTCCTGCGGGCTCTCGACGCGGCGGAGCGTGCTCCCGACGCTCCGCGCCCGGAGGACACCGCGGCATACGCCGTGATCTCCCCCGCAGGCGAGGCGGGCATCGGCCGAGACGAGGAGTACGACGAATACGAGGAGCGTGAGCGCCGCCGCCGCCGGTGGCGCTGGTTCATCGTCGCCCTGCTCGTCGCGGGCGTGGCGGGGCTGGTCGCATACGCGCTCACGCGTCCGTCTCACGTCGCCGTGCCCGACGTGATCGGGAAGGACGTCACCGAGGCGGAGCAGATCCTCGACGATCAGGGCCTGGAGTGGTCGATCCAAACGGTGCCCAGCTTCGCTCCGCGCAATCAGGTCGTCGAGCAGGATCCGATCCCCACCGACCGCGGCGGCGGGAAGCTCGAGGAAGGGTCGACCGTGACGTTGACCGTCAGCCAGGGACCAGCCGTCGTCGCCGTCCCCGACGTCACCAACTCGACGCAGGACCAAGCCACAAAGCGCCTGGAAAAGGCGGGTTTCAAGGTAGTGGTAGAAGAGCGGTTCTCGAACACGGTGCGGCGCGGGAGGGCGATCGGGACCGAGCCGGCCGCCGGGACGCAGCTCTCCACCGCCCAGCCGGTGACGCTGCTGATCTCGAGGGGCGCCAACAAGGTCGAGGTCCCGGACGTCGTCGGGCTGGACGACGAGGCGGCGCTCGCCGCCCTCCAGGACGCCGGGCTCTCGGGGGTCGAGGTCCAGCGCGACTCGACCGAGCCCCAGGGCGAGGTCGTCGGCCAGAGCCCGCCCGCCGGCAACCTGATCCCTCGCGGCTCTCAGGTGACCATCTTCGCCTCGACGGGCGCGATCACGGTGCCCGACGTCGTCGGGCAGGCGCGGAAGACGGCAGTCACCGCGCTGAAGAAGGCCGGCTTCACCGTCGCGGTCACCGAGGAGGTCACCGACGACCCGGCTCAGATCGGGCGGGTCATCTCCGAGTTCCCGCCCGCCGGCTCCCGCGGCCAGCGCGGCGACGCGGTGACGATCTCGGTCGGCATCGCCTCCTCGACCCCAACCACGCCGGGCGCATGAAGGTCGCCGTCATCGGTGGCGGGATCTCGAGCGAGCACGAGGTCTCCCTGCGCTCCGCGGCATCGGTGGCTGCAGGGCTGCGCGCGGCCGGGCACGAGACCGTCGAGGTGACGATCGCCAAGGACGGGCGCTGGTCCGCGGGCGGAGAGCAGATCAGCTTCTCGCCGGGCGGCGGTCTGCTGGGGGCAGACGTCGCTTTCCCGGTGCTGCACGGGCCGGGCGGCGAGGACGGCAGCGTCCAGGGCCTCCTCGAGGTTCTCGACGTCCCCTACGCCGGGTCCGGCGTTGAGGCCTCGGCGATCTGCATGGACAAGCTCGTCTTCAAGGATCTGCTCGCCCGTCACGGTCTTCCACAGGTCGACTACTGCCGAGCGGGCGAGGTGGGCTGGCGCGAGCTCGCCCTCGGCCTCGGCCAGCCGGTCTGGGTCAAGCCGGCGCGGCTCGGCTCGAGCGTGGGGATCGCGCCGGTGTCCGGGGAGCAGGAGCTCGATCGGGCCGTCGAGGCGGCGACCCGCCACGATCCGCGCGTGATCGTCGAGGCGCCTGCCCCCGGCAAGGAGGTGGAGTGCTCGCTGCTGGGCAACGACGAGGTGATCGCCTCACCCCCGGGCGAGATCGTCCCCAAGGGCCACGACTGGTACGACTACGAGGCGAAGTACTCGGAGGGCGGGATGGAGCTGCTGGTCCCGGCGAAGATCCCGGAGGGCGCTCGCGAGCGGGTGCGCGAGCTGGCACGCCGGGTGTTCACGCTCTGCGGCTGCAGCGGCCTCGCGCGCTGCGACTTCTTCGTCGACGGTGAGGAGGTCCTGGTCAACGAGCTCAACACCATTCCCGGGTTCACCGAGACCAGCGTCTACGGCAAGCTCTTCGAGGCCGACGGCGTCCCGTATCCGGAGCTCTGCGACCGGTTGATCAGGCTGGCGATCGAGCGGTACGAGAAGGCGAAGAGTTACGAGTTCTAGTTACGTCAGCAGCCGAACGTCGCTGATCTCCATCTGGTAGCGCCCTGGGTCGTCCTCGGCCGAGGGAGCCTTGGTGATCCAGATCAGGTAGGAGCGGGCGGACTTGCCGGGCAGCTTGACCGCCTCACTCTCGCCGCCGTCGCTGACCGTCGCGACCGGCCGGCTCCAGCCAGAGAGCTCGCTCGGCGGCGAGCCGACCGCCTCATAGATCTGCGCGTCGTATCCCGGCGTCAGGCTCCGGATCACCATCGACTTCGCGGCTACCGCGCTGTCGGCCTCGATCGCCAGCCCGACGCCGTCCTTGAGGCCGCCGAAGTCGGATGTCTCGTAGTGCTCCGTCGACCAGGCCGTCCCGGTCGGATTCGAGTCGAGCGCCTGCCGCTCGGTG
Organism: Actinomycetota bacterium; assembly: GCA_046725395.1. Classification (GTDB taxonomy): domain Bacteria; phylum Actinomycetota; class Thermoleophilia; order Solirubrobacterales; family 70-9; genus DASUPK01. The sequence continues at coordinate 18,030 of JBKOYL010000004.1, read as the reverse complement.
CCGGTCTCCTGCTCATCGCCTTCCGGGTCGAACTCGCTGGCGGCGCCGGAGGACAGCTGGATCTCCTCGCTCCCGCCACCGCTCGGCTCTTCGCTGAGATCGAGGTGCCGCTCGCCGAAGATCAGCGCGGCCGCGATCAGGGCGATGCCCACGATCGCCATCGCGATGCCCCAGCCCGACATCCGGCGGCGCCGGCCCAGACGCCGGCGCGAGGAGGGAACGGAGTCGAGCACGCTGGTGGCCTCGCCGCTCGTTCCCCCGCGGCGAGCCGCCTCGACCTCGAGGGTCTGCTCGAGGTCGCGAACCATCTCCGCCACGGTTGCGTAGCGGTCACGCGGGTCCTTCGTCGTCGCTCGGTCGACCACCGCCGCCACGGCGGCCGAGACCTCCGGGCGCTTCGCCTGCACGTCGGGCATGGGCTGGTTGACGTGCTTCATCGCCACGCCTACCTGGGTCTCCGCCCTGAAGGGGACGTCGCCGGTGAGCATCTCGTAGAGCACCACGCCGAGGGAATAGACGTCGGAGCGCTCGTCGACGACCTCGCCCATCGCCTGCTCCGGCGAGACGTAGTCCGTGGTGCCCACCACGCGCCCGGTCGCGGTCAGCCCCTTGGCCTCGAGCGAACGTGCGATACCGAAGTCGGTCACCTTGGCGCGGCCGTCCGGGTCGATCAGCACGTTCTGCGGCTTCACGTCCCGGTGGACGAGCTTGCGGGCATGAGCGGCGGTCAGGCCACGACCGATCTCGATCGCGTAGGCGACCGCCTCGTCGACCGGAAGACCGCCCTCCTCCTGGAGGCGCCGCTTCAGGGTCCGGCCCTCGATGTATTCGAAGACGATGTAGGGGCGGCCGTCGTCCTCGCCGGCGTCGATCACCGCGACGAGGTTGGGGTGCGAGAGCCGCGCCGCCGCGCGCGCTTCGCGGCGAAAGCGCTCCAGCTGATCGGCCTCCTCCGAGATCTCGCGATGCAGCAGCTTGATCGCCACCGGGCGATCGAGGACCTCGTCGAGCGCGAGGTAGACGGTCGACATCCCACCCGAGCCCAGCTTCGACTCGAGCCGGTAGCGACCCGAGAGCACCGTGGAGCTCAAACGTTCCAACGCATTGGCCTTTGCATCGCCGTGTATTTTCGCCTCAGGGTGGTCCCGCCGCTGGCAGCCTCCACCCGAACGAATGATGACCGTCGAGGTGCGCTTCTACACGGATCCCGCCTGCCCCTGGTCCTGGGCGGCCGAGCCCGCCGTGCGACGCCTGATGTGGGAGTTCGATGGGGAGCTCGAGTTCGTTTGGGTGATGGGGGGCCTGGCCCGGAGCTACGAGCGCGCGGACATCCTTGGTGTGATCTCGCAGTGGCTCGAAGACGCCGCCGAGGGCGGGATGCCGTGCGATCCCAGGATCTGGACGGAGAACCGGCTGGAGTCGACCTACCCCGCCTGCCAGGCGGTCAAGGCGGCGACCGAGCAGGGCGCAGACGCCGGCTACCGCTACCTCCGCGCGCTGCGCGAGGGGATCATGTTCGAGCGCCGCAAGCTGGATCACGCCGATGCCCTGATCGCCGCCGCGGGCCGCGCCCGGATCGACCGGCAGCGCTTCGAGGTCGACCTGCGCTCGCATGCGATCACCGAGGCCTTCGGCGCCGACCTGGAGGAGGTCCGGGACCCGCCCCAGGAGGCACGGGACGCCGACGCCGTCCACCGCAGCAGTAAGGGCAGGGAGAGGATCGGCTTTCCCTCCGCGCTCTTCGTCGGCGGGGACGGCAGTCGTCTCGGCGTCTGGGGCAGCGCCTGCCTCAACCCGGAGAAGATGCGCGAGGCGGCGCTGGCGGCCGGCGCGAGGCAGGTAAACGAGGGAGCGCTGCACCCCCGTGACGCGATCCGCCGCTTCGGCCGCTGCGCCACGCGCGAGCTCGAGGCGCTCGCAGAGGAGCCGCTGCCGGTGCTGGAGGCGGAGCTCTGGGCCCTCGCCCGCGACTGGAAGCTGAAGCCCGTCCGGGCGCTGATCGGGACGCTCTGGGAGCCCACCTAGGGGCGTGGCGCCAGGCGTCAGCGCCTGACGACCTTCTCCGCGTCGCCGGTCGCGCGCCCTATTCGCTTTGCATCCGGGTGGTGCGGCCGGAGCCGCTCCAGCGCCGCTTCCTCGTCGGCCGCAGCCACGACGACGCAGAAGCCGCAGCCCATGTTGAAGATCTCGTGCATCTCGTCATCCGGGACCTCGGCGAGCTCCTGGATCAGCGTGAAGATCGGGGGGACGGGCAGCGGGTCGTCTATTTCGTAGCCGACCCCGGCCTCCAGGCGCAACAGGTTCTTGAGGCCTCCCGAGGTGATGTGGGCGAGGCCGCGCACGTCGACGTCGGAGCGGAACAGCTCGAGGACGGGTTTGACGTAGATCTCGGTCGGCTCCAGCAGAATCTCGCCCAGGGGGCGGCCGAGCCGCTCATCGTCCATGGAGATCCCGTCGAGGGCCGAGCGGGCGAGGGTGTAGCCGTTCGAGTGCAGGCCGGAGGAGGGAAGCCCGATCACGGGGTCGCCGGGCTCGATCGCAGCGCCGGTGATCAGCGAGTCGAGCGCGACCACCCCGAAGCAGGCGCCCGCCAGGTCGAGACCGTTGATGATCCCGCCGAGCTGGGCCAGCTCACCGCCGACGATCTCGATGCCGGCCGATTCGGCGCCGCGGGCCAACCCGACCCCGATCGCCTCCGCGATCTTGGGGTCGGCCCGGTCGACCGCCAGGTAGTCGACCATCGCCAGCGGTTCCGCGCCGACGCAGACCACGTCGTTGACGTTCATCGCCACACAGTCGATGCCGACCGTGTCCCAGCGCCCGAGCCGCTCGGCGACCACCAGCTTCGTGCCGACGCCGTCGGTGCTCAGCGCGATCCCGACGCTCTCGTCGAGCCGGACGACGTTCGCGTAGTGCCCGCTGGCGAGGACCCGACGGCTCTCGGTGGGAGGCGAAGCGGCGAGTGCGGAGACGAGCGAGGCGACCGCCGCGTCGGCGTCGCCCTGACTTACGCCTGCCCGGGCGTAGGCGTCCTCCGTCACCGAACCGATCCGGGTTGCGGCGTCATTCCCGCTCGAGGACCGCTGCCGTTCCCGCTCGTGCCGACAATCGCATCCAGCGGATCGACACGGGCCGCCTCGTTGCGTCGAGCCCCGCCATCGCGCCGCCGACGCCAGAGGCGGACTAGCACGGTCCCGGCGAGCCCCGCTCGATAAGCGGCATAGGGCCAGAGCGCGCGGTCTCGCTCCACCAGCTTGATCAGCGCCTGCGAGCCAAGGGTGGAGGCGAAGGAGGTCGCGGTGCCCGCGACGAACGAGGAGCGCTCGGCCGGCTGGATGCCGCGCCCCCGCAGCCGCGCTCCCTTCAGGACGGCCGCGCCGACGATCACCGGCAGGGCGATGGTGCGGGAGAGCATGTTGGCGTGCTGCCGCGTGAAGCTACGCCAGCGTGCGGCGGTCAGCGTCGCGCCGTTGCGGGAGATACCGGGGGCAAGGGCGGCGGCCTGGGCGATGCCGAGAGTGAGCCCATCGAGGGCGGTGGCATCCCCCCGATCGCGCACCTGCGGGCGGCGATCCGCCGCGATCATCGCGGCGGCCCCCGCGAGCAGCCCGAGCGCGGTCGAGAACGGCCCGCCCAATCGGCGTTCGATCGGGCGCTCGAGCGCCATCCCGCAGATCGCGGGTGGCAGGAAGGAGAGTGTGAGCACCGCCGCCCTGCGCGCGTCGAACCTGCGCAGCTCCTCCGCGATCACCCGCCTCTGGCCGATCAGGAGTGCACCGGCGGCTCCCGCGTGCAGTGCAACCTCGAAGCTCTTCTTCAGCTCCGGGTCGCGGCCGTCCTCATCCCAGCCGGCTAGCCACGGGATCAGTGTCAGGTGGGCCGAGCTGGAGACCGGGAGAAGCTCGGTCGGCCCCTGGACCGCGCCGAGGACGACCGCCCTCGACGGCCGCATCATGAAGCCGGTTGCTCCCCAGATGCCTTACGGGTCGCGCCGTCGCGCGCCCTCGCATCATCGGAGCGCCCTCGCGTCTCTGTGGCGGGCTCGATCCTGGTGCGTCGCCGCTTGATCAGGGCATAGGCGATCAGCGCGACGATGGCGGCGAGCACCGCGTAATCGAGGTAATGCAGCCGGTCCTTCCAGTCATCCCAGCGGCTGCCCACCTCTCTGCCCAGCAGCCCCAGTGCGAAGACCCAAGGGATGCAGCCCGCCACGGTGAGCCAGGTGAACCGCCAGAAGGGCATCTTGGCGACGCCGGCCGGAAGCGAGATGAAGGTGCGGATGATCGGCAGCATTCGGGAGAAGAACACGGTGGCGTCGCCGTGGCGGCTGAACCAGTCATCGGCCCAGTGGAGGTACTTCTGGTTCGTGTGGAAGATCGGATGTCGCTCGACCAGCTCGAGGCGGCCGAAGTAACCGAGCGCGTAGGCGATCCACGAGCCCACCAGGTTCCCCACCACCCCGGCGACGACGATGCCGATCAGGGTGAGGCTGCCGTCGTCCACCTTGAACCCGGCGAACAGCATGGTCGCCTCGCTCGGGATCGGGATCAGAGCGCTCTCGAGCGTCATCAGCACGAAGACGCCCGCGTAGCCGGCGTCGCCGATCAGATCGGTGGCGAAGTCGACCAGCTTGTCGGTCACCGCGCCGGTCAGGAGAACGAGGCCCGTCACAGGGGCGGCATGGTAGGGGAGTTGCATGCCCGCTCGCGGAGCTCCTCCTCTTTGCCCTGCTCCGGCCGAGGGCGCACTAGACTCGCTGCTCGCGTGGAGCGGCTCAAGCACCCCGTCTACCGGCATCGGCTGACCCAGATCGCCGCGGACGCGATCCTCGTCGCGGCCGCGTACTACCTGGCCTTCAGGTTGCGGTTCCTTGACGCCCCGGGCGGGATCCCTGAGCGCTACGACCACATGCTGGCGACCTCGATCGGGTTCGTCGTCCTCGGCCAGCTGATCGTCTTCTACGCCTTCGGCCTCTATGAGAAGTGGTGGCGCTATTTCCGGCTGCCGGACATGATCTCCGTGCTCCGCGCCTGCGCCGTGGCGACGGCGATACTGGCGATCACCTTCCTGCTGCTCAAGCCCTTCGACGACCAGATCCCGCGCTCCGTCGTCGTCAGCGACTTCCTGCTCACGGTCTTCCTCATCGGGGGCGCCCGCCTGCTTGCCCGGATGATCCTGGTGGAGAGACTGGCCCGGCGCGACGTCCGCGGCGCTCGCGAGGTCCTGGTCGTCGGCGCCGGCTCCGGCGGGCAGATGGTGGCGCGTGAGCTGCAGCTGAACCCCAACCTGGGAGCCCGCGCGATCGGGTTCCTGGACGACGATCCGCGCAAGCGCGGCATGCGCCTCCACGGCATCAATGTGCTCGGCAGCACCGATGAGGTGGGCGAGGTCCTCGACGAGGTCCACCCGGACGAGGTGATCATCGCGATCCCATCGGCTCCGGGCGTGCTGCGCGGGCGGGTGGTGACTGCCTGCAGGGAACGGGACGTTCCGGTCCGGACACTGCCGACCGTCTTCGAGCTGCTCCGCGGCGGAGTTCAGCTCACCAGGCAGCTGCGCGAGGTCCAGGTCGAGGACGTGCTCGGGCGCGAGCCGGTGAAGATGGAGCTCGACCGGGTTGGCGCCTATATGCAGGAAAAGGTCGTGCTGGTCACCGGCGCCGGAGGCTCGATCGGCTCGGAGCTCGTCAGGCAGATCGCCCGGGTGCGACCGAAGTTGCTGGTCGTCCTCGACCACGCCGAGGACAACCTCTTCGGCATCGATCGCGAGATGGTGGAGGAGCGGCATTTCACCCGAGTCGAGTCGGTGCTCGCCGACTGCAAGGAGCCCGACCGCATGCTCGAGGTGATGCAGCGCTTCAAGCCCGCGGTCGTCTTCCACGCCGCCGCCTACAAACACGTGCCGCTGATGGAGGCCAACCCGCTCGAGGCGATCCGCAACAACGCGATCGCGACCAAGGTCACCGCGGACACCGCAGTGGCGTCGGGCTGCGAGCGCTTCGTGCTCGTCTCCACCGACAAGGCCGTCAACCCGCGCACGGTGATGGGGGCCTCGAAGGCCCTGGCCGAGTGGATCGTCGAGGCCGCCGGACGCAGGCGCCCGCAGACGAGGTTCGTCACCGTTCGCTTCGGCAACGTCCTCGCCTCCTCTGGCAGCGTCGTGCCGATCTTCCGCAGCCAGATCGAGCGCGGCGGCCCCGTCACCGTCACCGATCCGGAGATGACGCGCTACTTCATGACAATCCCCGAGGCGGTTCAGCTGGTGATCCGCTCAGGAGATCTCGGCGGCACCAGCGGGGAGGTCTTCGTGCTCGAGATGGGCGAGCCGGTCAAGATCGTCGAACTCGCCCACAACATGATCCGCCTGGCCGGATACGAACCGGAGGCCGACATCGCGATCGAGTACGTGGGCGCGCGTCCGGGCGAGAAGCTCCACGAGGAGCTGTTCAACTCCGATGAGCGCCCCCAGCCCACCGCCGCCCACAAGATCGTTCGGGCCGTCCGTCAGGCCCCCCTCGACCCAGAGTGGGTGAGCGGGACCCTGGCGCGGCTGGAAGCGATGGTGGGTTCCGGTGACGAGGCGGAGATGGTGGACAAGACCATCGAGCTCGTCTCGCAGCGGCGGCCGGCGGTGCTGCCCGTCGACGACCTCACCGCGTAGCGGAGCCGCGACGACGATGTCGTTCGAGCCCCCGACGCGGTCGGCGGAGCGCCTCTAACATCACCCGCCGCAGCTCATGGACCTTGTGAAGGAAGTCGGTGCGGTTGCGGGCCTCGCCTCGTTCCTGGGGTTGGCCCTGCTCGCCCTGCTCTATTTCGCGCAGGCTCGCGACATTCGCCGCCTGAGGGAGAACGCTAGCTTCCTGATCGAGGGCGGCAACGACGGGGAGACGGTCGCTCCCGCCGAGCGCGCCGCGAGCGCCGTGGCCGGCACCACCACCGAGCCCGAGAAGGCGGCCGCTGCCGCGGCGGCGACCGCCCCGAACGAGGCGGAGGCCTTCCGCCGCGCGGAGCTCGCCAGGCAGGCGGCGGAGCGGCGCAAGCGATTCGAGCAGCGCCGGCGGCGCCCGGAGGGCGGACGCGAGCGGCCGGCCTGGCTCTCGGAGCCGCTCTCGATCGCGGCGATCGCCGTGGGTGCTCTGCTGCTCGTCGGCGGGATCGCCTTCGGCGTCAGCAGGATCACGGGCGGGAGCTCGGACTCCAGCACTGCGGGAGACAACCAGGCGAAGAAGGGCCCCTGCCCGCCCGGGCAGACCAAGGTGGCCGTGCTGAACGGCACGGCGACCCCGGGCCTCGCCGCTCAATCGGCCGGGGAGCTCAGGCAGAGCCAGTACAAGGTCGGGCCGGTGGGCAATACGTCGACCCCGTTCACGAACAGCGTCGTCATGTTCGATCCCGCCGCCGGCCAGGAGTGCGCGCCGATCATCGGGCAGCTGGTGGGTATCCAGAAGACGCAACCGATGAACAACGAGGTCCGCCAGGCGGCCGAGGGCGACCCCGTCGCCGTGGTCCTGGGCGACGACAAAGCCGGGGCGTCGACCGAGACTGGGGCCAGCGCGACCGGCTCAGGAATCTGAGCCAGCCCAAACCAGCGGCCGCACTGTGAGCGAGCGCAGTCGACCGGTCGCAGTGATCGCCGCGCTGACCGTGGCGGCCCTGATGGCCGCCACGGCGGGCGCGATGGTCCTCACCCAGCACCTGCGCGACGAGGGCCCCGTGGCCAGCTCGATCCATTGGAAGACGCGTCCCGGCCCGCGCTACAGGGTCTGCTTCCGCCTGACCAAGGATGACCAGGTCCGCGTCGCGGTGGTGGATGCCGAGAGGCACCAGGTCAAGGTGCTGGCGGTCGCCCCGCTGGGCGGCGGCGACACCCCTCACTGCTTCGACTGGGACGGGAAGGGCGACTCGGGGCAGCCCGTCCCACCCGGCCGCTACCACCTCCAGCTCACGCTCCGGCGCGCCGATCGCGTTGCGGTCTCGGGCGAGCGGCTGCGCATCTACGGGACCAACGTCAACTCGGGCACACCATGAGCGAGGCGCTCGAGGTCGCCGGCTGCATCGCCGCCGCCGCGGCGGTGTCCGTTTCGCTGCTCGCCTCCGACCCGCGAACCCGCGTCGCCGGGCTCGTCCTGGCGCTGGGCCTGGCGACCGCGCTGATCGCCGGTCAAGGCTGGGACGACATCGCCAACCTGCGCGAGCACCGACTGGCGTTCGCCGGGCTGATCGCCGCCGGGGCGCTCGTACTCGCGTTTGGCGCAGCCGCGATGCTGCGCTGGCCGGTGCTGCTCCCGTTGCTCGTGGTGGCGGCGCTGCCCTTCCGGGTGCGGCTGCACGTCGAGGGGGGAGAGGCCGTCAACCTCCTCGTCCCGCTCTACGCGGTGATCGGCGCGGGCGTCCTCGCCACCCTGGCCGCGACGTTCCGGGAAGAGACGCGGCTGCGGCGGCTGCCGAAGCCCCTGGTCCTCGCGCTGGTGCTGGTCGTCTGCCTCTACGCCGTGCAGACGATCTACTCCGACGACGTCGCCTTAGCCGCGCGCAACGTCGGGTTCTTTCTGATCCCGTTCACGGTGCTGTTCTCGCTGCTGGCCGAGGCCACCTGGGACCGCCGACTGCTCCGCCTCGTCCTGGTCGTAGTGATCGCCGAGGGCCTGCTCCTCGCCCTGATCGGCATCGGGCAGTTCGCCGACCAGCAGATCTTCTGGAACGACAAGCTCGAGGCCTCGAACGACTTCCACTTCTACTTCAGGGTCAACTCGCTGTTCTGGGACCCCAACATCTACGGGCGCTACCTGGTCCTCTCGCTCCTGGTCGCGGCCACCGCGCTGCTCTGGGCGGATGATCGGCGGCTCGCTTTCGCGCTCGTTGGGGCGCTGGCGGTGACGTTCGCCGGTCTGCTCTTCGCCTTCTCCCAGACCAGCTTCATCGCCCTCTTCATCGGCCTCGCCGTGCTGGCGGCCCTCCGGTGGAGCGTTCGCTGGGCATTGATCGCGACGCCCTTCGCGCTCGCCGCGGTCGTGGTCGGGGTACTGACGATCGGCGGGGGCTCGGGTGAATCGACCCGCACGGTGACCGAGGGCCACAGCAGCCTGGTCTCGGGCGGGGTCAAGCTCGCCCGGCACCGACCGCTTTACGGCTACGGCTCCGCCTCCTTCTCGGAGGCCTTCGCCCGAGCCGAGAACGTCAGACCCGGCGATACGACGATCTCGCACACCGAGCCGGTGACGGTCGCGGCGGAGCAGGGCGCGATCGGGATCGTCGCCTACCTCGCGCTGCTGGCCGCCGCGCTCTGGACGCTGCTCTCGGGCATGCCCGCGATCGCTCCGGGGCTCGGCGCCCCGTTCCGCGCGCTGCGCGGCGGTGATCGCGTCGAGCTCGGCCCGGCCAGGATCGCGATGGTGGCGGCGTTCTGCGCCCTCCTCGTCCACACGGTGGGCTACGCGGCGTACCTGACCGATCCGCTGACCTGGGCGCTGCTCGCCGTGGGCGGCGTGCTAGCGGCCGAGGTCGGGGCCGGTGAATGGCCCCGGTCAGGCTTCGGGGCCCCCGCCCGTCAGTCTGCGGGATAGCTGATGACCGGATACCTGCGCCGCCTGGCGACGACCGGAGCCGCCTACACGGCCTCGAGCGTGATCTCGAAGCTGATCGCGGTTGCGCTGCTGCCGCTCTACACGCGCTACCTGACCCCCGCCGACTACGGAGCTGCGGAGGTGCTGATCACCGGCGTGATCGCGGCCAGCATCGTGATCCGCCTCGGGATCATCGAGGCACTGCTGCGCTTCTACTACCAGGCCGGCGAGACCCCCGACCAGGTGGTGAGGACTGCATTCGCCTCGCTGCTCTGGACGACGACCATCGGCCTGGCGCTTGCCCTCCCCTTCGCCGGGCCGCTCTCCGAGCTCCTGCTCGACCACTCGGATGCGGGGCTGATGCGCATCGCGATCTTCGGGCTCTGGGTGTTCACCATGTTCGAGTTCCTCACCGCGCTCTTCCGCATAGACGAGCGGGCGAAGGCGTACTTCGCCTTCACCGTCGCAAACGTCCTGGTGACGATCCCGGTGACGGTCTGGCTGGTGGTGGGGGAGGACAAGGGCGCGAGCGGCCTGCTCTGGGGCCAGTACGGGACCGGGGCCGCCTTCCTGACCGGGCTGCTGATCGCACAGCGCCGGCGGCTCGCCCTGCTGCCGGAGCGCGGACTCCTGCGGAGGATGCTCCGCTGGGGTCTGCCGACGATGCCGGCGGAGCTCTCGCTCTACTCCCTCAACTTCATCGACCGCGTGCTGATCGTCCGCCTGGTCGGCCTGGGCGACGCCGGCCTCTACAGCCTCTCCGTCAAGTTCGCCCAGGCCGTGAACGTGCTGGTCAAGGGGTTCCAGCTCGCCTGGCCTCCCCTCGCCTACTCGATCCAGGACGACGAGGAGGCGCGTCGCGCGTACGCCGTGATCGTCACCTGGTTCGTCTCGGTGACGACCTTCGTCGTCGCGGGGATGTGGCTGCTCTCGCGCTGGATCGTCCGCGCGCTCGCCGCGCCCGAATTCTTCGATTCCTATGAGACGATCGGCCTGGTCTCGACCGGGGTGATGCTCTACGCCCTCTACCTCGTCCTGGTGATCATCCTCGGCCGCACCGGCCGCACCGAGTTCAACTTTCCGGCGACGGCGGCCGGGACGCTGGTCAACATCGGCCTCAACCTGCTGCTGCTGCCCTCGATGGGGATCGTCGGCGCTGGGGTCTCGCTGGTCGCGTCCTACGCGGTGGTGCTGGTCCTGATGTACGTGTTCACCCAGCGTCTGTTCGCCGTGCCGTACGAGTGGCTGCGGCTCGCGCAGGCGGTTGGACTGGCGATCGGCCTGGTCGCCGTGGGGGAGGTCCTGCTGCCCACCTCCGGGATCGGTGGCCTCGCCGGGCGCACAGCGTTCTGGCTCGCGTATCCGCTGCTGCTCTACGTCACCGGCTTCCTCAACGACGAGGAGCGCGAGGCTGCGGGTCGGGTGCTCAGCCCGTCGACCGTCAGAACCGCTCTTGCGGGTCTGAGATCGGCGCCCGCCGAGGGACCCTCGCCCGAGCCGGCGCAGCTCCGCACACTGCCGGGCCCGCGCCTCACCCGCGAGGCTCTGGAGGCCGAGCAGCGCGACGAGGACGCGATCCGCTGAGCCCATGGAGGCTGCCTCTCCTCGCGCATGGAGCTGCGGTTCCGCGGAACGCTGAGCTGCTCCCGTCGTCCAAAGCAGCAGTCGCCTACTCCCGCACCCGGGCGGCTTCGGGCGGATGTGATCACGGAGATACCCTCGGAGAGCCCTGATCCGGGGGCATCTCGATTTCAATAGCTGTTGTACCCGCGCTCTGGGTCGTCCGTGCAACGGAGGATGACCTGGTACGAGGCTGGGCCCGAAGGAATCTTCCAGTTGGTCGCGTCCGAGTTGCCAGCACCGGTTTCTGTGCCCTGAGCCTTGATGCCATCGGGCATGTCGCCAAACGTGTGGGTGATGCTGACGCCGATCGGTCCCAGCCCCGCGACCTCGACGCCAGGGGGCAGGGCCGTGCCGCGCGGCGCGAAGTTCTGGTTGAGCAGCCAGTGATGGCTCCCCGGACACCCGTAGGCGGGCACGAACTCGCGGTCCCAGAAGAAGTCGAGCGTCCGGGCCGGGAAGGTAACGATGCAGACGGGTGTGAAGAGCGTCCCCGGGTCGCAGTTACCTTCGAACGGAGCTTCGTTGGTGCCATTGCCGAAGCAACACGCGGATTGGTGCGCGGTCGCCGAGGCGCTCGCGGCGCTCGGACCGGCGCCCAGCCTCTTGATCGTGTCGTGATGCCCGTGGCAGCGCTTGGAGACCTTGACGTCCTCGTCCAGCTTGATCAGCTCTCGAGATGAGTGCTCGGCGCAGATGATCCGGTCGTGGGGACCGTTGGCGATTACCTCGTCCCAGGGGCTCTCGAGGATGATCGTGGCGCCCTGACCGTGCGAGACGATCAGGTTGTGGCCCTTGCCACGGGCGATGATCGTGCTGCCGGGGCCGCCCACGATCAGCGAGTGGCCGGAGCCGGGGGCGATGATCTTCACGTCCTTCGCGTGGGTGGGACCTACGCCCAGCTCGTCGTTGCTGGAGGCCCCGTGGATCGTCTCCCCGTCGCCGAGGGCGACGATGAAGTTCGGCTTGCCGTGTGAGCCGTGCAGCTCCTGCTCGGGCTTGGTGCCGACGATCGACTTGCCACCGGCGAGCGCACCGGGGTCGAGCTTGCGCAGGTGCTCGGCGAGCTTCTCGATGTCGGCGCGAGCGACCGTGGCGACTAGGAGCAGGAGAGCGATCGCCGAGCCAAGCAGCCGCATGTGTCGGAGGAGCACCCCTGTAGACCTTCCTGGCTGAGTCAGGCCGAACCTAGTCGAGTCGACGGGGACTTGTCAATCCCGCGCGCCCACCCAGCATCTCGCGGTCAGGGTGCCGCTTCCATGCGGGGGAGCAGCGATCGGTGGCATTCCGCGAGTCTTCCCTTCGCGTGGAAGGAGGAGTGCAGGCGTTACCGCTCCCTCGTGGCCACACGCTCAAGCACCGCCGTCATCCGTGCGGCTTGTTTCTTCACATCGTGAGCCTCAGCGGCGCGACGCGCCGCCCGGTTCGGGGTGGGCATCTCGGCGGCGCGTCGCAGAGCATCCGTCAAGGTGCGCTCGTCGGCGGGGTCGACGAGGATCCCGGTCTCGGCCGTGACGAACTCCGGTGGCCCGCCGACGGTCGTGGCGACCACCGTGCGCTCCATCGCCATCGCCTCCAGCGCCGCCTGGCCGAAGGGTTCGATCAGCGAGGGCTGGCAGAGGACGTCGCAGGCGGCGACCCAGCCCGGGACCTGGATCTGTGGGATTCGACCGGTAAGCGTCACGTCCGCCCGGCCCTCCAGCGCGGATCGCAGCGGCCCGTCGCCGACAAAGGCGAGACGGCCCCGTCCGACCGAGGCAAAGGCGTCGGCGAGGCGCACCACGTTCTTGCGCTCGATCAGGGATCCGACGCAGAGGAACGCCGGGCCGTCGCCATCCCAGCCGATTTCGCCCCTGGCCTCGGAGGATGGGCGGGGGGAGAAGGCCCGTAGGTCGACGCCGCAGTCGGCGATCGTGACCTTCGACTCGACGCTCGCGATCCGGCCAATCAAGCGGTCGGCGAGCCAGCGAGAGTTGGCGATCACGGCCGCGGAGCGGCCGAGCACCCAGCGGGTCGCCGACGCGATGCCGGGAATCCGGCCCAGGTTGGCGACGTCCTGTCCGTGCGCCATCACCACCAGCGGCGCCTCGGCGGCCCGGGCGGCGAGCGCGCCGGCGCCCCCGGCCGGGAAGAGGAAGTGGGCGAAGACGACGTCGGGCCGAAAGCGACGGGCGGCCTGGCGCGCGTCGCGGGCCAGCCGCAGGTACTTCGCCTTGGACCCGCCCCGCCGGCTGATCGAGCTGACCTCGACCTCGTGACCCAGCCCCTCGATCTCCCTGGTGAGCGGGACGAGGAAGCTGCCCAGGTCGGGTTCCTGAGGGCTGGGCCACATCTGGGTGACGATCTGGATCCGCACGGCTACGAGCGTATGGCGCGGTTGTAGTCCTCGGCCGCCTCGCGAATGCCCTGGCCGTGGCCGGGGCGCAGCGCCTGGCGCGCGTGCAGCCAGTAGCGGCGCGGCGAATGGCCAGGCAGCACCAGGGCCGCGACCGCGCGCAGCAGGTAGGGCCAGGCGAGCAGGGGGCGGAGCAGCACCGCCCTCGCGCGGCCGAGGTGCTTGCGCGCGTACCGGTCCCTGCCGCGGTGGTACTCGACGATCCGCCGCTCGGTGCCCGCGGCGTCCTGGGCCATCTGATCGTGGTGGATCGCCCGTGCCGAGGGCACGTAGAGGATCCGCCAGCCGGCATCACGGAGGCGCTTGCAGAAGTCCGTCTCATCCGAGTAGACGAAGAAATCCGGATCGAGCCAGCCGACCTGCTCCGCAGCATCCCGCCGAACCAGCATGGCGCTCGACTGCACCCAGCCGACGGGCCGCGTTGCCGTCCCGCCGCTCTCCACGGTCACCCGCCGGTGCAGGAAGAGGGCACCCGCGACCGCGGTGTCCACGCCGGGGAGCCGCCAGGCACAGGGGACCTCGCGCCCGTCCGGAGCGATCAGCTGCGCCCCGGCGGCGGCCGCATGCCGGTCCGCGCGGAGGGCGCCGATCAGGGCCGCCACCGCGCCCGGCTGGAGCTCCGAGTCCTCGTTGAGCAGCAGGCAGTAGTCGCCGCGCGCCTCCTGCAGCAGGCGGGTGTCGTTCGCCGCCTTCCCGGCCCGGCGATCGAGGGCGATCAGCCTGATCTCGCGGTCGATCTCCCGGACGGCGTCGGCGGAGCCGTCGGCGGAGGCGTTGTCGAGCACTAGAACCTCATGCTCCAGATCGGGCGGCGTCGTGCGTTCGATCGCCTCCAGGCACGCGAGCAGGAGCTCGCGGCCGTTGGTGTTGACCACGCAGTAGGAGAGCAGCACGGCGACAATGCTCGCCCATGCGCGTCCACCTCGTCGATCCGGCGGCCTACACGCCGCCCTATGACCACGCTCTCGCCGGTGCTCTCGCCCGGGCGGGCGTCGAGGTGGAGCTCGTCACCAGCCGCTTCCCCTACGGACCGGTGCCCCGCGAGGACGGATACGCGGTCAACGAGCTCTTCTACCGGCGCGGCTCCCGCCCGGGGATCGGGCCGCGCCACCGCCGTCTCCTGCGAGTGGCGGAGCACCTCCCGGACATGCGGCGCTACCGCCGCGTCGCGGAGATGGCGGACCTCCTCCACTACCAGTGGCTGCCGATCCCCGCGCTCGACCGCCGCCTGATTCCGCCGAAGCGCCCCCGCGTCTACACGATGCACTGGCGGCTCCCCGCCGCCGGCACCCTAATCGCGCGCACGCTCGAGCGGCTGCTCGGCGAGATGGATGCGGTCGTCGTTCACACCGAGCACGGTGCGCGCCGGCTTCGGGCCGATTTCGCCGTTCCGGATGGGAAGCTGCGCGTGATCCCGCACGGCGCACTCGACTACCTGACCAGGCAGGAGGACGAGGTGCCGCTGCCGGAGCCGCTTCAGGCGGTCGAGGGGCCGGTGATCCTCGCCTTCGGGCTGATCCGGCCCTACAAGGGGATGGACGTGCTGCTCGAGGCCTTTCGCGAGCTCGAGGGGGCGGAGCTGTGGATCGTCGGCATGCCGCGGATGCCGATGGACGAGCTCCGCGAGCTCGCCGTGCGAGCGCCGGGCACGGTGCGGTTCGTCGATCGCTTCGTCACCGATGCCGAGATCCCGGCCTTCATGCGACGCGCCGATCTGGTGGTGCTCCCCTACCGGAACATCGAGCAGTCGGGCGTCCTGTATACGGCGCTGGCCTTCGGCCGGCCGCTGGTGCTGAGCGCCGTCGGTGGCTTCCCCGAGATCGCCGAGCACGGAGCCGCCCGGCTGGTTCCCCCCGAGGACCCCGAGACGCTGGCCCGGGTGCTCCGCGAGCTGCTCGAGGACCCTGACGCGCAAGAGACGCTCGCAGCGGCGGCCGCCCGCGAGGCGGCCACCACGTACTCGTGGGATGGGATCGCCGAGTCGACCATGGCTCTGTACGAGGAACTGCTCGGGCGGGCCCGTTGACCTTCCTCCGCCGATAATCCCCCGCATGGCGCTCGAGATCGTCTTCTGGGTCGCGGCCGGCCTGATCGTCTATGCGCACCTGGGATACCCGGTGTTGCTTCGCGTCCTGGTCGCCCTGTTCGGGCGCCGGGACGAGGCACCGCGCGCGAGTGGTCAGTTGCCGAAGGTCAGCATGATCATCCCCGCCTACGACGAGGCGCAGGTGATCGAGTGGAAGGTCGCCAACGCGAGGGCGCTCGACTACCCGACGGAGGGACTCGAGATCGTCGTCGCCTCGGACGGCTCCTCGGATCGCACCCCGGAGCTCGCCCGCTCCGCCGGCGCGGACGTCGTGCTCGAGCTGCCGCGAGGAGGGAAGGTCGCCGCGCTCAACCAGGCCGTCCGGCGCGCGAGCGGCGGCATCCTTGCCTTCTCGGATGCGAACAGCCACTGGCGGCCCGACGCGCTCCGCCGTCTGGTCGACCGCTTTGCGGACGAGGAGATCGGCTACGTCTGCGGGCAGGTCCGCTTCCAGGGCGGAGAGGGCCGTAACCAGGAGGGTCTCTACTGGCGATACGAGATGGCCGTTCGCTCGCTGGAGACCCGGCTCGGGGGGATCACCGCGGGCAACGGTGCCATCTACGCGGTCCGTCGCGACGCCTACATCGAGCTCGACCCGAGCCGGGGCCAGGACATCGGCTTCCCCTTCGAGCTCACCAAACAAGGCTGGCGGGCGGTGTATGAGCCCGGCGCGATCGCCGAGGAGAAGATGGCGCCGTCGGTCGAGGGCGAGTTCCGGCGCAAGCGCCGGATGATGTGGGGCCTCTGGGACGTGATGCTGCGGTGGGGGATGCTCGACCCCCGGGGCTACGGCCCGGCCTATGCGCTCGAGATCTATTCGCACCGGCTGCTTCGCTACCTGACGCCGTGGTTGCACCTCGTCGCCTTCGGGACCAATGCCGCGCTGCTAGGCAGCGGCGCGGTCTACGTCGTCACCTTCGCGCTGCAACTCGCCCTGCTCACCGCCGCCCTGCTCGGGCGCTTCGTCCCGGTCCTGCCGTTCAGGATCGCCTACTACTACGTCACCGTGACCGCCTCGATCGCCGTGGGACTGTGGGATCGGCTGCGCGCCGGACGCGTGCCGATCGGCTGGGAGAAGGTGGAGGGGACCCGATGACCAATGCCGATGGACGCCCGCCGGTCGAGCAGCAGCAGAGACTCGACGTGCCCGCCGATCTCCCCCTGCCGAAGCGAGGCCTGCCCCGGGCGGCCGACCTGCTGATCGCGGCGGTGGGGCTGGCGATCGTTTCGCCGATGCTCGCGTTGGCCGCGATCGCGATCCGGCTCGAGTCGCCGGGCCCGGTGTTCTATCGCCAGCGGCGGGTCGGCAAGGGTGGTGAGGTGTTCGAGCTCTACAAGCTCCGGACGATGCGGCAGGGAGCCGATCCGATCGGGGTCGGTACCGCCGTGACCGCCGACGATCCGCGTGTGACCCGGGTCGGCAGGCTCCTGCGGCGATACTCGTTGGACGAGCTGCCAAACCTGATCAACGTGCTGCGCGGCGAGATGCGGATCGTCGGGCCGCGGGCGACGTTGCCCGCCCAGGTCGAGCTCTACACCCCGCGCCAGCGGCGCCGGCTCGAGCTGCGCCCCGGCGTGACCGGCTGGGCCCAGATCCACGGCCGCGCCGGGATCCCGTGGGAGGAGCGGATCGAACTCGACGTCTGGTACGTCGAGCACCGCTCGCTCTGGCTCGACCTGAGGATCCTCGCCAGGACCCCGGCGGCGCTGCTGGGTGGTGCCGGTAGCGTGGCCCCCGACGCGTACGCGGGCTCCTCGTCCGATTCCCCGCTGCGGCAGGCCGCCGAGCGGGAGCAGGCCGGGCAGTCGTCGGACAAGTAGGCGCCGCTACTCTGCGCGCGCCATGGCCCGCGGCATCTCACTGAGGGACTTCCGGCCGGAAGATGCCGTGGCCGTCCACCGCTGGTTCAACTCGCCGGCGGCGACCGCCAACCTGCTCGAGCACCGCGACGAGTTCAGCGAGGAGGACGCACGCCGCTGGGTGGAGCGGGCGATCGAGCAGTCCCAGGACCCGGAGTCCGAGGACCGCAAGTGGGCGGTCGAGGTCGAGGGGATCGACGAGCCGGTGGGCTACACGGCGCTCTACGGCCTCCATCGCCAGACCGCGCCCGAGCTGGGGGCGATCATGGGCGACGAGCGCGTCCGCGGCAGGGGGGTGGGCCGGGAGGCCGAGCGGCTCACCAACCTGAAGGCCTTCGAGGAGTTCGGCGCGCACAAGGTCTACGGACGCATTCCGGCGACCAACGAGGCGGCGAAGAAGGCCGTGATCTACAACGGCTGGAAGCGGGAGGGCATCCTCCGCAAGCACGCCCGCCACGGCGACGAGCTGATCGACGTGGAGCTCTGGGGAGGCTTCCGCGAGGA
>JBKOYL010000024.1:0-9141 GCA_046725395.1 Actinomycetota bacterium | reverse complement strand
CGGCCGCAGCAGAGGCGCGGCACGGCCGACGCGAGGCGCCAGCCGGTCGGCCACGTACGTGTAGTAGCCGCCGAAGAGCTCGTCTCCGCCCTCCCCGGAGAGCACCACCTTGACCGTGTCCGAGGCGAGCTGTGAGACCAGGTAGGTGGGGAGGGCGGAGGAGTCCCCGAAGGGCTCGTCGAACGCCTCGACCAGCTTGGGTAGCAGGTCGACCGCGTCCGGGCGCAGGATCATCTCGTGGTGATCGGTCCCGTAACGGTCGGCGACCAGGCGGGCCTGGCCGAGCTCGTCGAAGGTGGCCTCCTCGAACCCGATCGAGAAGGTGCTCACCCGATAGCCCGATTCCTCCGCGGCGAGCGCGGTCAGCGAGCAGGAGTCGATCCCGCCCGAGAGCAGCACGCCGACGGGCACGTCGGAGACCAGGTGAGCCCGGATCGAGTCGCGCAGGCGCTCGCGGAGCTCCTCGGCGAGCACGTCGTCGTCCTCCTCCCGGACCCGATCGGCGGAGACCGGTGCCGGCCGGGCGTAGCGCGAGATCGTCACGGCCCCGCTCTCCCCGACCAGGAGGTGACCGGCGGGCAGCTTCCGCGCCTGCTCGAAGATGGTCAGCGGGGCGGGGATCGAGTTGAAGGCTAGAAACGACTCGAGTGCCTCGTGGTCGATCTCGCCGGAGAAGCCGGGCTGGCGCAGGAGCGCATTGAGCTCAGAGGCGAAGGAGAGCGTCCCGTCGGCGACGCGATAGTAGAGCGGCTTGATCCCAAAGCGGTCGCGCGCCAGCACCAGGCGGCCGTTGCGGGAGTCCCAGATCGCGATCGCGAACATGCCTCGCAGCGCCTCGACGAAGGCGGGGCCGCGTTCTTCGTACAGGTGGACGAGGACCTCCGTGTCGCTGTGAGTCCGGAAGCTGTGGCCCCGCCGCCGAAGCTCGTCCATCAGCTCGCGGTAGTTGTAGATCTCGCCGTTCTGGATCACCTGGATCCGGCCGTCCTCGTTGCCGATCGGCTGGTCGCCGCCGGCGAGGTCGATGATCGAGAGGCGGCGCATCGCCAGGCCGCAGGCGCCGTCGATCAGGCTGCCGTCCGAGTCCGGCCCGCGGTGCACCAGGGTCTCGTTCATCGCGGCGAGCGCCGCTGGGTCCGGGGCGGTGGCCCCGTCCAGGCTTACGAGGCCGCATATCCCGCACATGCGCGCGAGTCTAAGGGCCGGTCCCGTCGGGGGCCGCATCCAGGGCGGGTTCCCCGGCGGGGCCGGCCCGCGCAGGCACCACGACTACGCGCGCGACTCGCTTCTGCGGGGGTGAATTCGCTTCGGACCCGCGCTCTCGGGACGCCGCGCGCGCCTGGCCCGCCTCCCGAGGCTCCGAGCCGCCAGGACCGGCAGAGCGACGACGGCCACCAGCACGCCCGCCGCCAGGGCAGGGAGCAGGAGTGCGAGGACGGCGACCGCAGTCAGGAGGAGGATGGGCAGCGCCAGGGGGAAGAGGGCAACCGTGACGATGCCCACGCCGACGGCCCAGTTGGATACCTCAGCGACGACCTCGGTCCTCGAGGGTGATCTGGATTTTGTGGTCATGGCAATCCCTTCGTCGGACTCAATGGGTGGGACGAGATGAAGGGAGCTGGTGTGACAGACGGCATCGCTGGCCTCAGGCTGGAGCCGGTTCAGGCGCGGGCTCGATCTCGCCCTGCGCCTCGGTATCGGGCTGAGCCTCATCGCCGCGCGTGTTGGCGACTCGCAGCGCGACCACGGCAGCCGCCAGGAGGAAGAGGCTCGAGGCCATCAGCGCTCGCTCGAATCCCGAGGTGAGTGCATCGGCTGCGGAAACACCTCCCGCCAGCAGGTGATCCGTGCGTGAGGTGGCGATCGCGGAGAAGATCGCGAGCCCCAGCGCACCGCCGACCTGCTGCGAGGCGTTGAGTAGCGCGGCGGCGAGGCCCGCCCTGTCGGCCGGGACGCCGGCGTTCGCCGCCGCGGTGACGCTGACGAACACGGCTCCCAGCCCGAGCGACATGATCATCATGCCCGGGAGCAGGTCGCTCAGATAATGGCCGTCGACGGGGATTCGCGACAGGTAGAAGACGCCGCCGGAGGCGATCAGCGAGCCGCCGACGATCAGCGGTCGCGTACCGATCCGGGGCAGCAGCTGGGACGTGACGCCGGCGGCGATTCCGACCCCGATGGTCAGCGGGATGTAGGCGCCCCCGGTCTGGATCGGCGAGTAGCCCAGGACGTTCTGCATGTAGAGCGTCAGGAAGAAGAACATCGCCAGGAAGCCCGCGAAAGCGATCAGCTGCGTGACGTCCGCGGCCGCGAGGCCCCTGGTCCGGAAGATCGAGAGGGGCAGGAGCGGATTGCGGTTGCGCTGCTCGTTGATCACGAAGGCGCCGAGGAGACCGAAGGCGCCGCCGAACTCAGCGATCGTGGCCGCGGCGCCCCAGCCCTGATCGGGCGCCTCCACCAGGGTGAAGACCAGCAGCAGCATCCCGCCGGTGGCCAGGATGGACCCGAGGAGGTCGAAGTTCGCGAGCCGGGCCCGGCGACGCTCGCCGCTGATCAGCCAGAAGATCCCGACGAGGACCAGCACGGAGGCCACGGGGTTGACGAACATCACCCAGCGCCAGCCCGGTCCCTCGGTGAGCAGGCCGCCGAGGAGCACGCCGGCGGCGGAGGCGAGCCCGCCGACGCCGCCCCAGATTCCGAGCGCCTTGTTGCGGTCAGCACCCTCCTTGAACGAAGTGGTCAGGATCGAGAGGGCCGCGGGCAGCATCATCGCGGCGCCCGCACCTTGGGCGAGGCGAGCGGCGATCAGGACGCCCGCGCTTTCGGCGAACCCCCCGATCAAGGACGAGACACCGATCGTCACCGTGCCGGCGACCAGGACCCGGCGGCGGCCGAGCAGGTCGGCGGCGCGACCGCCGAGAAGCATGAAGCCGCCGTAGGTCAGCAGGTAGGCGCTCGGGACCCACTGCAGAGCCTGTTCAGAGAAGTTCAGGTCGCGACGGATCGACGGGAGGGCGACGTTGACGATCGACGCATCGACGAAGTCGAGGAACGCGACGGCGGCAAGCAGCGCCAGGGTGAGCTTGCCGCGGCGCGTCGCGAGGAAGGACGTTTGGGGGGCTGCTGGCGCCATCTTGGGAAACCTCCGGTTGTGGGCCTATTGATTTGTGCCGCATATAGTTTGTAGCACAAATTATTGTGCGAGCGCACTACATGTGCAACACTCACACAAATGGCAACCCGCACTTCCGAGGAAACCGAGGTCGCCGAGTTCGCCGGTCAGCTCTTCTTCCGGCTATGGCGCGCCTCGCATACGCGCATTACGGACGCGCTCGACTCCATCGGGCTGACGCCGGCCCTCTTCGGCGTTCTCAACTTTCTGGGGGCCCGCAAGGGAGCAATTCAGCAGGAGATCGGCTCGGCGATGAGCATCGATCCGAGCACGATGGTCTCCCTGGTCGATGAGCTGGAGAGCGCCGGGCTGGCCAAGCGCCGGCCCCACCCCACGGATCGCCGGGCTCGGGAGGTTGCCATCACCCCGAAGGGCCGCCGGGCACTGGAACGGGCCCGGCGGATGGCAAATCAGGTGGAGGACGAGGTGCTGCGCGGCCTCACCGCCGCTGAGCGACGCGAGCTGCTGAGCCTGCTTCGGCGGGCGCTCAGCTCAGCCCCGCCGCAGCCGCTCTGGCGGGCCGAGGAGGGCGACTAGCTTCAGCGCCGGGGAGGCGCGGCGTCTCAGCGGAGACGGTCATGTTCCTGCTTTGCCTGGAGAGCAGGAGCTTCTTCCGAGGTGCTGCTTATCGCGCGCGAAGCGGACATTCGCGAACGTCCCGGAACACCCGGTATAGGGCGCACTCAGGGACGTTCGGGAGTGAGCGGCCCCGCGAACGTCCCGGAACCCCCGGTATAGGGCCTACTCCGGGACGTTCGCGGTAGGAGTCCCGCCGGGACGCGTCGCAACTCCCTTCGCCCTTCTCGTCTCATCGCGGCTCCGCGGAGCCGCGATCGAGGGGCGACCAAACACGCCGCTAACGGTT
The DNA here is from genome assembly GCA_046725395.1 of Actinomycetota bacterium. Lineage (GTDB taxonomy): Bacteria > Actinomycetota > Thermoleophilia > Solirubrobacterales > 70-9 > DASUPK01. The sequence continues at coordinate 5,104 of JBKOYL010000024.1, read as the reverse complement.
CCTGCCGCTGAAAGTCAGCCTGATGATCCGGACGACCGTGGCCCCGAGCACGCGCAGATAGAGGCGAATCGAGCGGTCGGCGATGTACTCGAGGTCGTGGATCAGCTTGTCCTCCCAGGAGTCCTCGCGGGTGATCCTGGTTTGGGCGAAGCCGGTCACGCCGGGGCGCACGACGAGGCGCTGCCAGTACTGCGGGACCTCCTCGACCAGGCGGTTGAAGAACGCCGGCCTCACGGGGCGCGGGCCGACGATGCTCATGTCGCCGCGGATCACGTTCCAGAGCTGCGGCACCTCGTCGATGTGGGTGAGCCGGGCCGCCTTACCCACTCTGGTCACCTCCTCCTCCGTCCGTCGGCTGAGCTCCTCGCCGTAGAGGTTGCCGAGGCGGATCTCAGCGCCGGGCCGCAGCGTGCGCAGCTTGTACATGGTGAAGACGCGCCCGGCCCGGCCCACACGCTGGCCGCGATAGAGCACCGGCCGGCCCGAGGTGACCAGGGTGGCCAGGGCGAGCAGGCCGAGCAGCGGAGAGAGGACGACGAGGGCCGTGCCGGCGATGACCAGGTCGAGGGCGCGAAGCGCGACGTCGACACGCCGGGGCGCGTAGGCCGCGGAGGCGAGCTCGCGGTACTGCTCGGCGAGCGAGGGCACATGCTCCGGCGCCGGCTGGGGGGTCGCGGTGGCCACGGCCTGAGTACTCGCGGGTGCCCGCGCCGGCGTGCTCACAAGTCGGCCTCCGGCTCAGCTGCTCCCAGCATCAGGTCGACGAGCAGACTGGGGTCGCGGCGTATCCGCTCGCCCTGTGCCTGCTTCTTCTCGAGAGACAGAGCGCGCGGGTCCGTCAGCGGTCGGAGCCGGTTCGAGCGGATCAGCGCTTCGTCGACGCCGCCCAACCGTCCGCCGTAGGTGGTGTAGACCGGAGTCCCGAGGGCCACGGCCTCGCGGTTCATGGTCCCGCCCGCCGACACGACGAGGTCGGCAAGCGCGACAAGGCTCTGCGCCTGGACGGCGTGATCCGGCACGATCAACGACGGCAAGGCAAGGCTCCTGACGTACTCCCGCTGCTCCTCGGTTCGCGGAAGGACCACCGCGTGGACTCGCTCGTCCGTCCCGACCTGCGAAAGGACCTGAGGGAACAGGGGATTGGATTTGCGGTGATAGAGCGAGACATCCGGCGGCGGGCGCACGATCACGACGACGCGCTCGGTGTCGGCGCCCACCTGGTCGAGCGCGCCGGGGTCGACCTCGAAGTCCGCGAGATAGTACTCCTCCTTGAAACCCGGATATTGGAACAGCCGGTCGGGCCCAACGCCGAAGCGCTTCAGCCGCTCGGGCGGCACCGACTCCGGGAAGATCACCCGCTTCGCCAGACGGCAGCCGACGTGATGCTGGGCGACCGCGAACTCGTAGTCGTGCATGTTCGCCTCCGGTATGCCGAGCAGTCGGGAGGCGATCGCCAGGTCGTTCGAGCCGTGGGCGATCGCCAGGTCGAACCCCTGCTTGCGGCCGAAGCGCCGCATGCGTCCGGTGCGCTGGATCAGCCGCATCAGCTTGCTGACCCGGGAGGCGCCGCCGTGCTTGCCGATCGGCGTGTGCTCCATGCCGTGGAGAGCGAGGAGCTCCTGGGTCTGGGTGTAGTCACGCGAGGTGACCACCACGTCGTAGCCGCGCTCGCGCAGCCGGTCGATGACCGGCCGCAGCACGAGCACGTGCGCCGGCGCGCTCATGTCGGCCCAGATTCTCAACGGGGCCTGCTCAGACCGCGGCGGCTGAGAGCTGGGGGTAGAGGGGGTAGCGCTCCATCAGCGCGCGAGAGCGCTCCAGGAGCGAGTCCTTCTGCGCCTCGAAGTCGTCGCCGAGGGCGACGACGATCACCCTGGCGATCTCGCGCAGATCGTCCTCGACCAGACCGCGAGTAGTCAGCGCGGGCGTCCCGATGCGCAGGCCCGACGGGTTCATCGGCGGCCGCTCGTCGAAAGGGATCGCATTCCGGTTGACGGTGATCCCGACGTCCTCCAAGCGGGTCTCCGCGGTCTTGCCGTCGAGGCCGGTATTGGTCAAGTCGACGAGCACGAGGTGCACGTCGGTGCCGCCGGTGAGCACGTCGATGCCGCCGGCGATCAGCTCGTCCGCGAAGGCGCGGGCGTTCGCGATCGTCTGGCGCTGACGCTCCCGGAACTGCTCGCTCTGTGCGATCCGGAGCGCCACTGCCTTGGCGGCGATGATGTGCATGAGCGGGCCGCCCTGCTGGCCGGGAAAGACGGAGCGATTGATGTCCGCCGCGAGGTCCTCCTTGCAGAGGATCATCCCGCTGCGCGGGCCACAGAGCGTCTTGTGGATGGTGGTGGTGACGACGTCGGCGTGCGGGACCGGGCTCGGATGCTCCCCGGCCGCGACCAGGCCGGCGAAGTGGGCCATGTCGACAATCAGCTTCGCCCCGACCGAGTCGGCGATCTCGCGGAAGGCAGCGAAGTCCAGTTGGCGTGGATAGGCGGACCAGCCCGCGACGATCACCTTCGGCCTGTGCTCCTCGGCCAGCCTCGCCACCTCGTCCATGTCGCATAGCTTGTCCTCGCGGCGGACGTGGTAGGCGACGACCTCGTAGAGCTTGCCCGACACGTTCAGCTTCATCCCGTGGGTGAGGTGGCCGCCGTGGTCGAGCGCCATGCCCATGATCGTGTCACCCGGATCGAGCAGCGCCATGTAGGCCGCGTTGTTCGCCTGTGCGCCGGCGTGCGGCTGGGCGTTGACGTGCTCGGCGCCGAAAAGCTCCTTGGCCCGGTCGATGGCGAGCTGCTCGGCGACGTCGACCCACTCGCAGCCGCCGTAGTAGCGCTTGCCCGGATAGCCCTCCGCGTACTTGTTGGTCAGCACGGAGCCCGCCGCGTCGAGGACGGCCTGGGGCACGAAGTTCTCGGACGCGATCATCTCGAGCGTGCCCTGCTGGCGGCCGAGCTCACCGTCGAGCACCCGGGCGATGTCCGGGTCGACGTCGGCGAGGTTTGCGGTCTGGAAGTCGTCGGGTAAGTCGCTCATCGCCAGGCCACCATACATCGACGCCCGGACTTGACATTTATTGAACGGCTGTTCAATAATGCCCCTTCCCGCACCCGTCAGAGGAGGGGCAATGACCGACGCCACAGCCGCCGCCAACGGAGAGCTCCACACCGAGGACGAGGCCCTCTCGGTCCTGATGGACGCCGACATCGACAAGGTGATGTCGGGGCTGGACAGGATCGTCGAGGCCGCCCCCTCCTACGAGAAGCTCTTCATGCGCTGGCAGCGCCAGCACTGGTCGACCGAGGACTTCGACTTCGCCGAGGACGCGAAGCAGTGGGCCGACCCCGACATGTTCACCGAGGAGGAGCGCAGGTTCCTCCTGTTCGGTTTCTCCGAGTTCTTCCTCGGCGAGGAGCGGGTGACCGTCGAGCTGCTCCCGTTCGCGCTGGCGGCACCGAACCACGAGGCTCAGGTCTTCCTCACCACGCAGATCTCCGACGAGGCCAAGCACACCGTCTTCTGGAACGGCTTCTACCGCGAGGTCTTCGGCGTCGAGGCCGGCAGCCTCGGCGAGATGATCGACAACCAGCGCTACGTGGTCAACAAGGACTGGGAGACACTGTTCGACGACATCCTGCACGGGTGCGCCGAGGACCTGCGCAAGGACCCGAGCGACTTCCCGGCCCTGGTCCGCGGAGTGACCGTCTACATGATCGTGATCGAGGGGATGCTCGCCCTGACGGCGGCTCGCTTCATGATCAAGTCGATGAAAGAGCGCGGCTGGTTCCCGGGCTTCACCGCCGGGTTCACGGCCGTGAACCGCGACGAGTCGCGGCACGTCGGCTTCGGCGTCAAGTTCCTCGCCGACGCGATCAGGGCCGACCAGGCGAACGCCAAGGTGGTCGAGGAGACGCTCAAGGAGTGCCTGCCGGTCGCGCCCCTCGTCTTCGTTCCGCCGTGGGTGGACGACCCGTACGACTTCCAGACGCCCTTCTACCACTCGTCGGAGATCTACGAGTACGCCGCCAAGTCGCTCGCGAAGAAGCTCGCGGCGATGGGACTCGACCCGGCGATGCTCGCATCAGTCGCGTAGCCCCCGGTGATGCGAGGGCGCGCGACAGCGCGACCCGTGAGATGAGAGAGGAGGCGAAGCGTTGATGATGGAGGCAGCCAGAGCCCGCAGGGGGCGTCCCTCGACGGGGGCGCGCGAGCGGATCCTGGAGGCCGCGATCGAGGTGCTCAAAGCCGACGGCTACGCCGGTCTGACGCTCGCGAAGGTCGCCGCGCGGGCCGGCGAGTCGAAGGCGCTGGTCGCCTACCACTTCGGCTCGAAGCAGGGCCTCGTCGGAGCGGCAGGTCGGGCGATCGCGGAGATGATCACGGACGAGGTCCTGGCCGCGGTCGACGGAGCGACCTCCGTGGAGCAGGTGATCCGCGGCGTGGACGCCGGTGTCGAGCGCGTTCTCGACGAGGACGAGCGGGTTGCCCGGCTCTACTTCGACCTGGCGGCGGTCTCGGTGGTCGAGCCGGAGGTCCGCCGCACGATCGCGGAGGTCAATGAGCGGTGGCGCGAGGTGCTCATCCGCCTGCTCACCGACGCAAGCGATGGCCTGCCGCGCCCCCAAGCACGGGTGCTCACCGTGATGATGATCGCCGGCATCCAGGGCATGACACTCGAGCGAATCGAGCGCGGAGCCACACCCGAGCGCAAGAGGGCCCGCGAGCTGTTCATCCGGAGCGCGGTGGCGGCGGCCTCGACAGTCTGAGCGGGCGAGCCCAGTCTCACCAGGTGGACCGATACCGCAAGCAGATCGAGCACTTGCGGGAGAGCTTCAACGCCCGCGACCCGGAGAGCGGAGGCGCTCGCTCCGAGCGAGGCGAACGGCTAGCTTCCCCCGCGCAGCGCGCGCTCCACGTCCTCCCGGGTCATGGCGCCCTCCCGAAGGATCGTCCAGTCGCCTCCCTGGTCGATTCGGGCGATGTCCACGACGGTCGATGGCGCGCCGATCAGCTCGCCCGCGTCGATCCCCAGATCGACCTCCTCGAGGATTCGTCGGTCGATCTCGTCGAAGCGGCTCGGAGGCGGCGCACCGCTGCGGTTCGCGCT
>JBKOYL010000105.1:0-16900 GCA_046725395.1 Actinomycetota bacterium | reverse complement strand
TGACCGTCGACCTCGCGCCCGGAGAGCACGAGATCCTCGTCCGCGCCTGGGACTCCTCGGCGGCCACGCAGCCGGAAGAGCACGCGACGCTGTGGAACCCGAAGGGCTACGTGAACAACGCCCGCCCGCGGGTCCGCGTGCAGGTCGTCGCCGCTTAGCTCCGCACGGGGTCGCGGTCCGGAATCTTCACGACGCGTCGTTCAGGAACTGCACGAGCACAAGGACCAGCGGTCGCTTACTTGTGCTTGGCGCGAGATGCAGGCGTCGCCGCCGGCGCTTTGAACATGCCCGCTTCGGACGAGCACGAGGTCTCCGAATCGAGCGCCTGCGCACTTCCCCTTTCGCGTGAAAGCGAAGTCTCGGCTGCTGGGGACAGGGGCTCCCCGAATAGCCGCTTTGGACGAGAAGCGGTGGTTCCCATGGAAAGCAACATCTCCACCGGTGCTCAGTGGATACTTCGGATCTAATAGGGCCGTTCACGCCAACGGAAGGATTCGATGGTTCTTGCTGACTACACCTTCGGCCAGGGGCTGCTCACCGTGCTGGAGATTTTTCTGTTTGCCGCCTGGCTCATGGTGCTCTTCACGATCTTCGGCGACTTGTTCCGGGACCACGAGATGTCCGGATGGGGGAAGGCTGCGTGGTCGATTTTCCTGATCTTCGTTCCGTTCCTGGGATCGCTGATCTATCTGATCGCTCGCGGCAGCGGTATGCGTGAGAGAGCCCTCGCCCAGCAGCAGGAGGCACAGAAGCAGCTCGACGCCTATGTCCGGCAAACCGCGGGTAGTGGCTCCACCGCCGATGAGCTTGCCAAGCTGGCGAAGCTCCACGACGAGAAGAAGATCTCCGACCAGGAGTACGAGCAAGCGAAGGCCAAGATCGTCAGCTAGGGGGCCATCAGCGAGAAAAGGAGCAGGAAATGGAAGGACGATCCATTCAAGAGAGACAGCCGACCGGTTGGACTTACTTCGCCGGCTGCATCCTCTTCATCGTCGGATCGCTGGACGCTCTCTGGGGGCTTGCGGCGATCCTCAACAACGACATCGTGATCGTCGGTGGACACGGAGCGATCCTCGCTGACATCACCACCTGGGGTTGGGTCCACCTGATTCTCGGGTCGCTCATGGCCCTGACGGGCCTCGGTCTCTTCGCAGGAAGCTCTGGAGCGCGATGGGCCGCGGTCTTCTTCGTGATGGTCAATGCCATCGCGCAGATCGTCTGGTTCCCCGCAGCTCCGCTCTGGGCGTTCCTGATCATCCTTCTCGACGTGACGATCATCTACCAGCTCACCGCTCGCTGGGAGAGCTGAGGACCTGGCTGGGGGCGGCACTCCATGGGCCGCCCCCGAGAGGTTCCGTGGAAGGAGAGTGAATGGACATCCTTGAGATCGAGAGCAAGGAGACGATGTCGCGCGAGGAGGCTGCCGCTCGGCTGCGTGCCTTTGCCGACACCCTCGCTCGCAACAACGACATCGAGTTCGACCGCGGTGGGATGCACATGAAGGTCCACGTTCCGGACGAGATTCACGTGAAGGTGGAGCTCGAGCTTGAGACCGACGAGCGCGAGTTGGAGATCGAGCTGACCTGGTGAGCCTGCCCAGATTGGCCGCCTGGCTGTCGGAGTAGCGTTTTGGACTGCCATGAAGAAGGGCCCCCTCTGGTGACACGCTCCGGCTGTCACCGAGGAGCGAGCTCAAAGGAGGCCCGACTTCAATGTTGCACGCCGGATTGGATCTCAGCCGAAAGAAGGTCGACGTCTGCCTGCTCTCCGAGGCGGGAGAGCATCTAGACCAGCTGGCCACCCCACCCGACGCCGACTCGCTGCGACGGCTCGCCCGCCGCATCGAGGAGGTCCACCGGGAGCCCGTCTGCGCCGTGGTCGAGTCGATGACCGGCGCCCGTCTGGTCCACGACACCCTCGAGCAAGAGGGCTGGGAGGTCGAGATCGCCGACGCCCAGAAGGTCAAGGGTCTCGCCCCGCTGGCCTGCAAGACCGACAAGATCGACTCCCTGGTCCTTGCCACCCTCTCCCAGCGCGACCTGGTGCCGGCGATCTGGCTTCCCGATCCCCGGATTCGAGAGGAGCGAGAGCTCGCCCGCTTTCGCCTTCACCTGGTCAAGCACCGCTCGATGCTGAAGCACCGCGTCCACTCGACGCTCGTCAACTTCGGGCGGCCCTGCCCGGTTCACAGATCTCTTTGGAGTCGAGGGCGGGGAGCTGCTCGCACGGCTCGAGGTGCCCGAGCCCTGGCGCTCCAACGTCGCGGCCTCGGTGGTGCTGATCGACGACCTCGAGGGCCAGATCGCCGAGGCGAATCGGCGGCTCAAGGAGGGGCACGCCGATCACCCCCTACATCCCGCTCTTGATGAGCGCGCCCGGGATCGGCTGGGTGCTCGCCTTCACGATCGCCGCCGAGATCGGCGAGATCGAGCGCTTCGCCTCGCCGGAGAAGCTCACCGGCTACACCGGGCTTTGCCCGCGCGTCAACCAGTCGGGCGACTCCGATCGCCTCGGCCCGCTCTCCAAGCACGGCCCCGCTACCTGCGCTGGGCGCTGCTCGAGGCGACCATGCACGCGCTCAAGCACCCCGCCTACTCCGAGCGCTACCAGCGCACCAAGCGCCGGCTCGGCAAGCAGCGCGGGGCCAAGGTCGCCCAGATCGACATCGCTGGCCGGCTCGTCCAGGCGATCTGGCACATGCTCACTCGCAACCAGGAGTTCGCTCCCCGAGGCGCCACTCTTCGTCTAGCGGCCTGACCGCCCTTTTGGACTTGCGCCCGCGAGCGACGATCCAATTTCGCCTGATCCTCCCGTCGAGGAGGCCATAGAGACATGAGCGCTGCTCCACACCCCGAAGCTGCGAGAGGACCCTGACGACGAGCTACCGACCGTTACTTGACAGCAGGCCCTTCTTCATAGAGACGAGAAGCGGCGCTTCAGGATCGGCCTGCCGGCGGACCCAACTGCCGGATTGCGCGAGAGCCACACACCACAGGCTTGAGCAACGCGCGGGGCGCGAACCGGGAGATAAACGCCGGTAACGCGCCCCGCACGGTTTCGGGTCGGCGTAGGCGTCAGGCGTGCTGCTCGGCCTCACGGCTGGCGCTGCGGATCAGCCGGCGCCAGTCCGTCGTGCGGAAGACGAAGATCAGCGCGAGTGCGCCGAGGACGGCGGTCCACGCCGCGATCGCGATCTGCTGACCGACGGAGTAGGTGAGCACGGCGATCGGGCCGGGGCCGACGAGGGTGGCAACGAGCAGCGCCTGCTGCGCGCCCGCCCCACCCGGGGTGAGGGGCAGCAGCGTCGAGACCGTCTGGACGCTCATCACCAAGAGCACGTTCTGGAACGTGCCGCCGATGTGGAAGGCGTCGAGGAAGAACCAAAAGGAGAAGAAGCGAAAAAGCCAGCCGAGCGCCTGCCAGGAGGCGACGGAGCGCAGGTAGCGGGGAGGATCGGTCAGGACGATCGCGCCCTGCTTGATGCGATCCCAGAACTGCTCGACCCGACGGGCGAGCAGAGCGAAGGCGACCGCGATCGCGATGCCTAGCGCGGTCAGCGTGAAGAGGAGCAGGCTCGGGTGCTGCGCCCAGAATGCGATGTCGAAGGCCGGCAGGTCCGGCAGCTCCGGCGGCTGCGGCAAGAGTCCCTGCGTGAGCGCATAGACGAAGACCAGGATCCCGGCGGTGGTGTCGAAGACCGAGCCGACGAAGAACGACGAGACGACAGTCGTGTAGGTGGCCCGCCGGACCGAGCGCTTGGCGAGGAAGATCTTCACCGCGTCGCCCATCCGAGCCGGGATGACGCTGTTCAGCCCCGCCCCGGCGAGGTAGGCCGCGGTGATGCTCGCATACGGGACCTTGCGGTCGGGATATGCGGCGCGCAGCACGTTCTGCCACGCTCGGCTGCGCGCGAGCAGGTGGGCGAGGTAGAAGCCGAGCGCGATCGTCATCGCGGGCCAGCCGATCTCGGACAGCCGATGGAAGAACTCCTCGGCGCCGTGGCGGAAGCTCTCGAAGCTGTTGCCCAGGTCTACCCCGAGTGGGGGCGTCATCTCCCCTCGTCCACTGCCCGGTACCCCTCCGCGTTGAACAGCGCGCCCAGCAGGAACGCCATGTTCCCTAGCCAGAGCCAGATCAACAGCGAGATCACCGCCCCGAGGGTGCCATACGTCTTGTCATATGAGTCGAAGTGCGCGACGTAGGCCGTGAACAGCAGGGAGGCGGCGAACCAGAGCGCCGTGCCCACGGCCGCGCCGGGGAGAACGGACCGCAGCGAGCGATCACCCCGGCGCGGGGTCCGCCTCGGCCCGAGGGCATAGACGATGGCAAAGGCGGTCAGCAGAGCACCGGCGCCGATGGGCCAGCGCAGGTAGCCCACCAGCCCCTTGACCAGATCGGGGAAGCCGGCCGCGTCGGCGATCGCGCCGAAAAGCGGCCCGGCCACGACGACGGCCAGGAAGGCGATCAGCACGAGCAGGGTGACCACCAGGGTCAGCCCCAGCCGCACGCCCAGACTCGGGAGGAAGCTGCGACCGCTCCTGGCGCGATTGATCGCCTCCAACGAGCGCATCGCCGCGCCCATCGCCCCCGATGCCGAGTACAGGGCGAGGACGATTCCGATGATCAGGAGCACGCCGGCGTTCCCGCGGCTCTGAAGCGCGTCCCGCAGCGCGGTATCGATCGTGTTGACGGCGGTTCCCGGGGCGGCGTCCCGCAGCGTGTCGATGATGCTCTCGTAGGTTTCCGGGTAGCTCCCGAGCAGCGCGAGCAGCGACACCAAGACGAGCAGGCCGGGGAACAGGGAGAGAATCGAGTAATACGTCTGCGCGGCGGCGCGGTCGGTGATCTGCACCTCACCGAATCGGCTGTAGATCGCCTTCGCCATGGCGACCCACTCGTCCCTACCAGACGGCATCGTGGGCCTCCATCACTCCGAGAGCCGAGTCGACCGGCATCCCCATGAGGCTGCCCGTGAACGTGCCGAGCGGCGCCTCGTAGTCGGATCTGGCGAGCAGCGGGATCCCCTCTTGGTGGGAGGGCTGCGCCTCGGCACGAAAGTTGAGCCGGGACTCGTCCTCGAAGTGGATGGAGCCGAGGCCCTGGAAGGTGACCGGGCCGGGCTCGGTCGGCTCGCCGGCGACCCAGATCGTCCGCTCGCTGTTGGTCGGGGGGTCGTTGATGCCGTCGACGAGGTTCCAGGCGAAGGCGCGGCCGTCCCGCGACGTTCCGACTCCGGCCGACCACTTCCAGGACGTGTAGCGACCGTGGTACCCCGCGGAGTCGTCCTCGACGCCGAGACCCTTGAAGCCGCTCGTTCTCCTCCCGATCCGCACCTCGCCGCTCGCTGGCATTCCCGCAGCCTTCCGGGTCCAGGTGTAGCCGCCCTCGCCGTTCGGGCACATGCACTCGATCGGGTTTCCCTCATCCAGTTCCAGGTCCACCTCGATGCTGCGGGCGCGCACCCGCGCGGTACGGCCGGACATCACCACCTCCGGCCGCCGTCCCGGAAAGCCGCGGCGGGTGCGCTCCCAGAGGCGCCGCCGCTCGCGGTCCCAGATGCCCCAGAACGTCATCGACGCGGGCCCGACCTCGACGGCCGCGGCGAACACGATCAGGTTCTCGGCGAACGCCCCCGCCCACCGCCAGCGCTTGCGAAACCGACGCCCCAGCAGCAGGGGCATCGGCGCGGGCGGCACGGGCAAGTCGGGCCGCCGATCGCCCCGCCCCCGCCAGGGCAACCGCGCCACCTGCTCCTGGATCCTGTCGGGCTTCAAGCGAGAAAGCGAAGTATCTCGGCGGCGATCTGCTCGCCGCGGTCCTCCTGGAGGAAGTGCGCCGCCCCCTCGACCTTCACCTGCTCGCTCACCGTCGGGATCCACTGCACGAACCGCTCCCCCGCCCGCGGATAGGGAAACACGGGGTCACTGTCGGAGAAGGCGACGAGCGCGGGCTTGTCCCAGCGCCGGAGCTGCTCCGCGAGTTCGCGCTGCTGGACGGCCATCGGCGCGTCCTCCTTCATCGGCACCAGCAGGGGAAACTGGGCGGATCCAGCCTTGGACTCCGGCGTCGGGAAGGGCGCGGCGTAGCCGGCCAGGATCTCGTCAGGAAGCTCCGTGGTGGTCGCGCCCTGGATCACGAACCCGATCGGCAGGTCCGGGTTCCTCTCGGCGAAGTTCCTCCAGGCGATGAACGCCTTCGTGACCCTGCCCAGGAAGAGACCGGTGTTGAGGATCACCAGCGCACCCACCCGCTCCGCGTTCTGGAGCGCCCAGCTGAGCCCGATCGGCCCGCCCCAGTCCTGCACCACCACCACCGCGTCGCTCAGCTCGAGGGCGGCGAGCAATTCGCTCATCAGCCGGAGATGGCCCTCGAAGCTGTACCAGCCGCGGTCGGTCGGCTTGTCGGAGCGCCCGAAGCCGGCGTAGTCCGGGCAGATCACCCGGTTCCCGCCCTGCACCAGAGGCCGAAGCATCTTGCGGTAGAGGTAGGCCCAGGTCGGCTCGCCGTGGAAGCAGACGATTGGCCGCCCGCCTCCGTTCGACGATTCGTCGACGTAGTGAAGGCGCAGGCCGTCCACCTCCGCGTAGTGCGGCTCGAAGTCGTAGCCGGGAAGGTCATCGAAGCGCTCGTCAGGCGTCCGGAAGACGTCCATCGGATCAGTCCCGGAGCGCCGCCTCCGCGGCTCGGCGCACCACATCGACCTCTGCCTCCGACATCACCTGTGGGCCGATCTTCGCATCAAAGCCCGCCAGAGCGCCGCTACACTGCCCGCCCTCATGGCTGCCGTTGCCAGCACATGACGGGTCTCTCCTCCGACATATCACGGGTCGCGCTGTCGCGCGCCCTCGCATCACCCGAGCGCCCTCGCACGATGCCTCCCCCCACGCACGACCCGGCCGACGAGGCGATGTGCCTGCGGGCGCGAGAGCGTTATGCCGCCGATCGGAAGCGGGGCGGCCGCGTGCCCAGGCGCCGCCGCCGGCACGCCGCGCTGCCGAACCTGATCATCGTCGGCGGGCTCAAATGCGGGACCACGAGCATCCACCACTATCTCGGGCTTCACCCGGAGATCAACATGTCGAAGCCCAAGGAGCTCAACTTCTTCGTCGAGGAGCTCAACTGGGACCTCGGCCTCGATTGGTACCGCGGCCGCTTCGACGACCGCTTCGAGGTGCGGGGCGAGTCCTCGCCGCACTACACCAACCTCCCGCACTTCCAAGGCGTGCCGGATCGGATCCACCAGCACATCCCGGACGTGAAGCTGATCTACACGGTGCGAGATCCGATCTCGCGGATCCTGTCCCACTGGCGGCACGCCGTCGGCGCCGGCTACGAGACCCGGCCGATGGAAGAGGCTCTGGCGCGAGGGGATCAGACCTACGTGACCCGGTCCCGGTACTGGATGCAGCTGCAGCCCTACCTCGAACGCTTCGACCGCTCGCAGATGGAGATCATCACGCAGGAGGAGCTCCAGACCGACCGCGAGGCGACGATGCGGAAGGCATTCCGCTTCGCCGGCGTCGACGAGGACTTCTACTCCGAGCAGTTCTCGCGCGAGTGGGAGAAGTCCACCGCAAAGGAGGGCGATAGGTACCAGTTCATGGAGAGGCTGATCAAGCTGCCCGGCTTCCGCTCCTTCGACCGCAACTTCGATCGCTTCCCCGAGCGGCTGCGCTGGCTGGTCGAGAAGGTCGTTCACGACCCGGACGCACCCTCGGCGCCGAAGCCTCAGCTGCCCGACTCGATCCGCGACGCGCTGATCTCGCAGTTCATTGAGGACGTCGCTGCTCTGCAGGAGTTCGCCGGGCGCGAGTTCGCCGGCTGGAAGACCTATTCATGACCCAAAGCGTTGCGGCGAACGAGGGCTTCCTCTCTTTTTTTGCCTTCTGCCTTTACATATTTGTAAAGGCATGTGCTACACTGATGTCGGTTGACATTCATGTAAATGCAAGGAGGCCGCTATGCCACACGGACAGAACACCCACCGGACTTCCGAGAAGGACACGGCTCGCCAGCCGTGGACGATCCTCGTGCTGCTGGCGATCGCCCAGTTCATGGTCATCCTCGACGTCACCGTCGTGAACGTGGCTCTGCCGTCGATCGGTGCGGATCTCGGGTTCGCGCCCGAGGACCTGCAATGGGTGGTCACCGCCTATGTCCTCTTCACCGGCGGCCTACTGCTGCTCGGCGGTCGAGCCGCCGACATGCTCGGACGCCGCCGGATCCTGCTCTCCGGCCTGACCGTCTTCACGCTGGCGTCGCTCGCCAGCGGCCTGGCCGCCTCACCGGGGATGCTGATCGCCTCCCGAGCCGCGCAGGGCTTCGGGGCAGCCATGCTCCTCCCCGCAGCGCTCTCGACGGTCACGGCCACCTACACGGGCTCCCAGCGAACCACGGCGCTCAGCATCTGGGGCGCCATCGCCGCTGGCGGTGCCGTGGTGGGGATGGTCGTCGGCGGGATGCTGACGAGCTGGCTGAGCTGGGAATGGATCTTCTTCATCAACGTGCCGATCGGCCTGGTGGCGATCCCGCTCGCCGTGCACCTGATCAGGCCGGCTGCGGGCACGGGCGGGCTGCGGCAGCTCGACGTCTTCGGCGCGTCAACCCTGGTCGGCGGCCTGGTTGCGCTCATCTACGGGGTCGAGGGAACCTCCACCCACGACTGGGGCTCCACTCGGACGCTCGGGCTGTTCGCCACGGGAACCACCCTGTTGGTCGTCTTCGCCCTGGTCGAGCGCGGGGCCTCTCGCCCGCTGATCCCGCCCTCGACGTGGAGGATCCGCAGCCTCACCTCCGGCGTCGGGATGATGCTCGGGGCGACCGGGTTCCTGGTCGGCGTGCTCTTCCTGAGCTCCCTGTACGTGCAGGGGACGCTGGGCTGGTCCGCGCTGGAGGCGGGTTTCGCCTTCCTTCCGCTGATGCTGGCGATCATCCCGGTCTCTCACCTCGCGCCCCACGCACTGACCGCGTTCGGCACGAAGTGGGTCCTGACCTCCGGCCTGCTGCTGATGGCCGCCGGTGCGGGCATCCTCGCGCTGGCCCCGGATCGGGCGACGTACGCGACCGAGCTTCTGCCCGGGTTCGTCGTCATCGGGGTCGGACTCGGCCTCGTCTTCGTGACCATCCAGGTCACATCCATGAGCGAGGTCACAGAGCGGACCGCCGGCCTCGCGTCCGGCCTCATCACCACGGGCCACGAGATCGGCGCCGCCCTTGGGGTGGCGGTCTTCTCGGCCGTCGCGGTGGGCACCGGCAGCGGCGCCCTCGCCGGCCTCGGGTCGCCGAGCGGCTACGGAGACGGCCTGACCGTCGCCGGCCTGGTGGCCGCCGGGATGGCCGCTCTGGCGACGGCGACGGTGCCGTCGATCCGGCCGGCGAGCGCGGCGCACGTGTCGATGCACTAGTGCGCGGATCGGCCCACCCGATAGCGTGGCCGGAGATGGCCACCTCGACCACCGACCACCGCAGGGCGACCGCCGAGAGAAACGTCGAGGCGATCCTGGACGCCGCCGAGGCACTGCTTCGGCGGCGCGCCCAGCCCAGCATCGCCGCGGTCGCCAAGGAGGCGGGCGTCTCCCGCGTCACGGTCTACTCGCACTTCGCGACCCGGGAGGCGCTCGTCGAGGCGGTCGTCGCGCGCGTTACCCGGGCGGCGACCGCGTCGATCGAGGAGGCGAGGCCGTCGGAGGGCGAACCGATGGAGGCCCTCGAGCGGGTCCTGACGGTGGCCTGGGCCGAGCTCGAGCGCCAGGAGGCGATCCGCCAGGCGGCCAGCGAGGACCTCAGTGCCGAGGCGGTCTGGCGTGCGCACCAGAGCGCCGCCCGCGCCGTCCGCAGGCTGATCGAACGCGGCCGGCGAGGCGGCGCCTTCAGGACGGACCTCCCCGTCCAGTGGCTGCTGGTCAGCGCCTTCTCCCTGCTGCACGCCGCCGCGGACGAGGTTCGCGAGGGGCGGCTGCAGGCGAAGACAGCGGAATCGGCGGTCAAGAAGACCGTCCTCGAGCTCTTCGCGGGGTCGGCCCAGGCCGCGTAACTCGCCGTTTCTCTCGAATAACCTCAGGCTCATGAAAATTGCCGTTGCCGCCGACGAACGCGTGGGCGTGGCGGAGGCCTTGGTCGAGGAGCTCCGCAAGCGGGGCCACGAGCTGATCCCGCATGGCGCCCTCGCCGAGGGCGAGCGTGACGACTGGGCCTGGGGCAGCGAGGCCGCCGCGCGCGACGTCGCCGACGGCCGCGCCGAGCAGGCGATCGTCTGCTGCTGGACCGGCACCGGCGCCTCGATCGCGGCCAACAAGATCGGCGGCGTCCGCGCGGCACTCTGCGGCGATGCCCAGACGGCCGAGGGCGCGCGCAAGTGGAACGACGCCAACGCGCTCGCGCTCAGCCTGCGCGCCACCTCGGAGGCCGAGCTCGCCGAGATCCTGGATGCCTGGTTCGGCGGCGAGCCCTCCCGCGATGCGGAGGACGCCGCGAACGTGGAGCACATTGCCGAGATCGAGGTCGGGGGATGAACGACGGTGGCGCGGCGACGGAGCCGGCGCCGTCCCGGATTCCAGGCGAGACTCATACCCTCCGTCGCCTCCTGCCTGACGAGGCCGAAACCACGGTGGCCGAGCAGCTCGCTGAGCTCGAGCTGAAGGAGCTCGCGCATCCGGACCGGCCCTATCTGATCCTCAATTTCGCCACCACGCTGGACGGCCGGGCCGCGATCTCGGGACGCTCCGGCCCCATCGGCAGCGAGACGGACACCGAGATGCTGGAGCGGCTGCGCACCAGGGTCGACGCGGTGATGATCGGGGCCGGGACGATGCGGGCGGAGCGCTACGGGCGGATGGTGTCCGATCCGCAGCTCCGCGCCTACCGTGAGCGCACCGGCCTGGCGCACGACCCCCTCGGCGTGATCGTCTCCAACCGGCTCGAGCTGCCCTGGGACGCAGAGCTCTTCACCGACGGGGGCGGCCGCGTCGTCGTCTTCACCGGATCGGATCAGGGCCCTCCCGACACGGCCACGCCGGTGACGGTGATCCGGCATCCCGACGGCGTGCAGCTCGACCGCGCGCTCGAGTGGCTGCTGAAGGAACGCGGGATCTGCTCGGTGCTCTGCGAGGGAGGCCCGACCCTGCACGGGCGACTGCGGGAGGGCGGCCTCGCGGACGAGCTCTTCCTGACGATCGCGCCCAAGATCGCGGGCGGCGAGGGACCGCGCGTGCTGGAGGGGGCTCTCCCGGAGGTGGACGAGGTCGAGCTGGCGTGGCTGCTGGAGTCCGACGGCGAGCTCTTCGCGCGCTACCGGGGAATCTCCGCGGCAGCCCCGGCCCGGTAGCTTTCTGAGAGCCCATCCGGCCAGAGCCGCACCCCTGGATGCGGGCCCAGTACCGGCGCTGGATCGCCACCCGCCTCCTCGCCGGTAGCGCCGCTACCGGCTTCGTCGGCGGTCGGCGCCCAGCTTGGTCCTGGACCGCCCCAGTGGCACGTCCCTGACCGGATAGGCTCTGGCCGTGGACTTCAAGCCCTCGCCCGAGGTCGAGTCCCTCCGCGACCGCATCGAGGCGTTCATGGCGGAGCACGTCTACCCCGTCGAGGCCGAGGCGATCCGGGCGATCGACGAGGAGGTCAAGCCCGGCGTCCCCTATCCGCAGATCCTGGTCGAGATCCGGGCTCGCGCGAAGGAGCAGGGGCTCTGGAACCTCTTCCTCCCGGACGGCGAGTACGGCGCCGGCCTGTCCAACTGGGAGTACGGGATCCTCTGCGAGCAGATGGGCCGCAGCCCCGTGGTCGCGCCCATCTCGTTCAACTGCGCCGCGCCCGACACGGGCAACATGGAGATCCTCGTCGATCACGGGACGCCCGAGCAGAAGGAGCGTTTCCTGCAGCCCCTGCTCGACGGCGAGATCCGCAGCTGCTTCTCGATGACCGAGCCGGAGGTCTCCGGATCGGATCCGACGACGCTGCAGACCCGCGCCGAACTGGTCGACGGCGAGTGGGTGATCAACGGGCACAAGTGGTTCACCTCCGGTGCGAACGGGGCCGACTTCGCGATCGCGATGGTCGTCACGGACCCGGAGGCTCCGCCCTACACGCGGGCGAGCATGATCCTCGTCCCGGTCAACACGCCGGGCTTCGAGCTCGTCCGGAACGTGTCAGTGATGGGCCACGACGAGGGGCCGGGGCACTGCGAGATCCGCTACACGGACTGCCGCGTGCGGGAGGCAAACCTGCTCGGCGAACGCGGCGCCGGCTTCGTGATCGCCCAGGACCGGCTCAGCCCAGGACGCATCCACCACTGCATGCGCGCGATCGGCACCGCAGAGCGCGCCATCGAGATGATGTGCGAGCGGGCCAACACGCGCGAGAGCTTCGGCGGGCCGCTGGCCGACAAGCAGTTCGTCCAGGACTTCATCGCGACCTCGCGGATGGAGGTCGACCAGGCCCGCCTGCTGACGCTCTACGCCGCCTGGCAGATGGACACCGAGGGCAAGCGCCGGGCCCGCCAGGCGATCTCGATGATCAAGGTCGTCGCCGCCAACGTCGTCATGGACGTGCTCGACCGCGCCATCCAGGTCCACGGCTCGCTCGGCATGTCGGACGACACGCCACTCGCCGGGATGTGGCGCTTCATGCGCATGTTGCGCGTCGCCGACGGCCCGGACGAGGTCCACAAGATGGTGATCGCGCGGCGGGAGCTCAACCGCGTGGCGAAGCGGGCCGAGGCCGCCGCGGGCGACGGCGGTCAGGGTGCGCCGAGTGCCGCCAGCGGCAACAGCTCGGCGGAACCGGCCAAGGCAGCTTCCTAGCCGGACCGTCTCCCAGCAGCACACCCTGCGCCAAGGTCACCTGCGGCCCCCCGCCCCGAAGCGGACGCCCCTTGACACGCGTTTATGCTGATCCCGTGGATCGCAGCCGGGTGGCGCCCATCTCGGTTCTGTCCGGATGCCCGGACGAGGAACTCGACGCTGTCGCGCGCGTCGCGTCTGAGCGGGAGTTCACCGCCGGCGAGACGTTGATGTCCGAGGGCGACTTCGGCCATTCGCTCTTCCTGGTCGAGTCCGGTTCGGCGGATGTGCTGGTCGAAGGAGAGAAGGTCAGCGAGGTCGGACCGGGCGAAGTCCTCGGCGAGGTCGCGGTGCTGGCCTCTGGTCGTCGCACCGCGTCGGTCGTCGCCACGTCCTCGGTTCGGGTGATCGCGTTATTCAAGCCCAACGTCTGGCGGCTTGAGCGCGATGCGCCCGAGGCGGCGCGACGTCTGCGAGCCGCGATGGAGGAGCACGTCGGGTCCTCACCTGGGTCTTCGTCGGACGAGTAAGGAAGGCCGGGCGTCCGGCCAAGGCGTGAAACCGCCACCTTGCAAGCGCTTCCGGAGTTTTGGGTCCTATAGACCCATAAGTCCGGACGGCCTCTAGGGAAGGCGGTCGACCGCGTCGCTCGCCGCCTCGGCGAGGCGCTCGACGATCTTCGCGAACTCCTCGAACCCCTCGTCCGTCTTGCCGTACTGACCGGAGGCGTAGCGCGCGTAGACGCCCTCGAGGATGATCGCCAGCTTCCAGTAGCCGAGGGCCGCAAAGAAGTCGATCTGGCTGAGGTCCCGCCCCGAGCGCTCGGCGTAGAGGCGCTTGACGTCCTCGCGCTTCGGGAAGCCCTCGGCGATCGTCGCCGGGGCAACGAGGGGCATGAAGTCGTCCCGTTCCTCCGACCAGTAGACGAGCAGCATGCCCACGTCGGCCAGCGGGTCCCCCAGGGTGCAGAGCTCCCAGTCGACCACCGCGGCCACCTCGCCGGAGGGCGAGAGGATCAGGTTGTCCAGGCGGTAGTCGCCGTGGACGATGGTGGCCGGCCCCTGCTCCGGAACACGGGTGAAGAGCCGATCGTGCACCGCATCCACCACGGGCAGATCGCGGGTCTTCGACTTCTCCCACTGTCCCTGCCAGCGCCGCAACTGACGCTCGACGTAGGCCTCCTTGCGGCCCAGGTCGCCGAGTCCGACCAGATCGGGCTCAACCGCGTGGATCGCGACGAGCGTGTCGACGACGCGCTCGCCGATGGCGCGGCGCTCCTCCGCGTCGAACGCCTTCGCCTGATCGGCCGAGCGCAAGATCGGCCCCTCCACGAACCCCATCACGTAGAAGGGCGCGCCGTTGACCGACTCGTCCTCGCACAGCCCGACCACTTGTGGAACCGGAACGGGCGTGTCCTGCAGGGCCGAGATCACGCGGTGCTCGCGACCCATGTCGTGCGCCGAGCCGAGCCTCTTGCCGAGCGGCGGGCGACGTAATGCCCAGGCGCGCCCGCCCGCGTCGCGCACCGCGAAGGTCATGTTCGACCGCCCGCCGGAGATCCGCTCGAAGCTCAGCGGCAGCTCGACGTCCGGAACGTTCGCCTCGAACCAGCCCTCGACGCCGGCGCGGTCGATCCCCTCCGGTGCCTCAGTAGCCTGCTGCCCCATGTCGCGTGGAGCATATGGTGCCGCCTTCTTCGATTTCGGTGGCGTCCTCACCACCTCGGTCTGGGACAGCTTCGCCGCCTTCTGCCGCTCCGAGGGGCTCGACGACGACGCCGTGAAGCAGCTGTTCCGCACCGACCCGCAGGCGCTGGCCGACCTCCGGAGGCTCGAGACGGGCAAGCTCAGCGAGGAGGAGTTCGAGGCGGCATTCGGCCGCCGGCTCGGCCTCGAGAACCCGCAGGGACTGATCGACAGCATGTTCGCGGGGATGCAGCCGCTCGAGCCGATGGTGGCGGCGGTCCGCGACCTGCGCGCCGGCGGCCTGCTCGCTGGCCTGATCACGAACTCCTGGAGCACCGCCCACTACGACCGCAAGCTGCTCGCCGAGCTCTTCGACGACGTCGTGATCTCCGCCGAGGTGGGGCTCCACAAACCGCAGCCGGAGATCTACCGGCTGGCGGCGGACCGGCTCGGCGTCCAGCCCGCCGACTGCCTGTTCGTGGACGATCTCCGGGAGAACTGCGAGGGCGCCGAGGCAGTGGGGATGACCGCGATCCGCTTCCGGGATCCCGCGCAGACGATCGCGCAGCTCACCGAGCTGACCGGCCTCGCGCTTGCCTCCAGCGAGGCCCGTTAGCTGCCCGCCGCGATCATCGCGACGCCGAGCAACGCGAGGAACACGCCCATCCACTGCGCCGCCGCGAGCCTCTCACCGAGCACGCCATGCGCGAGGGCGACCGTGAAGGCGGGATACATCGAGCCGCCAACCGCGACCACGGGCAGCACGCCCTTGGTGGAGGCCACCGCGAAGAGCGCGTTGGCGAGCACGTCGAAGGCGCCGATCAGGACGAGCACGCCGAGGGCGGCCGATATGCGGTCCAGCGGGGGTCGCACGACCAGCAACGCCGCGGCAACCGTGGTCACCCCTCCGACTCGCACCGCGAGGATCGCCCAGCCGGGACGGTCCGTCGCCGCGGCGTCGAGGCCGGTGAAGAAGATCCCGAAACCGAGGCCCGCGACGATCGCGAGCGCGATCGAGCGGCGAGCCACGCCCGAATCCGCGGAATCCTCCTCGTAGCTCAGGATGACCACCCCGGCAATCGCGGGGATCAGCCCGATCAGCTGCACGGTGTTGGGGGCCTCGCCGGCGGCGATCCCGACGGCGACCGGGACGACCACCCCGAGCGCCGCAATCGGCGCGACCACGCTGACGGTGCCCATCGCCATCGCCGCGTAGAAGGCGCCGAGGCCGCCGAGCGAGGCGGCGCCGGCGACGAAGGCGATGGCGAGCTTGTCCGCGGACAACGGGTCCGCACCGATCACCGGGATCAGCGCCGCGATCAGCAGCAGGCCGGCAGGCTGCGAAACGCCGAGCACCGCCAGCACCGGCAGCCGCCTGCTCTGCAGGCCGCCCAGGAAGTCGGAGATTCCCCAGGAGAAAGCCGACGCCAGGCTGATGATGAGAGCGGCCACCGTTAGGCGGCACCCGTTTTATCGGGGAGCAACCCGCGGAAGCCCGGCGAACCTACGGGCCGAGCAGGCTGTTCAGGGTGTCATTCAGGGTGTTGTCGACGCCGCTGACCACGTTGTCGACGGTGTTGTCGACCGTGTTGTCGACCGTGTTGTTGACGGTGTCGACGGCATCCCCCGTGCTGCTACCCGTGCCCGGCAGGCTCACGTCGGTACTGGGCGCGCTGATCGTCGGGATCGAGGTGGTCCCGGAATCGCCGCCCGACCCGCCCGAGCCGCCGGAGCCGCCAGTGATGACGGTGGTGTCGCCCGAGCCGCCCGAGGTACCGGTCCCCGATCCAGAGTTGATCGAGCCGCCGTCACCGCCGCCGGCGGTCGAAGACGGCAAGCTCTGCTTGCTCGACAGGGCGACGACCGCCCGGTTGAGCTTGCTCGACCCCGTGGGTGCCGACGCCGGAACGGCGTCCGGCCCCTCGCTGATGGCCGCGAGGCCGCCGGCCACGCCGGAGAGACTCGTGCCGAAGCCGATCATGGCGGCGACGGCAACCGGCACCGCGAACAGCGCTACGCCGGCCAGACCGCGCGCGACGATCCGCCGGCGCCACCACGCAAGTAATCCTTTACCCATGCCTTTCGCCCGGCCATAGTGTACGGGACGGACGGGGGTCCGCAAAAACGATGAGAGTCAACCCCTCACTCACCGCACGCCTGCGCATCGGCTTCGGCGTGCTTTTCGCGCTCCTGCTGGCGGTCTCCCTGCTCGGCGTGGGTCGCCTCTTTCAGATCCGCGTCAACTACGAGGATGACATCACGCGCTACTTCCAGCTGGAGGTTCAGAGCGAGCGCCTCCGCTCGGCCTTCATCCTGGAGCAGGCCGCCACCCGTCCCGCCACGCCGCGGCAGCGGCCGAGCCAGGCGGGGCTGCAGCGGGCCGCCGCGGGCTTCGCCAGCGCAGCCGATCGGGCCCGGGAGATCACCGGCTCCGACACCGCC
>JBKOYL010000036.1:0-12648 GCA_046725395.1 Actinomycetota bacterium | reverse complement strand
CCGCGGTTGGCAACGGCCTTCCACGGCAGCAGCTTCTCGATCGCGATCAGGGCGGCGACTAGGACCATCCAGCCGATGCTCATCACGCCGAGGGCGAACAGGGCCGCCATCAGCCCCCAGCAGCATCCGACGCACCAGCCGCCGTGCTCGATGCCCATCCGCAGGGAGCCGAGCCGGCCCGGACGCCAGTGGCCGAGCAGGAACATCATCGGGCTTCGGCAGTGCCGCAGGCAGACGTCCTTCAGCGGTGTCAGCTGGTACAGCCCAGCCGCGACGATCACGCCGCCCGCCACGTACGGACCCGCCTGGTCCCAGGAGAGGAAGTCGAGCGAGAGCGCCACCCCGAGCTGGATGATCGCGTAGCCGACCAGGCCCGCGGCGGTCCAGGTGAGCAGGTAACCGCCGACGAACAGCGCCGTCGTGCCGGCCTCGACCGCCTTGCCCTGGCGACGCTTGCCCTCCTCCATGCGGGCGTGCATGACCACCATCGGCGCGATCGAGGGGAACATCATCGCGGCCATCATCACCACCCACGCCGTTACCCAGAACCCGAGGTCCCCGGGGTCCGTGCCGGGGCCGGCATCCATGCCGGCCATTCGGTCGCCGGTCACCGCCCAGGCCAGCGCCGCCAGCAGGAGCAGCGCGAAGATCAGCCCGAGCTGAACCGCGCCCGGCAGGGGTGGCGCTCTTCGCAGTGCCGCCGATTCCATCAGGAGCGAGCCTGCCGCGAGCCTCGCTTGGATCTAGCCGCGCCCGACCGGCGCTCCCTCCGCCTGCTCGCTCGCGAACTCGTAGTCGGCGGTCTCACCGTAGATCGCATCGAACTCGATCCCATGATTGCTCATCTTGCCGGGTGCGCGCCCGATGCGGTACTCCTGGGCGAAGCCGAACATCGCGTTGCTCACCGAGGTGTGTGTGTCGCTTCCCTCGGGGCCCGCGAGCGGCTCGAACGTGTAGCTGCTGTCACCGATCGAGGCCGACGGGCGATCGCCGTCCGAGAAGGTGACCTTGGCGCGCTCCATGCCGAGCCACTCGTCGGTCAGACCGGCGAAGTCGGCGAAGGGCCCGCCCTCGTCGCCCTTGAAGATCCTCTCGAGGGCGTCCGCCTGCTCGTCGGAGGCCCCGTCGTCGACGACGATGCCGAGCTTCCAGCCGCCGGATGTCAGGTTCGATGGAAAGAGGTTCACCAGGCCGACGTTGACGCCGGACAGGTCCGTGTCGTCGAGGCTCCCCTCCGCGATGCTGAACACACCCTGCCCCCGACACTGCCCGTCTGGACTCGTCGGCGGGCCGTCGACCGGACAGGGACAGATCAGGTTGCAGGAGCAGTTCGCCACGTAGGTGCCGGAGATCTTCCAAGCCATATAGCTCCTCCCGGATTGAGCGGAACCCGCGTGTCGGGCGATCCCTGGCCGCCGTCCATGCGGGGCCGCGATTCCTTCTCCTCGCGGTCGAATCTACTCCCGCGCTGGAACGGAAGTCAAGCCTGCTCAGACGGTCGCCAACGCGACCAAGGCGATCAGGAAGACGCCGGCGGCGGTCGCGAGCGCGCTGATCTTGATCCGCCAGCGTGAGCTGATCCCGGCGACGCCGAAGAGGAAAAGGGAGGTCGCGAGGATCACCTCGGCCAGTGTGTAGCGGGTCGCCTTCTCCTGGTGATCCTCGGCGTCGTTGATCGACCGCTCGGCGCGCGCCTCGAGGGCGTGGCCTTGAGGGGTTCGGGGTCCGGCGCCGACGGCGAGCACGAGGGTGTGGGTGGCCGCGTGGAAGTCCAGGGTCGCCTTGTGCTCCTGGTGCTCGTTGAGGTAGACGGCGCCGGCCGTCACGACCGCCGCCAGGCCGAGGGCGATGGCGATGATCACCTCGAGGCGCGCCTCCCAGACGCTTGACGGAGCACCCGAGGTCTGCGGCATGTGCTGTTCGGGCTGAGACGGCCTCCGCGCCACGGCGATCTTCTATCAGTGCTCGCGGCGCGTGAAGGCGGACGGGCGTAGCCTGTCGCGATCGTGGGTGCCGATCACCAGGGGATGCTGGACCGGTTCGTGCGCCTCTGCGAGATCTCGAGCCCGACGGGGGCGGAGCGGGAGGTCGCCGACGCCGTGCTCGACGAGCTGCGCGGGCGGGGCGTCGACGTCGCGGAGGACGCTGCGGCCACGCCGGCGAGGGCCGGCGCGGGCAACTTGATCGCTCGGGTTTCCGGCAGGAGCGAGCGTTGGATCTCGTTCTTCGCTCATCTGGACACGGTTCCCCACGACCGGCCGATCGAGGTCGCGAGGGAGAACGGGACCTTCCGGAGCCGGGGCGAGACCATTCTCGGCGCCGACAACAAGGCCGCGGTCACCGTGCTGATGGAGCTGGCGGAGCGCCACGTCGCCGAGCCCGCACCTGTCGGACTGGAGCTGGTCTTCACCGTTGCCGAGGAGGACGGGCTCCGCGGCGCAAAGGAGCTCGACGTCGATGCCCTTCGCGCTCCCTTCGGCTTCGTGCTCGACCACGCGACGCCGATCGGGGAGGTGATCGTCGCGGCCCCGACCCACAAACGGCTGATCGCGGAGTTCACCGGACAGGAGGCCCACGCAGGGATCAACCCGGAGGACGGTCACAGCGCCATCGCCGCCGCCGCCGCGGCCGTCGCGGGGATGAAGCTGGGCAGGCTGGACGAGGAGACGACGGCGAACGTGGGGATGATCGAGGGCGGGACAGCATCCAACGTGGTGCCGGGACACTGCAGCATCCTCGGCGAGGCGCGCAGCGTGGACGGTGAGCGGGCCGCGGCGACGATCGGGGAGATGGTCGATGCCTGCACCTGGGCCGCGGGGGAGCAGGGCTGCGACGTCGACGCGCAGGTGATCGAGATGTTCCGTGGGTACCGGCTCGATCCCAAGGCGGATGCCGTGAGGATTGCCTCCGAGGCCTTGCGAACGAGGGGTTACGAGCCCAAGCTCGTCGCCACGGGCGGCGGTAGTGATGCGAACGCCCTGGTGGCCTCCGGCTACGAGGCCGTGCTGCTCGCGAACGGCACCGAGGCGAATCACACCCCGGAGGAGCTCGTTACGGAGGCGGCGATCGTGGAGATGCTCGCCGTGTGCGAGGCGGCTCTGGAGATCGCTGCGAGATGATCAGGCTGCTCGAGCAAGAGCGGGTGGCGTGAGCGACGAGCGGCTGCGAAAGGTCGGGAGCAAGCTGGTCCATCGTGGTCCGATCGCCTCGGTCCGCATGGACACCTTCCAGTACGCCGACGGGAGCCGAGCGACCCGGCAGGTCGTGGTGCACCCCGGGGCGGTCTGCGTGCTCGCGCATGACGGCGGGACCCTGTACATGGTCGAGCAGCCGCGCGAGGCGGTGGAGGAGCCGGCACTGCTGGAATTGCCGGCCGGCAAGCTCGATGTCGAGGGCGAGACGCCCCTGGAGTGCGCGCAGCGGGAGCTCGCCGAGGAGATCGGCAAGTCCGCCGGCGACTGGCGCGAGTTGACGAGCTTCTACACGAGCCCGGGATTCGCGAACGAGCGCGTCTGGCTCTTCCTCGCCACAGAGCTGTACGACGTGCCAGGCCAGGCCTCGGACGGCGAGCGGATCGAGGTGGTCGAAATCCCGCTCGATGAGATCGACGGCGCGATCGCCCGCTGCGAGGACGCCAAGTCGCTGGTCGGGCTGCTGATGCTGCGGCGGCTGATCTCGGGGGTCTGACGAGGAAGGGACCGCGGTGCCGCCGCGGAAGTACTCGGCATGGCCACGATTGCGCCGCCCGGCGCGGGCACCGAACGGGCTGCTCGTAGTGGAGCACCCTCGAACAAAAGGCCCACAGAGCGCTACGAGGCGCTGGTCCTCGACTTCCTCGCCCACCTCGAGTTCGAGCGGGGCCTCTCACGGAACACCCTCGCCGCCTACCGCACGGACCTTCTGCAGTTCGGCCGGTTCCTCGCCGAGCGAGGGCGGGACGCGACCGATGCCGAGCCCGGCGATCTCTCCGACTTCCTCGCGGAGCTCGCTCGCGGTGATGGGAACGGACGCCCACCGTGCTCAACCGCGACCGTCCACCGCAAGGCCGCCTGCCTGCGCTCCTTCTACCGGCACCTGCGCAGGGAGGAAGCGATCGAGGACGATCCGGCGGCCAGGCTCGAGACCCCGCGGCGCGGAAAGAAGCTCCCGGAGGTTCTCAGCTACGGCGAGGTGCAGCGGCTGCTCGCGCAGCCGCGTGGCGACGACCCGGCGGTGCTGCGGGATCGCGCATTGCTCGAGCTGATGTACGCGGCCGGACTGCGAGCGTCGGAGACGATCTCGCTCGAGGTCGGAGACGTCGACCTCGACCACGGGATCGTCCGTGCGCGCGGCAAGGGGTCGAAGGAGCGACTCGTGCCGATCGGCGGGAAGGCGATCGCGGCGCTTCGCGTCTACCTGCGATCGGCGCGCGGGAAGCTGGTCGCAGCGCCCGAAGAGCGCAAGCTGTTCGTGAACTTCCGTGGCGGCCCGCTCACGAGGCAGGGTCTCTACAAGATCGTTCTGCGCCACGCCGAGGCGGCAGGGCTGAGTGCCCGGATGAGCCCCCATACGCTGCGGCACTCCTTCGCGACGCATCTCTTGGCGGGCGGCTGCGATCTGCGCTCGGTCCAGGAGATGCTGGGCCACGCCGATCTTTCGACCACCCAGCTCTACACCCACCTCTCCGGCGAGGAGCTGAAGGAGGCCTACTTCAACGCCCACCCGCGGGCGCATCTCGCTCAATAGCCTCTGCTCCATGCCCGAGTTGCCGGAGGTGGAGACGGTTCGGCGCCAGCTCGAGCCTGAGCTGGCGGGAAAGCGAATCGAGTCGGCCTCGGTACTCGACGACCGGCTCACCCGCCCAGAGCCGCCGCGCTCCCTGGAGCGGGCCGTCGCCGGCCGGCGGGTGACGGCAGTGGCGCGGCGCGGCAAGTACCTCCTGATCGGGCTCGACGGAGGGCGGACCCTGGCGCTGCACCTGCGGATGACCGGCAACCTCCTGATCCGCGAGCCCGGCGGCGATGCCACCGCGGACCTGATGAAGACGGAGCCGCTCGGGGGCCCGAGGCTGTACGAGTCCCAGCCCGAGCCGAGCCACGTGCGGGCGCGGTTCCGGCTCGAGGACGGAGCGGAGCTGCTCTTCACCGACGTCCGCCGTTTCGGCCAGGCGGTGGTCCTGGACGAGGGCGATCAGCTCGAGGAATACTTCGCCGCGCGCCTCGGCGTCGAGCCCCTGTCCCGGGACCTGACCCCGGAGCGACTGCTCGAGCTGGCCAACGATCGCAAGGCGCCCCTCAAATCCTTTCTCCTCACGCAGTCGCGGGTCGCCGGGATCGGCAACATCTACGCGGACGAAGCGCTGTGGCGAGCGCGACTTCATCCGCTCTCCCCGGCGGGGTCGATGAAGCTCGAGCACGCCGAGCGGCTGGTGGAGGGGATCGTGGGGGCGCTCGAGGCCGGTCTCGACCATGGGGGCGCGAGCATCGACGACTACCGCGATACACGCGGCGAGCAGGGCTCGATGCAAGAGGAGTTCCTGGTCCACACGCGCGAGGGGGAGCCGTGTCCGCGGGGCGACGGGGAGATTCAGCGGATCGTGGTCACCGGGCGCTCGACCTACTTCTGCCCGACCTGCCAGGAGCGGCTCCGGCGCCGTCCGAGGAGGCGCGCGAAGGGCGCCGGTCGCCGGGGGCTGAAGGGCGGATGAGCGAGCCGCCCCCGCTTCCCGATGGCTTCGCGGTCGGCCACTGGTCCGATCCCGCCGGGGGGACCGGGTGCACCGTCGTGCTGCCGCCGCCGGAGACGCGCGCCGGGGTCTGCGTGCACGGCGGGGGGCCGGGGACGCGCGAGACGGACGTGCTCCGGCCGCTCGCCAACGCCCAGGAGGCGAACGCCGTGCTGCTCACCGGCGGAAGCGCGTTCGGTCTCGCGGCCGCCGACGGGGTGGTGCGCTGGCTGGAGGAGCACGAGCGCGGCTACCTGACGCCCTTCGGTCGCGTGCCGCTGGTGCCCGCCGCGGTGATCTACGACCTGCCGTCGGGGTCTGGCGGCGTCCGGCCCGGGCCGGAGCAGGGCTACGCCGCGTGCGAGGCCGCCGCGCCCGGCCTGCCCGAGCGAGGGGCGGTCGGAGCTGGGACCGGGGCGACCGTCGGCAAGATCCTCGGGCGTCAGCGCGCCCGGCAGGGTGGTGTGGGCTACGCGGCCCTCATCACCGGCACGGGCGATACGGTCGCCGCGATCGCGGCGGTCAACGCCGCCGGGGACGTGATCGACGAGGACGGCTCCGTGCTCGCGGGGCCGATCGGCGAGGAGGGGGAGGTGCTGCGCGGGGCCGAGCTGATCGCCGCGATGGAGCAGCCGCCGGAGTTCCGCGTGCCGGAGGGGAACTCCACGCCGGTCTGCGTCTGCACCGACGCGACGCTCGACAAGCGCGCCTGCTCGATGGTGGCGCGCTCGGCGACCGCGGGCCTGGGCCGGGCGGTCGATCCCGTCTTCACGCCGGTCGACGGCGACGTCGTCTTCTGCCTGGCGTCGGGCCGGGACGAGCCCGACCAGTTCGCGCCGTTCCAGATCGGCGCGGCCGCGGCGACCGTGACCGCCGCCGCGATCAGGGACGCGGTGCGGCAGGCCGTTTGATCCGGCCGGCTCCGCGTAGGCGCTTCGATATCCGTCCGGGAGCGGCGGCAACGTTTGTGGGCCATGCCCGGCAGCTTCAAGACTGAGGCGGTGGTGCTGCGCAGCATCCGCTACGGCGAGGCGGATCGCGTCGTCCATCTGTACTCGGCGACGCGCGGGCGGATCGGCGCGATCGCGAAGGGGTCGCGGCGGCCGAAGTCGCGATTCGGGGGGCGGCTGGAGCCGTTCTTCCGGCTCAACCTCGTGCTCTACGAGGGACGGGGCGAGCTGTTCACGGTCACCGGGGCATCGACGGTCGACGGCCACGCCAGGCTGCGATCGGACGGCCCAGCGCTCGGAGCCGCGGGTCGCGCCTGCGACGCGGTCCTGCGCCTGCTCGACTCCGGCGAGCCGAACCCGGCGGCCTACAACCTGCTCTGTAACTACCTCGGGCTCCTCGATGTCGATCCCCCGGCGGCGAGCGCTCCAGGAGCGGCGCTCGCCTTCCGGCTCAAGCTGGCGCTGGCCGCGGGCTTCTCACCTGAACTGGCGAGCTGCGCGAGCTGCGGGGAGGCCGAGCATTTGGCCGCCTTCTCCGGCGCGGCCGGCGGGGTGGTCTGCACGAGCTGCGAGGGGGGTGGCTTTCCGCTCAGCGAGGAGGCGCACCGCTACATGGTGGATGCGCTGGCGCGGCCGCTCGCCGAGGCGCCCGAGGCGGAGCGACGCGTGGCGGCGCAGGCCGACCGCGCGATCACGGAGACGCTCGAGCACCACGCGCACGTGCGGCTGCGTGCCGCGGCGTAGCCGCCCGCGGGACAGGAGAGTCGATACTTGTCGGCCGTGCAGCAAGGGAACGTGAAGATCCTGCTCGAGGCCTCGAAAGCGGCGAGCGCCGCGACCACGCCGGAGGGCCGGGCGTCATTCCTGACGATTCTCGATCCCGAGATCGACTGGATCGCCCGTGAGGGTCCTGCCGACATGCAGGGAGAGTTCCGCGGCATCGACGAGGCGCGGGCCTACTACGCGCGGTGGGCGGCGGCTTGGGACGAGTGGGACTGGGAGATCGAGGAGGTCAGGGCAGAGGGCGATGTGGTGGTGACCCGAACCTGGCTGACTGGCCGCGGCCGTGGCAGCGGTTTGGAGCTAGACATGCGCATCGGGCAGATTTGGACCTTCCGCGACGGCAAGGTGGTGCGTTACGAGTCGTTGCCCGGCCGGGAGGAAGCCCTCGCCGCCGCAGGTCTGAGCGGCTAGGAAAACTCCCCGGCGGCTCTGCCTTCCCGGCCTACTCCTTCGCGTACTCGTCGGCGCCGAGGAAGTGCAGGGAGACATAGGGCTCGTCGCCCACCACCCAGCTGTCGTGGCCAGGAGGGACGTGGAAGATGTCGCCGGGCTTCATCACTCGCTCGGTGCCGTCGTCCATCCTTACCGCCGCTTGGCCGGAGATCACGAGACCGACGTGCTCGACCTGGCAGCTCTCAGTCCCGGCGGTCGGCCCGACGTGCTCGGACCACTTCCAGCCGGGCTCGTAGGTGGCGCGACCGATCGTCATCCCCCCGATCCGGATCAGCTCGAAGCGGCCCTTATCGAACTCGCGCACCTCGTCCGGTGACTCGAAGCGCTCCAGGCTGAGCCCGGTCATGGTCAGACCTTCGGGCGGTAGATCCGCTCGGTTACTCGGAGTTTGACGGGCTTGGGGCCGACAGCGGCGCGCATGAGCCACGGGAAGAGCGCCCCCGGAATGACCGACCGCTTCCCGCGGTCGTAAGCCTCCAGCGAGTCCTTCACGCAACGTTCTGCGCTGATCATCCCCGGCATGACCCGAGTGTCCTCGTCGTAGCCCGCGACGGCCTGCCACTCGGTCTTCACCGGACCGGGGTTGACGACGAGGCACCTCACCCCGGTGCCACGGAGCTCCATCGAGAGCGCCTCCATCAAGGCGATCGCGAACGCCTTGCTTGCGGCGTAGGTGGTCTCATACGGCACGGGCTGCATGCCCGCGGTGGAGGCGACCGTGATCACGCCGCCGGAGCCCCGCTCGATCATCGCGGGCAGGAAGGCGTGGGTCAGGGTGACGACCGCTTCGCAGTTGACCCGGATCATCTCGGCCTCGCGCTCGGGGTCGAGGTCCGCGAAGTGCCCGCGCATGCCGAAGCCGGCGTTGTTGATCAGCAGGTCGACGTTCACGCCGAGCTGGGCCACCTTGCCGGAGAGGTTCGGGGCATCGGAGCCGAGGTCGCACTCGATCACGTGTGCCGTGGTCGGTAGCTCCCCGGCGAGCCGTTCGAGGCGGTCCTTGCGGCGGGCGACCAGCACGACGTCGTAGCCCCTGCCGGCGAGCTGTCTGGCGAATTCGTCGCCGATGCCGGACGATGCCCCCGTGATCAGTGCCGTCTCAGCCACGCTTTGAGCCTATTGAGTCGCGGGCGGGGCCCGCCGGCTCGGTCGTGCCGGTTCGGGTGCGAACATCGAATGGATGACCAACATGAAACGGGTTGCCCCTCGGCTTCGCCTCGGAGCGCCCTCGCATCGAGAGACGCTCGAGAGCCGTGTTCGCGCTTGGGAGTCCGAGTACCTCTGGGAGCTCGCCACGCCGTCCTACCCGGCGCAGCGGCGTGAGCCCGAGTCGGACAGCCCGGTGCGGACGCCGTTCCAGCGCGACCGCGATCGGATCGTGCACTCCAAGGCGTTCCGGCGGCTCAAGCACAAGACCCAGGTGTTCGTGGCGCCGGAGGGGGACCACTACCGGACCCGGCTCACCCACACGCTGGAGGCCTGCTTCATCTCGAGGACGGTGGCGCGGGCACTCGGTCTGAACGAGGACCTGACCGAGGCGATCGGGCTGGGGCACGATCTGGGCCATCCGCCGTTCGGCCACATCGGCGAGGAGGTGCTCGACGAGGCGCTTCGCGAGCACGGAATGCGGTTCCGGCACAACGAGCACTCGCTGCGGGTGGTCGACCGGGTCGCGCGCGACGGTCGTGGGCTCAACCTCACCGAGCAGGTGCGGGACGGGATCCTCAACCACACCGGGCCCGGGAAGCCGGCGACGCTGGAGGGGAGGGTCGTGCGGATCGTCGACCGGGTGGCGTACATCAACCACGACATCGACGATGCGGTTCGGGCCGGGATCATCTCGGAGCGGGATCTGCCGGCCGAGGAGATCGAGCTGCTCGGCGAGACCGGCGCGAGGCGGATCGACCGGCTGGTGCAGGACATGGTCGAGCGCTCGCGCGCGGAGGGCGAGATCGCGCAGAGCGAGGATGTCGGCGGGGCGATGCTGCGATTGCGGAAGTTCATGTTCGATCGCGTCTACCTCGGGGCGGAGGCGCGAGGGGAGCAGGAGCGCGCGCGGCGGGCGCTGCGGACGCTGTTCGACCACTATCTCGCGAACCTGGACGAGGTACCGGCCACCGATCCCGAGGCCGAGCCGGTGCAGCGGGTGACCGACTATCTCGCCGGAATGACCGACCGTTTCTGCCTGTCTGCGTACGAGCGGCTGGCGGGCGCGAATAGGCTGGATTGATGGCGAGGTTCACGCGCGACAGCGTCGATCGGGTGAAGGAGGCGGCGGACATCGTCGAGATCGTCTCGGTTCACACGGATCTGCAGCAGCGGGGGCAGGACTACTGGGGCAACTGCCCGTTCCACGAGGAGCGGACGCCGTCTTTCAAGGTGAACCCGCGCGACAAGCTCTACTACTGCTTCGGCTGCGAGGCGAGCGGCGACGTCTTCCGTTTCGTGGAGGAGAAGGAGGGACTGGACTTCGCCTCGGCGGTCGAGTCCCTGGCGGAGCGCTACGGCGTCGAGTTAAAGCGGGAGAACGAGGATCCGCGGGCTGAGGAGAGGCGGCGACGGAAGGCGCGGCTCTGGGAGCTGCTCGAGCTGACGGCGAAGTACTACGAGCGCTACCTGTGGGAGTCGCAAAAGGCGCGGCGAGCGCGCGCGTATCTCGAGGGTCGTGGGCTGGGGGAGGAGGTGCTTCGGCGGTTCGGCGTCGGGATGGCGCCGAGCGCGTGGGACCAGGTGCTGACCGGGAGCCAGCGCAGGGGCTTCAAGCTCGAGGAGTTGCTTGCCGCGGGCTTGATCCAGAAGGGGCGGCAGGGTGGTCACTACGACCGGTTTCGCAACCGGCTCACGTTCCCGATCCGCGACCAGCGGGGGCGGGTGCTCGGCTTCGGCGCGCGAGCGCTGATGCCGGACGCGAAGCCGAAGTACCTGAACTCGCCGGAGGGGGAGCTCTACCGGAAGAGCCACACTCTGTATGGCATCGATCGGGCGCGCAGCTCGATCGCGAGGGCGCGGAGGGCGATCGTTGTGGAGGGCTACACGGACGTGCTGGCGCTGCACCAGGGGGGGATCGAGGAGGCGGTGGCGATCATGGGGACGGCGATCACGCCGGAGCAGATCACGATGCTCGCCGGCCTCACGGAGTCCGTGGTGCTGGCGCTCGACGCCGACCGCGCAGGGGCGGACGCGATGGTCAGGGCGCAGAAGGTGGCGGGGGGGAAGAGCATCGAGCTGCGGGTGGCGGCGATGCCGGAGGGGGAGGATCCGGCGGACATGCTCGGCGAAGGATCCGCCGCACGGTTCATGGAGCTCGTCGACCGGTCGATCGACCTGCCGAGCTTCCGCGTCGATGTCGCGCTGGGCAGGGGCGATCTGAGCACGTTGGCGGGGCGGGAGCGGGTTCTCGGCGAGGTGGGTCCGGTGCTCAAGGCGATGGGGGAGACGGCGCTCGGGTTCGACGAGCTGGTGCGCAAGGTGGCCGATCGGCTGGACACCGATCCGAGTCTGGTGCTGGCGAGAGTGCGGTCCGCTCCGCAACCGAGCGACGAGGCGAAGAGCAACGGCGCTGCGAAGGCGCCTCGGCCCGTCGCGGTCTCGCTGACGCCGCGGGAGACGCGCGAGCGGGCGCTGTTGGCGATGTGCATCGCCGATCCCGGGACCGGGCGGCGGTTCATCGAGCGGCTCACGGACGAGCATCTCTCGCCATCCGGCAAGCCGGCGCTGCGCTGGCTGCGCGGCCACCTCGACGACCCGATGGCGGGGTTGCCGAGGGAGGAGGCGGCGCTGACCTCGCTGATCACCGAGCTGGTGATGCGGGCGGAGAGCGAGCCGGCATCGGAGGGGGCGATGCAGCTCAACCTCGACCTGCTCGAGCTGCAACGGCTGGAGGACGGGATCTCGGCCGCGCAGAAGGCGGGCGACTATGAGGTCAGCACCCGGCTCTCAGGGGAGCGGGCGGCGCTCACGGACCGGATCGCGCACGCGGGCGTCGCCTCATAGCGCGCTCTGAGAACCCCCGGCCGGTTTTCACACTTCCGGCACATTCCTGCACGCCTTACGCGCGTTTTCCCTGCATTTCGCCACATTTTCGGACCCGCTTCGGGGTCGGCCGAAGCCCGTCGACGATCAGCTACCACCTAAAGAAGCACGGCTTGAAGCCCGTGAATCAGCAGCGGCATCTACGGCGCGGGCCGATCCCCGAAGACCAACTCCGGAAGCTTCACGAGGAGGGCGCCTCCCTAAAGGAGATGGCGGAGCAGTTCGATCGCGGCATCGCCACGGTTCGTTACTGGATCGAGAGGTACGGTCTCGGCCCGACGGCAGGCGGTCGCAGGAGGGCGGCGGCAAAGCGAGCCAGACTTGCGGGCTTGCGCGAGATCGACTTCGTATGTCGGCGTCACGGGGAGGGTCCCCACGTCATCGAGAACGGAGGGCGGATCCGCTGCAAGCGCTGCCGAAGCGCAGGGGTATCAGAGCAACGCCGACGAACCAAGCGGATCCTGGTCGAGGAAGCCGGAGGCGCCTGCCTGATCTGCGGCTATCGGAGATGCCTCGCTGCGCTCGAGTTCCATCACAAGGATCGAAAGACCAAGCTCTTCGCCCTCAGCCGTCAGGGAGTCACTCGATCACTTGAAGAGGCCAGAGCTGAGGCGCGCAAGTGCATCCTGCTCTGCTCGAACTGCCACGCGGAAGTTGAGAACGGCGTGACGCGAGTCCCCAGGTCGTTGAACTCAGATCCTCCGCCCTGATATCCGCGTTGTAGGG
>JBKOYL010000093.1:0-4430 GCA_046725395.1 Actinomycetota bacterium | reverse complement strand
CCGTCGATGCTGTCGCCCCCTGAGCCGGCACCAATGGTCGGGCGGGAAGCCGAGCTCGATCAGCTGCGCTCCGCCCTGGCCCGGGCGGCGGAGGGCGATCTGTGCGCGGTCCTGATCACCGGCGAGGCCGGCTGCGGGAAGAGCCGGCTCGCTGCGGAGTTCGCGGGCGAAGCCCACACAGCAGGTGTCGACGTGTGGGCGGGTCGCTGCTATGAGGATTCCCCGGCGCCGTACGGCCCCTTCGTCGAGTCGCTCAGACACCGTGTCACCAAGGACGCCCTTCCTGCCCTTCCCGGCTGGGCGACAGCCGAGCTGTCGCGCCTGCTCCCCGAGTTGCAGGGCTTCGACACAGCTGCGCCCGCCTCCGTGGGTGATCCCGAAGAGGCCCGCTACCGCCTCTTCGAGGCGGTCGTCTCGGTCGTCGCCGGCTCCTCGGACCGCGCTCCGGTCTTGCTCGTGCTCGAGGACCTGCACTGGGCCGACCACTCCACCCTCCTCATGCTGGCCCACCTGACCCGGGCGGCAGCGTCGTCACCCATCCTGCTGCTGGGCACGGCTCGCGACGGCGAGCCATGCCCCGATGGACTCACGACGCTGGTCGTCGAGCTCGCCCACGATCGGAAACTGGTGCGGGTCCCGCTCGAGGGTCTCTCCGAAGAGCAGGTGGGCGAGCTCGTCTCCGCCTGGCTGGCGAGCGAGCGGCCCGCGGGGTTGGACGCCGAGCTTCACGCACGGACGGGGGGGAACCCGCTGTTCGTCGAGGAGCTGCTGCGCCATGCCGAGGATGAGGGCCGCCTGGGCGAGGCAGGCATGGCCGCCGGAGTGCCGGCGGAGGTGCGCGAGGTGATCGGCCAACGCGTCGACCGCCTCGGCAAGGGCTCCGCCGCCGCGCTGACATTTGCCGCTGTCCTCGGTCACGAGTTCGATCTGCACGAGCTCACGCAGGCGACCGCCCGGCAGACGGAAGATCTCGTCGAGTCGCTCGATGCGGCGCTCGGGGCACGCCTGCTGCGAGAGGTCCCGGGGGCCGCCGACCGCTACCGCTTTTCACATGACCTCGTGCGGGAGACGGTGTACGAGGGTCTGAGCGCCGCCAGGAGGTCGCTGCTGCACTTACGAGTCGCGGACGCCATCGAACGGCTCCACGGCGACGACCCGAAGCGACTGCCGGAGCTCGCCCGTCACCTGGCCGACGCTGGACCGGCCGGGGATCCCGAGCGAGCGGTGCGCTACCTGCTCTTGGCAGCGGAGCAGGCGGGGCATGGATTGGCGACGGCTGAGGCGATCGACCTCTACAACGAGGCGCTCGAGCTGATCCCGGAGGACGACGAGAGTCGCCGACGTGAGGTGAGGCTGAAACAGGCGATCGCGTATGCGACCTTCACCCACATACCGGACGCCCGCAAGATCCGCCGCGAATCGGGAGTGGTCAGGGACAGTTGACCGAGCCGCGTCAGTCCGGGAAATCCGCCGGCGTCACATCCTGAGCGATCTCGTATATCCGTGTAATCGTGTGGCCGCCGACCTCGATGGCGTGCCCGTGCAAGCGTTCCTCGCTCGGCGCCTGGTAGACGCAATACGACTTGATCCCGGATTCGTCGACCACCACGTGGCTGTGCTCCCACGTTATGTCCGGGAATCTCTCCCTCGCAACCTGCTTCGTGCGTAGGCCGATGTCTTGCATGGCCTGCTCCTCCGCCTGGCCATAGACGCGCTCGATCAGATACCGCGGCATCGCTCCTCCTCCGTAGTGCCTCCCGACACTAGCCCCGGTCAGTCACTCTCACAAGGGCGGTCGCTAGGTCACAAGGGCGGTCGCTAGGTCGGCTCTGACGCGGGAATCACGCGGATCTCACGTTGAGAACACGGGCGAGCGGGAGGGTCGTCGCCGTGACGACCAACCGCCCCCTCACGCTCCGCGTCGACCCTGATGCCGATGCCCAACGCATCGCCGGATGGGTCTGTGACGGGCATGGCGACGAGCACTACTTCGAGGGCTGGCTCGGGCTGTTCACCCTGCTCGAGCAGACCTTGTGGCAGCCGACCGACGCCGGCACTGCGCGGGTCACGCGGGAACGGAAGGTCGTGAAACCCGCAAGGAGTAAGGAGACCCAATGGATCACCGCACAAGCATGAAGTCCCTGATGCCTCGCATAGCCATCCCGGGTGTGTTCGTGGGCCTACTGGCGGCGGCCGCCTTGGTCGTCTCAACCGGGCCTGCCGGCGCGGTAACGCGGTCGCAACTCGAGGACAGGGGCTGGGCCTGCCTCGTCCCGAGTGACTTTGTCCCCGGGGCCACCGATGAGCCGCACTGCGCTCGCCCGCATGTCGTCGAACGCTTCCTCAGCGGCAAGGCGAAGGCGGCGACGTTGCTCGTCTTCTCTTCGAACGGTGAGGAGTTCCTGGGCGCCGAGCACAACATCCGGGGCGACCTTTACCACGGTCAGCCCTGCCCGACCGACGGGCCCACCTACAAGTACACGCACCTGCTCTCCATGTTCGGCCTCGACTACTGGGCCTGTCACCGCTTCGAGAGCGACCACCTCTAGGCGGCGAAACCACTCCCGTCGCCAGATCCGGAAGGGCCCGCCTCGACGTGGGCCCTTCTGCGTGGGCGTCCCAGGCGTCGTTCCATTCGCGGTAGGAGGTGCGGAGCCCGTCGTGACCGTGATAGCAGCGCCTTCCGACAAGGTCCCTGCACGGCGCGCGCGACACATCCACTGATGTCTGCCGAAGGGAGCTAGACGGCCCTCCGAGCGGCCAAGGCGCTCAGGCGATGCCGTCGATGCCGCCCGCGTAGCGAAGCAGCACGGTCGCCCAGGTGCGAAACGGACGCCACGCATCGGCGAGCTCGGCGAGGCGCTCGGGCGAGGGCGGTCCGTCGAGCCCGTAGAAGTGCTCCACGCAGGCGAGTATCCGTCGCTCGCCGGGGGCCAACAGGTCGGCGTGGCCGCTCGAGCGAACGAGGATCAGCATCGCGTAGAAGGGACCGATCCCGGGTAGCTCCTGGAGCTCGGCGAGTGCCACGTCGGGCTCGAGGTCGCGCAGCCTCTGGGCGTCGAGGCGCCCAGTCGGCGCCGCCTCGGCGAGCGCGCGCAACCGTTCGAGCTTGACCTCCGGCAGCCCCTTCATGGGCGCCACCTCGAGCAGCCTGTGCGGCGTCGGGAAGGCGGCAAGCCGCTCACCGCCGAGCTCGAAGGTGCGCCCAAGCCGCTCGGCGATCTCGCGACGAGTGATCGCCGCCTGGCGCGCCGGCCGCCGCGTCGAGATGATCGCCCAAGCGGCTGCCTCGTAGGGCGAGTGAAAGAGCGGCGGGCGAAGGCCCGGAAAGCGGCGCTGAAGCTCGCCGATCACCGGGTCGCGCTCGCCGACCGCGAGCCAAGCCTCGCCGTCGTGGTCGAGCGAGAGGATGCGAGCCAGCTGAGCCTTCACCGCCGCTGGCTCGCCGTCGCCCTGCGGCTCGCCGCGGACGACCCCGTCCTCACCCTGCCGCAGCACGATGCCCGCCTGCCCGCGGAGGTCGTCCAGGCAGAACGCCAGGCGCATCACCGGCTCGCTCGGCTCGCGCCTCCCCGTCTCGGGGCCGAATCCGAACCCTGCCAGGAGCCCGAGGTCAAACGGTCCCTTTGGAGTCAGCTCGATCGCGGCCACCTCGACGGGAGGCTAAGAGCCGGCGGCCGGGGTCGTAGGGCCGCCCGGCTCGCCCTCGCCCTACGCATCGACCACCCTTCCCGGCTCGCTGAGCTGCCGGTGCCATCTCTCGATCAGACGGGTGCCGACCACGGTTGGAAGGACCCACACCACGACGGCGGCAACGCCGTGGACCGGCCCGTCGACCGTCAGTGCGACCACAAGCAGCGCTGTCACCAGGGCGATGTAGGAGCCCCCCTGACCGTGGGCATACGCCGGCCGCCACCCAGGGAAGCGGCGTCTCGGGGCGACGTAGCCGAGGAGGGCCAGGCCGTAGGCGAGCAGCGCCAGGATTCCGATCCACCACAGGTCCGGCCAATCCAGCGCCAGCAACCCGATCGCGGTGAGCGACACGGCCAGCACCGTCCACGGGTAGGCGACGCTTCGTCCGTCGAGAAGCGGCCGCTCGCGGCTCGACCAGATAACCACGGCCCCAAGCGCCAGTCCCGCGCCGCCGGCGGCGACGTGCAAGGCGAGGAGCACGTCGTGCACGTCCACGATCGAGCCTACCCAGTCCCGATCGGGATCCGCTCCGTAGCTCGTGCGAGCTGCCTTGCCCTCGGGGGGGTTCGCTCCTTAGGTCAGGGTCCGTCCTCAATTCTCGCTTCTCAGTGGGCTAACCACCGAGGGCGAGAGCCGATCCCTCGCGGGATCGGGCTGACTCGGAGTTTGGCGAGCCTTCGCGCTTCAGCGGGCTGTGCCCGACCCCGACGGGGTCGGGTCTTACCTGCCCTCGGCGC
>JBKOYL010000111.1:0-8458 GCA_046725395.1 Actinomycetota bacterium | reverse complement strand
CGGCCCGCAGGACTGATCTAGCCTGTCGATCGCGATGGCGACCGGTGAGCGGCGATGAGGGGACCCGGGCGTCGGCTGCTGATCATCACGTACTACTTCCCGCCCGAGACCTCCGTAGGGGCGCACCGCTGGCGCGCGATGGGTCGCTGGCTGCGGCGCCTCGGCCACGAGGTAACCGTCCTCACGACCCCGGCGTTCGGGAGGCTGCCGGACGACGGGGAGGAGACCGAACGGGCTTTCGACCTGGCGGCCTCCCCCACCCTCCGCCGCCTGCTGCGCCGGCCCCCGGTGTCGAGCCCAGCCGACGGGGAGGCGCGGATGGGCGAGGGCGCCCCGCCCGCGATCGTGGCCGACCTGCTCGTGCCGGACGCGCACGTTCTCGGCTGGAATCCCGCCGCTGCCTGGGCGGCGCGGCGCCTGGTGCGGCAGCGCCGCATCGACTGCGTGATCACCAGCGGCCCGCCCCACTCGACGCACCTGATCCCGCTCGCCCTCGGTCGCCGGCGCCCCGCCTGGATCGCCGACTTCCGGGACGGTTGGCGATTCGAGTCGCTGAGGCGTCCGTGGCCGCTACCCGGTCAAAGCGCTCTCGACGGCTTCCTCGAGCGCAAGGTGGCCGCCAAGGCGGACCTGGCCATCGGCGTCACCCGACCGATCGCGGATGATCTCGCCGGGCGCCTCCGGGCTCGCACGGCGTGCGTCCCCAATGCCTGGGATCCCGATCTCGAGGGCCTCATGGCAGACGCCGAGGTCCCCCAACTCGATCCTGACACGGTGAACATCGTGCACGCGGGCAAGCTCTACATCGAGGGGTCGAACCGGCGCGATCCCAGCTCGCTTGGTCCGGCCCTCCGCCTGCTGCTTGAGCGTCGCCCCGATGCCGGCAGTAGGCTGCGGGTCCTGGTCGCGGGCCGGCCGGACCCGAAGGAGGAGCGCTATATCTCCGAGCTGGACCCGGCGAACATGATCCGCCACGTCGGTCACCTCCCCCACGACAGCATGCTGGCGCTCCAGCGCCACGCGGATGCCCTTCTGCTGGTCACGGCTCCGGAGCTGGTGTCGCTCGCCACCGGCAAGCTGTTCGAGTACCTCGCCGCCGGAAGGCCGATCATCGCCCTCGCCCACGGAAACGAGGCGGCTCGGATCGTCGAGGAGACCGGCACCGGCGTGACCCTTCCGATGCACGACTCTGAGGGACTGGCGCGGGCGTTCGAGGCGGCCCTCGACGGAGGGCTGTCTCAGCGGTACTCGCCACACGACCTCGATGCCTACATCTACCCGGCTCCAGCCCGGCGGGTGGCGGAGCTGGTGGAGCGGGCGGTGAGCGAGCGAGCGGGACGGGCTCGGTGAGCACTCCCCGCTCGGTCTCGGGGCCCCGCATCCTGCTCGTCTACAACGACCGGGTCGGGCCGCAGATGGGGGGCGTCGGCATCCGCGCCACGGAACTCGCCAAGGTCCTTTGGGCACACGGCGAGGTGACGCTGGCGGTCGCCGAATCGAGCGGTGAGCTCGACGGGATCCCGGTGGTCGAGTTCAACCCTCACGATCCCCGCGCGCTCGCTCCGCACCTCGAGCGCGCCGACGTGGTGGTGGCGAGACCCCAGTGGCCCCTGGCCATGCGAATGATGAAGCGCTCGGGCGCCAGGTTGATCTTCGACATCTACGACCCCGACACGTTCCCCACCCTCGACTACTACGCGGAGCGCTCGCCTCGGCGGCAGCGGTTGATGGCGGCGTTCTCGGTGGACAGGCTGACGGAGGCGCTGCGCTTCGGCCATCACTTCATCTGCGCGAGCGAGAGGCAGCTCGACTTCTACCTCGGCGCGATGCTGGCGGAGGGCCTGATCTCGCCGGCTGCCTACGAGCGGGACAGCGGCTTCAGGTCGGTGATCGACGTGGTGCCGTTCGGCGTACCGCCGGACCCCCCCGAGCGCAGCGGTGGCCCCGGGATTCGCGACGTCTTTCCGGTGATCGCTCCGGAGGACGAGATCATCCTCTGGAACGGCGGGCTCTGGGACTGGCTCGACGCTCCGTGTGGGATTCGAGGCGTGGCCGCGCTGGCGGAGAGCCGGCCGCAGGCGAAGCTGGTCTTCATGGGGGGATCCTCCGGCCGCCTCCACCGGGCCGAGCACGAAGCACGGGCGTTGGCGTCCGAGCTGGGGGTGATCGATCGCGTCGTGTTCTTCCACGAAGGTTGGGTTCCCTACGACCGACGCGCGGATTGGCTGCTCGACGCGAGCTGCGCGCTCTCCACCCACCGCCGGCACATCGAGACGCGGCTGGCCTTCCGGACGAGGCTGCTCGACTGCTTCTGGGCCGAACTGCCGGTCGTATGTACCGCCGGGGACGAGCTGGCGGAGCGAATCGAGCGGGATGGCCTCGGCGTCACGGTCCCCGAGGAGGACCCCGATGCCGTCGCCGCGGGGCTCGAGACAGTGCTCGAGCGAGGCAAGGACCCCTACTCCGAGGGGCTCCGGCTGGCGGCCGAGCGCTACAGGTGGCCGGCGGTAACCGAGCCCCTGGTCCGCTTCGTCACCTCACCGTCGGAGCCGGCCCGGCTCGGCAGCGAACGTCAGGGTCGCGGCCTCTCGGCTATGCGGTCGACGGTCTACTCGGTCGCCCGCCGCTTTCTGAACGCGGTCGGGCTGAGTAACTGGCCGAGCGCTTGACGCCTGTGGGCCGCGTACTGACCGTGGTCGGAAACCGGCCGCAGTTCGTCAAGGCTGCCGCCGTCTCTCGGCACTTGCGCGAGTCCGCCGACGAGATCCTGGTCCACACCGGCCAGCACTACGACCGCGAGCTCTCCGAGCTCTTCTTCGAGGAGCTTGGGCTACCGCCTCCGGACCACCACCTCGGGGTCGGATCGGGAAGCCACGCCGAGCAGACCGGCGCAATCATCACCGCCCTCGAGCCGCTCCTCGAGGAGATCGATCCGGATGTCGTCCTCGTGTACGGCGACACCAACTCCACGCTGGGAGGTGCGTTGGTCGCGGCCAAGGGGCGGCTGCCGCTCGCCCACGTCGAAGCGGGGATGCGCTCCTTCAACCGCTCCATGCCGGAGGAGATCAACCGGGTCGTCGCGGACTCCCTGTCCCAGCTGCTGCTCTGCTCCACGGAGGCGGCGGTGTGGAACCTCGAGCGCGAGGGGTTGGGCGAGGGCACGGTGCTGGTGGGCGACGTGATGGCTGACGTGGCCCTCACCTTCGGCCCGATCGCGGACCGCCGCTCCAAGGTGCTCGAACGGATCGGCCTAGAACCGGGCGGCTTCTGCGTCGCCACCGCGCATCGCGCCTGCAACGTGGACGATCCCGAGCGGCTCCGCCGGCTTGTGGAGGTGCTGGCCCGCGCCGCGCGCG
Source organism: Actinomycetota bacterium (assembly GCA_046725395.1). Lineage (GTDB taxonomy): Bacteria > Actinomycetota > Thermoleophilia > Solirubrobacterales > 70-9 > DASUPK01. The sequence continues at coordinate 5,102 of JBKOYL010000111.1, read as the reverse complement.
TCGCGCCGGTGATCTTCCCGATTCATCCTCGCACCCGGACCAGGCTGGCGGCCGCGGGCGGCCTCGACTCACTCAAGGGGCGTGGAATCACGGCGATCGATCCGGTCGGCTACCTCGACATGATCTGCCTGGTACGAGCCTCCCGAGCGGTGCTCACCGACTCGGGCGGCGTGCAGAAGGAGGCGTTCCTGGCCTCGGTGCCCTGTGTAACCATGCGCGAGGAGACCGAGTGGGTGGAGACCGTGGACGCGGGCTGGAACCGCCTGGTGGGGCTCGATCCGGGTGCGACGGCCGCAGCGCTCGAGGAGCTGCCGCGTGCCGGGGACCGGATCTCACCGGCCGCCGAGATGTACGGGGGAGGCAAGGCGGGAGAGCGCGTGGCCGCGGCGATCGCGGAGCGCCTCGGCTGAGCAGCGCGACACCCGTCCGAGCCGCGAAGCGTCCCTACACTTCGGCGCCGATGACGGCCCGCGTCGGCATAGTCGGCCTCGGATACTGGGGGCCCAACCTGGCCCGCAACCTGAGCGCGCTGGAGGGATGCGAGTTGGCCTGGTGCTGCGACGCGGACCAGGCCAACCGGGGGCGATGGCAGCGCCTCCACCCCGAGGCTCGCTTCACCGCGGAGCTCGACGATCTGCTGGCCGACCCGGAGCTGGATGCGGTGGCGATCGCCACACCGGTTCCGACCCACGCGCCGCTCGCCGAGCGGGTTCTGGAGGCGGGCAAGCACTGCTTCGTCGAGAAGCCGCTGGCCCAGGACGCCGCCTCCGCCGAACGGGTCGCCGGCCTGGCTCACGATCGCGGGCAGGTGCTGATGGTCGGGCACCTGCTCTGCTACCACCCAGGAGTTCGGCAGCTCGCGGACCTGATCGCGCGGGGGGAGCTGGGAGATGTCTATTACCTCTACTCCCAGCGGGTCAACCTCGGCAAGCTGCGCGCCGACGAGAACGCTCTCTGGAGCCTCGGGGCACACGACGTCTCCGTGCTGCTCGAGCTCGCGCAGGGCAATCCCAGCGAGGTCTCGGCGCGGGGTGAGGCCTACCTGCGCGACGGCGTGGAGGACGTCGTCTTCGCGTACATCCGCTTCGATACCGGGCTGGCCGCGCACCTGCACCTGTCGTGGCTCGATCCGCACAAGATGCGCAAAATCACCGTCGTCGGCTCCGACCGGATGGCGACGCTGGACGACATGGCGCTCGAGCGCAAGCTCACCATCTGGGACAAGGGGTTCGACGCGTCTGCCGAGACCTACGGCGAGTACATCACCCGCTCGGGCGCGGTCTGGAGCCCGGCCGTGCCCAACGACGAGCCGCTCCGGCTCGAGTGCGAGCACTTCATCGACTGCATTCGCACGGGGTCGCACCCCCGGACGGATGGCGCCGCGGGCGTCAGCGTCGTGCGCGTGCTTGAGGCCCTGCAGGCCTCCCTGGAGGCCGGCGGCGCTCCGCGCGTGGTCGGCGCCCCGGTCGGGAGCGGTGCCGGAGCCTGAGGCCGGCGCCGCCCTGGATCTCGACGTGAGCGAGCTGCATCCCTCCGACCTCGCGCCGGGCCTCCTGCTCGGCGAGGGGGTCGAGATCGGATCCGGCGTCCAACTGGGCGGCAACGTGGTCATCCACGCCGGCACGCGGATCCGTGATGGGTGCGTGGTGCAGGACCTCGCGGTGATCGGCAAGCCGCCGAAGTTGTCAGGCCGCTCGACCGCGTCTCGGGAGGCGCCTGCACCTGCCTCGATCGAGCGCGATGCCGTCGTCTGCGCTGGTTCCGTCGTCCTCGCCGGCGCGAGGATCGGCCCTGCGGTCGTAATCGGCGACCAGGCGCAGGTCCGGGAGCGCGCGCGGGTGGGAGCGGAGTCGCTGGTCGGTCGCGGCACCGCCGTGGACAACGACGTTACGATCGGGGCCCGGGTGAAGATCCAGAGCAACTGCTACATCACTGCGGGCACCGTGGTGGAGGACGAAGTCTTCATCGGTCCCGGTGTGACGCTTTTGAACGACAACACGATGGGGCGACACCCGCCGGGCGAGCCGCCCAATGCTCCGGTGCTGCGCCGTGACTGCCGCATCGGCGGCGCGGCGGTGATCTGTCCGGGCGCGGTGATCGGCGAGGAGGCCTTCGTCGGTGCCGGGGCCGTGGTCACGGAGGAGGTCCCGGCACGCGCAGTGGTGGTCGGTGTGCCGGCCAGGCAGATCCGGGAGGTCGGAAACGAGGATCTGCGCGAGCGGTGGCGCTGACCCAGGCGCCTGGAAGCATTCGCCGCATGCGTCACCTACCCCTTATCCGCCTTCTGATCGGAAGCCTGCTCCTCGTCGCGGTGGTCGTCGTACCCGACTCTCTGGGGCGCTCTCCGGGCCACTCAGCCGATTGGGATCGCGCGCGATGTCTGTCCGAGGCGCAGGTCAACCGGGTTCGTAACGACCTCGATTACGCACCGCGCCTGTATCGGGCCTGCAAGCGATGGGTCGGGAAGGAAATGCAGCGGGCGCGGATCAATCCGAACGGCGATACGACCAGGGGCGTCCTCGCGATGGCACTGGCGCATCGGTTCGCCCCGTATGGACCCGCGACGGGAGCGACATATGAAGAGCTGGCCTTCCTGCCTCACCAGCAATGCTCGAGCTACATGATGCTGACGGACTTCATCTACGAGGCGATGGGCGGAAACATGGAACGCGACCTGCTGAAGGGCTGGGATGGGGGAGCGGTCGGCAATCACGCCCAGCTCTGGGTCGACGGCGTCATGCTCGATCCCACCGTTGGGATCGCCGCGCAGATCAAGCTCAACGCTCTCCGGCAGGGACAGCCGACCAAGCGGATCCTCGATCTCCATCGCTTCCGCGTCGCGGTCGGACGGGTGGCGCCGCCCGCCACGGATTACAAGGACGTCGTCTGGCGGGCCGTCCGCGACGGCCTCTATCGGCCCGAGGACGAGCTCTTCACCGTGACGAGCGTAGATGCGCTGCTCAACTGGGGCAGCGTCCACGGGCGCTAGGGCTGACCTGTCAGGCCTTCGCCATGAGGCAGTCGCGGACCGAGCTCACCACCTCCGACGGCGCGGCTGGATCGAGCGCCGATCCCATCGGCAGCGCCAGCATCTCCGCGCAGATCCGCTCCGCGTTCGGCAGTGGCTCCGGCGGCGCCCAGCGCTCCACCGCCGGCTGGCGGTAAAGCGGCGTTTCGTAGTACGGGCGGGCGCCGATCCCGGCCTCGTTCAACGCTCGCTGCAAGCGGTCGCGCTCGGGCGTCGCGACGACAAGCAGATGCCAGGCGGACTCGCCGCCTCGGGTCTCCGCCTGCAGGGGGACCAGGTCCTCGAGGCCTGCGTCCCGGTAGGCCTGCGCCGCTCGCCGGCGAGCCCCTGTCCACTCGGGCAGGTGGCGGAGGAGGACGCGGAGCGCGGCGGCCTGGATCTCGTCGAGCCGGGAGTTGTAGCCGACCTCGGTGTGCAGCCGCTTGTCCTGGGAGCCGTGGAACCGGAGCCGGCGGGCGAGCGCCTCCACCTCGGGATCGTCGGTGACGACTGCTCCCCCGTCGCCGAAGCCGCCCAGGTTCTTGGACGGGAAGAAGCTGAAGGTGGCCGCGTCGCCAAGCGCGCCGGCCATCCGACCATCCAGGGTGGCGGCGTGAGCCTGGGCGGCATCCTCCAGGACCTTGATCCCGCGCGGCCCGCCGAGCTCCAGCAGCTCGGCGACCGGCGCCGGGTTGCCGAACAGGTGCACCGGCAGCAGGGCCCTGGTCCGCTCCGTGATCGCCGGCTCGGCCGTGGCGGCGGTCATGCACCAGGTCCGTTCGTCGACGTCGCAGAAGACGGGGGTCGCCCCAACCGTCACCACCGGCTCGACCGTCGCGAAGAAGGTGACGGATGGGACGACCACCTCGTCCCCCGGACCGACGCCCAAAGCCCGGAGCGCGATGGCGATCGCATCCGTCCCGTTGGCGACCCCGACGCAATGACGCACGGCGAGGTAGGAGGCGAACTCGGTTTCGAACGCCTCAACCTCCGGCCCCAGGATGTAGCGGCCGCTTTCCAACACGGCTCTCTGGCGCTCGGCGATCTCCGGCAGAAGAGGCTCAAGCGACGCTCGGCTGGCGAACAGGGGCACCTTCAAGGCGCGTCGAAGCGTAGCCGTGGCCTTATCCGGACCGGCGCGCGACGGCGCGGAGAAGCTGGTGGCCGTTTGGATGGCGCCACGGCGGCACGGCCGCTCGGGTTCGTACGACCTCCCGAAGCGCGACGGCCCCCCTGACCGGCCGCCCAAGCCGGCCCGGCGCCGAGTAGTGAGCGAACGGCACCGAGTCGATCGCAACTATCTCCAGCGCTGCCGCCTCGAGCAGGGCGGCCATCGAGCTCGGGCCGTAGTGACCGACGTGGTAAGGAAGCTTGAGCGCGTGCCAACGGTCACCCTCGCGGCGGGCGACCTCGCTGCCCGCATTGGGAACCTCGATCAACAGGATCCCGCCCGGGCGTAGGGCGGCCCGGACGGCGGCGACAGCCTCAGCCGGCGCGGGCACGTGTTCCAGGACGTGGAACGCGCAGGCGCCGTCGAAGGTCTGTTCGCCGAGCGCGACCTCCTCAATGCGGCCCGCCATCACGTCGAGCCCGAGGGCTTCCCGGGCATATTCCGCCATCTCCTCGTTCAACTCCACGCCAGCGCCCTCGTAGCCGCGCCGGCGTGCCTCGTCGAGGAAGAAGCCGGCGGCCCCACCGATCTCGAGCAGGCGCGCCGGCGGAGGCAGGTGTCGCGCGAGGAGGTTGAGGCGGCGGCGAGACTCGAAGCGCCGCGCGCGCTCGGCAGCGCGGTAATCCTCGCCGTCGTAGTTGGCGACGAACTCGTCGTTGGAAAAGCCCCCGTTATTCGTCCCCGGCAGGAATGCGAAGTCACAGGCGGGGCAGCGCAGCAGGGGCGATGGCGAGAAGATCGTGTCCGGAGCGGATTCGGCTCCGCAGATCGGGCAGCTCGAGGTCAACACGGTGGCGATGGTACGGTCCTGCGGCGATGAGGGACCGCCGCCGTGGGCCAATAGCCCTCCAGCGAGGTCCGGGTGGCTGAGGCGGACTGGTACGCGATCGTCCTCTCCTGGAACGGCCGCGAGGACACGGAGCG
>JBKOYL010000013.1:0-15126 GCA_046725395.1 Actinomycetota bacterium | reverse complement strand
TAGCTGCGCTTCGTGATAGCTCGTTACCAGAGCAAGGTCGGCCCGGCGTTGCTCCCTTCGCCCAGCTGCCGACCGCTGCTTCTCACTGGCGGGATCCATCCGGCGAGAAGTATCCACGCATTGAGTGGGCGACAAGCCTGTTGAGGGACCGCTGCGGACGAAGAGCATCTACTCCGTACCCGACCGCGGAGGGAGCATGCTCGAGCTCACCGATCACGTCACCGGCAAGTCAACAAGGTCATCGCGCGACGCCGACCCGGAAACAAAGGACGTCGTTAGCCGGCTGATCCACCGCGGGTCGAAGAGATCGTTGCGGTCATGAGGCAGGCGGGAACCGATCTATCCGGCCGCCGGCTGCGCGGACTAATCATCGTGCTCTGGCGAGCAGGTCTTCGCATCTCCGAGGCGCTCGCCCTGACGGAATCGGACATGGAGGTCACTCGCGGGTCGGTGCTCGTCCGCCGGGGTAAGGGCGAACGCCGCCGGGAAGTCGGGATGGATGAGTGGGCTTGGGATCAGCTGCGTCCCTGGCTTGAGGCCCGTGTGTCTCTTCCGGTTGGACCGCTCTTCTGCGTGATCAACGGGCCAACCTGCGGTCGGTCCCGGTCAAGCTCACAGGTGCGCATTGCGCTTCGACGCACCGCAGCCCAGGCCGGGGTACGGCGGCGCTTCGCCCCGCACCAGCTCCGCCACGCCCACGCCGTCGAGATGGCCAGGGAAGGCGTCCCGCTCAACGTCATCCAGCGCCAGATAGGACATGCCAACCTCGCGGTCACCTCGATCTACCTGCAGGGCATCGATAGCGTCGAGATCATCGAGACGATCCGCGCCCGCTCCGGTGATCCCGGCCGCGGCGGCGCTGGCTGGCTAGTGCTTTTCGTCCAAAGCGGCGGTTTGCCTACTCCCGCTGCCCGGCGGCTTGATCGCCTTTGGCGGGTTAGGGCACTTCGGCAAGCACCGTGGCTGTGAAACCTATCTTGGCGAGGCCGAAGTTCCCCCCACTCGCCCCAATCGCAACTTCGACTCGCAGCTCCGTCTTGCCACTCTCGTCGTCCCAGTCGGCCTCAACGGACTGAATGTCCAGCGAGTGCCACGACCCGCTGGGCATATTCGGATCAGGGGGGTTCGCGTAGTCCGCATAACCCACGACCGACACGGACGCTGTGGCCCGAATGAACCGCTGGGGCAACGCTGGACCGACCAGAAAGGTCCAAGTCTCTGGCGTCATGCCTTGGCCACTCCAGGCATACATGCCCAGGACCGCCCGCCCGGTGCAGGTATAGAGCCGGTTTGCTGGGGCCGGTCCGCTTACGACCGCCTCAATGACCTGCTCGTTCTCGGTGGTTGTTAAAGGCATGGGCGCAACCTCCTCTGTGTGTTCTGGTCCTCACGGGAGTGTCTGCGCTCTCGCTGGGCCAATCGTTTGGCATCGAGGTGACCCTATTCCGATGCCAGAGGGGGCGTCAACAGCCATCGCCCACGCAGGATCTTTTTGGACGGGTGCTGCTTTTCGTCCAAAGCGGCACTTTCCGGCAGCTCCATCCTTTGGCCCGAGCGTCCGGCTTTCACGCGCACAAGCTTTCAGGCCGCAGGTCCGGTCGGGACAGGGTAGGGTGACCGGTGAATCTGTCGGCCGGGCGCCCGAACGGCTGATGAGGCGGCTTTCGCCATCTGCTTGGCCTCCGACTGACGCTCGCGAAAGGAGGCCATCGGATGGCCGCTCGCTCCCCCGCCCATCTGCGCCCAGTCCGATTTCGAGTGCTGCCAGCCCTTGTCCTCGCGGTGGCGATCGTCACGTTCGGGGCGGCGCCAGCCTCGGCGACCTTCCCCGGCCCGAACGGACGGATCACCTTCAATGGCTTCGTCGAGAGCACAAAGGGCCTCCAGATCTTCACCGCCAATGCCAACGGGGGCGACATCCGGCAGCTGACCTCGATCCCCCGCACCGACTCGCAGCTCCCCGACTGGTCGCCGGACGGGCAGAGGATCGCCTTCTTCAGCGAACACCAAGTCGGCAACCAGCCGGTCCAGATCCAAGTGATGAACGCGGACGGAAGCGACGTCACGGAGCTCACCAAGGGGCCCGGATTCCACGGATTTCCTGCCTGGTCCCCGGACGCCGTCAGCCTGGCGATCTCGACCGAATGGGGCGACTATCCGGCCTTGCAGGGGATCTGGATCATCCCCGCCTCCGCCCCCGGCGGGGTCACCCAGCAGGACGCTCGACGGCTGACCACGCTTCCGGCGGGCTTCGGCGAAGACGTCGAGCCCCAGTTCTCCCCCGACGGGAGCTCGATCGTCTTCACGCGCTTCAAGAGCCCGCGCAAGTCGGCGATCCACCGGGTGGGGATCGACGGGAGCGGCCTCCAGCGCCTCACCCCGTGGCGCCTGAACGCCTCCGACCCCGACTGGTCGCCCGACGGCCAGCGGATCGCTTTCGACTCCGGGGACTTCGAGGGGCGGACCGACGGCGGGGGCGACATCTACGTCATGCGCGCCGACGGCAGCGGCCGGAAGAGGCTGACCGACTTCCCCCGGCTGCGCCAGAAGTGCTGCCCGCCTGGTTTTCCCGGTCTGGCTAACAATCCGGTCTGGTCGCCGAGCGGCACGCGGATCATGTTCACGCACTTCCTGCCGCCGCCCAAAGGGGGGACTAAGTTGGTCGTGATGAAGCCCAACGGGTCGCGCCAGCGGGTCGTCGTCGGCGGACGGTTCGGCAGACGCCACTTCCCGAACAAGGTCGACTGGGGCACCCACCCCTAGCCACGGCCGCCTAGCTGGGCACCACTCGAGCTCTTCATCAGCAGAGGAACAGAGGTACGTCCCGCGGAGCAGGCATCAGTCATTGCGCCCCCTGGCCGCGCCTCTCCTTTGCGCGAAGCGAGCGCCTGATCGAAAGTGCTCCTTTCCATGCAAAGCGGTGCTTCTGGCGCCTTACTCACCTATGTGGTGAGGAAGGCGCCAATTCCGGGTGGGGCTCGCCCTAAGCCCGGATTGCGTCCAGGTCCGCGCGGAGCTCCTTGAGCTCGTCGCGGATCCGCGCCGCCTCTTCGAAGCGCAGGTCGTCGGCGGCGGCGAGCATCTCCTCCTCCAGCTGGATGACCAGCTTCTCGAGCTCCTCGGGGGTCTTGGTCGCCGTCTCCTCCCGGCGGCGGCGCCGGCGGCGCGGCGCCTGGGACTCCATCGCCAGGAACTCGGCCATGTCGGAGATCCCCTTCTTCACGGTCGCGGCGGTGATGCCGTGCTCCTCGTTGTAGGCGAGCTGGATCGCGCGGCGCCGGTCGGTCTCCGAGATCGCCTCCCGCATCGCAGAAGTCTGTTTGTCCGCGTACATCAGCACCTTGCCCTCGACGTTTCGCGCGGCGCGTCCGATCGTCTGGATCAGGCTGGTTTCGCCGCGGAGGAAGCCCTCCTTGTCGGCGTCGAGGATGGCGACCAGCGAGACCTCCGGCAGGTCGAGCCCCTCCCGCAGCAGGTTGACCCCGACGAGCACGTCGTACTCACCCAGCCGCAGCTCCCGGATGATCTGGATCCGCTCCAGCGTGTCGATCTCCGAGTGCAGGTAGCGGACCCGGAAGCCGTGCTCGAGCAGATACTCGGTCAGGTCCTCGGCCATCTTCTTGGTCAGGGTGGTGACCAGCACCCGCCCGTCCCTCTCGGCCCGTACCCGGACCTCGTTCATCAGGTCATCGATCTGGTTCTTCGTCTCGCGGACCTCGACCTCCGGATCGACGATCCCGGTCGGCCGGACGATCTGCTCGACGATCCGAGATGACTCGGCCCGCTCCCAGGGGCCGGGGGTCGCCGAGACCAGCACCAGCTGGTTGATCCGGTCGAGGAACTCATCGAACTTGAGCGGACGGTTGTCAACGGCCGAGGGCAGCCGGAAGCCGAAGTCGACCAGGGTCGACTTGCGCGAGTAGTCGCCCTCGTACATCCCGCCGAGCTGCGGGATGGTCTGGTGGGACTCGTCGATGAAGACGACGAAGTCGTCCGGGAAGTAGTCGATCAGCGTGTACGGCGGGCTGCCCGGCGGGCGGCCGTCGAGGATGCGCGAGTAGTTCTCAATCCCCGGGCAGAAGCCGAGCTCGCGGAGCATCTCCATGTCGTAGCGGGTCCGCTGTTGGAGTCGGTGCGCCTCGAGCTGTTTGCCGTGCTCCTCGAAGTAGGCGACCTGGTTGCGGAGCTCGCGCTCGATCTCGTCGACCGCCCGCTCCATGGTCTCCTCCTTGACCACGTAGTGGCTCGCCGGCCAGACCGAGACGTGGTCGATCACGTCGAGGATCTCGCCGGTGAGCGGGTCGAAGTGCTGGATCGCCTCGATCTCGTCGCCGAAGAGCTGGATCCGGTAGGCGGACTCGGCATAGGCCGGGTAGATCTCGAGCACCTCGCCGCGGGCGCGGAAGGCGCCACGGGCGAGGTTCTGGTCGTTGCGGCGGTACTGCATCCCAACCAGCTTCCGGAAGACGTCCTGGCGGTCGATCCAGTCCCCGACCTTGAAGAGCTGCATCTGCTCGCGGTAGAGCTGCGGAGAGCCGATCCCGTAGATGCAGGAGACCGAGGCGACGATGATCACGTCATCGCGCGCGAACAGGGAGGCCGTCGCCGCGTGGCGGAGGCGGTCGATCTCGTCGTTGATCGACGAGTCCTTCTCGATGTAGAGGTCCTGCGCGGGGACGTAGGCCTCGGGCTGGTAGTAGTCGTAGTAGCTGACGAAGTACTCGACGGCGTTGTCCGGGAAGAACTCCCGGAACTCGTTGCAGAGCTGCGCCGCGAGAGTCTTGTTGTGAGCGATCACCAGCGTCGGTCGCTGCACCCGCTCGATCACGCCCGCCATCGTGAAGGTCTTGCCCGTGCCGGTCGCCCCGAGCAGCGTCTGGAAGCGCTCCCTCGCCCCCAGCCCCTCGACGAGCTGATCGATCGCCTTCGGCTGGTCGGCCGTCGATGTGTACGCAGGATTTAGCTTGAACTTGCCCATGATCAAACGGGTTGCGCCTCGCTTCGCTGCGGCGCACCCTCGCATCCAGACTAGCTGGGGCGACCTACGTTCCGGCGGATTCCCCCGCAGCCGGGCGGGGTACGACGCGACCATGCCGGAGCTGATCCTGGGACCGGTGCTTCGCTACGTCGACGAGACCGAGGCGACCGTCTGGGTGGAGACGGATAATCCGTGCGAGGTCGAGGTACTCGGCCGCCGGGACCGCACGTTCCGCATCGAGGGCCACGACTACGCCCTGATCTGCCTGCGGGACCTGGAGCCCGGATCCTCGTACGAGTACGAGGTGAAGCTCGATGGCAGCCGGGCGTGGCCGCCGCCGGATACCGAGTTCCCCCCGAGCCTCCTGCGGACGATCGACCCGGCCACCCCTCTCCGCATCGTCTTCGGCTCGTGCAGGGTGGCGGTCCCGCATCGTCCCCCCTACACCCTGACCAAGGACGAAGATCGCGAACGCGGACGCGAGATCGACGCCCTGTACGCGCTGGCCATCAGGATGCGCGAGCAGCCGTCCGAGAGCTGGCCCCACCTTCTGCTGTTTCTCGGCGATCAGGTCTACGCCGACGAGGAGGCACCGGAGACGCGCGCCTTCATCCGCGAGCGTCGCGGCACCGAGGGGGAGCCGGGCGAGGAGGTCGCCGACTTCGCGGAATACGCCCAGCTGTACCGCGAGAGCTGGGGGGACGAGACGATCCGCTGGTTGCTCTCGACCGTGCCAAGCGCGATGATCTTCGACGATCACGACGTCCACGACGACTGGAACACGTCGATCGCATGGCTCGAGGAGATGCGCGGGAAGGCGTGGTGGGAGCGGCGGATCAGCTCGGCGCTCGCGAGCTACTGGACCTATCAGCACCTCGGCAACCTCTCGCCGGACAAGATCGCCGAGCACGGCCTCCTCGCCAGGGTGAAGGCTGAGCCCGACGCCGGCCCGATGCTTCACGAGTGGGCCCGCCAGGTGGACTGGGGCCCCCAGGGCCGCCGCTGGAGCTACTCCCGCGACCTCCCAGGGGTAAGGCTCGTCGTCCTCGACTCACGCGAGGGCCGGATCCTCGACGAGGAGCCGCGGCGGATGTTCGACGACGCGGAGTGGGAGTGGCTGCAGGAGGTGATCACGGGCAACGTCCGTCACCTGATCGTTGCCGACACTCTCCCCATCTTCGTGCCCCACGCGGTCCATCTGCTCGAGTCCTGGAACGACGCCGTCGCCGCCGGCGCCTGGTCGCGCTTGATGCGCCGCCCAGCCGAGCGCATCCGCCGGTGGCTCGATCTCGAGCACTGGGGCGCATTCCCCCACTCGTTCGACCAGATGGTGGAGTTGATCGAGGGGGTAGCGGCAGGGCGCAAGGGAGCTGCACCGCAATCGATCATCACCCTCGGCGGCGACGTCCACCACGCCTACCTGGCCCGGGTCTCCTTCCCCGATGATGCCGAAGTCGCGAGTGCAGTCTGGCAGGGGGTCTGCTCGCCGTTCCGCAACGCGCTCAGCCGCCGCGAAGAGCGGATCGCCACAGCAGGCGATTCAAGGTGGGCGCAGGCGATCGCCCGCGGTCTCGCGCGCTCTGCCGGCGTGTCCCTCCCGCGCGTACATTGGACGCTCGAGCAGGATCCGACCTTCGACAACCAGTTCGCAACCCTCGAGATCGACGGTGACCGCGTCGAGATGAGGATCGAGAGGACGGTTCCCGGCGACTGGCGCTGGCCGCGAATCGCGACCACGCTCGAGCGCCGGCTCTCCTAGAGGGGGGACGAACCACAGGAGGAAGCGCCGCTGAGACTCAGGGAGCGTTGATGAAGTCGACGCTCGCGGAGACCCTCGAGTAGACGGTCGGCGCGGCGGGCAGCCCGCAGAGCGCACCGCCATAGGAGACCGTCCCGACCTGGACCGGGCCCGAGCTCGTGTCGGCGACGAGCGGGCCCCCGCTGTCCCCCGTGCAGGCGGAGGTGTGGATCTTGAAGCGACCCGGGCGCCTGCGCTTGGGACCCAGCGCGCAGATCATGCTCTCGGGGGCGAACAGGTCGCGCGTGTACGCGCGCAGGCAGCGCCGCTCGGTTCGAACCAGCTCGGTGGTCGCCTTGAGGAGCGGCGAGAGACGGAGCCCGAACGGCTTGGTCGCCCCGTAGCCCGCCACTCGCAGCTTCGCGCCGGCGAAGGTCGTCGCGGCGTTCTGCTCCGGTGTTGCCACGGCGATCGGAGGCGCGCTGGTGGGTTGCGCGAGGTTGAGCACACCGATGTCGTGGAGGCCGGTCTGCTCGAAGTCGGCATGCACGCGGCCCGAGGCAATCGAGATAGCCTGACCGGCCGCGACGGTGCGCAGGTTGGGCCGGCCGACGATGACTTGGAAGTTGGCGAGATTGAAGCCGTCGATGCAGTGCGCGGCGGTCAACACCTTGGTCGGGCCGATCACCGAGCCGCCGCAGTGGAGGTGGCCCTTGCGGAAGATCGCCACGGCGTAGGGCCACTGCGCGGCATCCGCGCGCGCGCCGCCGACGATCGAGGAGTGCGCACGCGGTGCCGCGCTCGCCCCCGCCGGCCCCGCGGCTACCAGCGCGCAGGCGCAGGCTGCGATCACCAGGAGGCTCCGGTGTCCGCGACTCCGCTCCATTCCCTCTCCGCCCGACCGGTCCCTAGTCGAGTCCGAGCTCGTGACGGTAGTGCCGGGCGTACTCCTCGCGCTTCTCCAGCACATTCTCCACGTACTCGCGGGTCTCCGGGAACGGGATCCGGTCGAGGTGCAGGTTCGAACCGCCCCAGGCTGCGGCGTTCGCCTCCCCCGCGTTGTACGCCGCCAGTGCCGCCACGTCGTTGTCGCCGAACTTCCGGATCAGGTAGTGGAGGTAGAAGGTCCCGTAGCGGATGTTGATGTCCGGGTCGGCGAGGTCGTCGAACTCGAAGGTCTGGCCGCCGCTCAGGCTCTCGATCACCTTGGCGGTGCCAGGCGTGATCTGCATGAGCCCGCGCGCCCCGGCGTGGGAGGTCTGATCACGGAACCGCGACTCGGCATAGATCACGGCCGCGATCAGATCCGCGGGCACATCCTTCTCGGCCGCCTGCTGGCGGATGATGTCCTCGTGGCGCAGCGGGAGGGTGACCTCCTCGAGCGTACGCTGGAAGCGGTCGCTGTTGACCAGCAGGAGCCCTCCCAGTGCCCCCACCAGGATCGTCCCGCCGATCACCAGCGCGCGACGGCGTGCGTGCGACCGCCTGCTTGCAGTCCCCGTTGGCCGCCGGCGCCGGGAGCGGGGCGCGCCGCTGCGCGAGCGGGTGCGCGCCGAGCGGACGGACGCGCCGGAGCTCACTCGCCGTCTCCCAGGCTGAGCTGATCGATCACGAGACTCACCTCCGACTCCAACTCCTCGAGCGAGGCATCGTTGCGGATGACGTGGTCGGCACGGCGGGCCTTCTCCGCCTGCTCGAGCTGACGCGCCTCGCGCCCCTCCAGGCCGCCCTGACCGCGCTCGCGCAGCCGCGCGTCGCGGAGCTCGTCGGGGGCGATGACCGCGACCGTCGCATCGAAGGCGTCCTCCATCGCGGCCTCGAAGAGCAGAGGCACCTCCACGACGGCGACTCGCACGGCCGGGTCGAGGCTCCGGCGCCAATCGAGCACGTGAGCGCCCACGCGCGGATGCGTGATTCTCTCGAGCCAGGCGAGCTCCTCGCGTTCGTTGAAGACGATCTCCCCCACCCTGTCGCGATCCACGCTCCCGCCCGGGGCGATCTGCTCCCCCCAGCGCTCGACGATCGCGGCCTTGACCTCCTCGTCGTCGAGCAGCTCGTGGGCGACCCGATCGGTCGAGAGCGTCGCCGCGCCGAGCCGCTCGAACGCTGCGAGCGCTTCAGACTTTCCAGCTCCGATGCCCCCGGTGAGGCCTACGAAGCGGGTCAATCCTGGGTGGGAGGTGGCTCCTCCGCCGGGGGTTCCTCCGCCGGAGGCTCTTCGGTAGGGCCCTCGCTGGGCATCTCGTCCGGGACGATCTCCTCCGGCGGCGCCTCTGGCGCAACCTCGGCCGCCGCCGGCGCGACCTCAGCCTCCGGCGCCGCCTCGGCCTCGGGCGCCGCCTCGGCCTCGGGCGCGGGTGCCGCTTCCTCGGGCGCCTCCGCGTCCTCGATCACCACGTCGTCGGCCGGCTCGCGCGTCGGGAGGTCCTGCCCCTCCACCCGCTTCACGCTCAGCGAGAGGCGTCGCCGGGAGTCGTCGACCTCGAGGATCTTGACCTTGAGCTCGTCGCCCGGCCGCACGACCTCGGCGGGACTCTCGACGTGGTGCTGGGCGAGCTCGGAGATGTGGACGAGCCCCTCAACCCCCGGCAGGATCTGGACGAATGCGCCGAAGGCGACGATCTTGGTGACCTTGCCGTCGACGACGTGGCCCTCCTTGTACTCGTTGAGGACGCGCTGCCACGGGTCCTCCTGGGTCTGCTTCAGGCCCAGGGAGATGCGCTGGCGATCGCGGTCGATGTCGAGCACTTTGACCCGCACCGTGTCGCCGATCGAGACCACCTCGGATGGGTGGTTGACGTGGCTCCAGGAGAGCTCGGAAATGTGGATCAGGCCGTCGATCCCCTCCAGATCGACGAATGCGCCGAAGTCGACGATGTTCGAGATCTTGCCCTCCACCACCTGCCCGGGCTGCAGCCGGCCGAGGATCTGCTCGCGGACCTCCTTCCGCTCCTCCTCGAGCACCGCGCGGCGCGAGAGGACGACGTTGTTGCGGGAGCGATTGAGCTCGATCACCTTGCACTCGAGCTTCTGGCCCATGAACTCATCGAGGTTCTGAACCCGGCGGATGTCGACCAGCGAGGCGGGCAGGAAGCCGCGGACGCCTAGGTCGAGGATCAGCCCACCCTTCACGACCTCGATCACGGTGCCCTCCACCGGCTCGCCGGAGTCGGCCGCCCTCTCGATCCGGCGCCAGGCCTTCTCGAAGCGGGCACGCTTCTTGGAGAGGATCAGGCGCCCCTCCTGGTCCTCCTTGGTCAGGACCAGGGCGTCGACCTCCTCGCCGAGCTCAACCTCCTCGGAGGGCTTGACCGTCTTGCGGATCGAGAGCTCATTGGAGGGGATAACGCCCTCCGACTTGTAGCCGATGTCCACCAGGACCTCGTCCTGGTCGATCCGCACGACCTTGCCGCTCACGACGTCGCCTTCGCTGAAGGGATGGATCGTGGCGTCGTAGTTGGGGACGAGCTTGCCGTCCACCTCGATCAGCAGGTTGTCCGCGGTCGCGGCGCCGTTTCCGGTGGTCTGAGGCTGCTCGACGGTCCCCTGCGTCGCTGGCTGCTCGGCCCGTTCAGTCTGCGTTGTTGTGTCCGTCTCGGGCACGGCCGCACAGTGTGGCACAGGCATAGGGCTCGTATGGTCCGGCAGCGCCCACCCGTGGGTGCACTACCGTTGCGGCCAATGCCGAAGCGCCGGACCAAAAGGGGTGCGGAGCGGACTCCGCTCAGTGGCAGGTGGGACGTGGTCGTCTGCGGCGCCAGCTTCGCCGGCCTGACCGTCGCCCGCCAGCTCGCCGGCTCAGGCGCGAGGGTGTTGGTCCTCGACCGCTACGAGATCGGCGAGCGGCAGACCTCGGCCTGCGGCATCCCAACCGCCTGGCTCGAGGCGATGGGGCTCGAAGGCTCGAAGCGCCAGGAGTTCGGCGAGCTCGTCGTCCACACGCCCCACGGCACGTCGCGGTACGAGCTGCCCTGGACTTTCTCGACCTTCGACTACCGGGAGCTATGCGAGCTGCTCTGGGCGCAGTGCGACGCGCGGTTCGAGACGGCAAAGGTCGGTGGGCGGACCGGTGAGACCGTGCACACCGACCGCGGCGACGTCTCAGCGCCGCTGATCGTCGACGCGCTCGGCTGGCGGCGCGTCCTCGCCTCCGACGGCGGCTATCAGCCGCCCGGCGCGCCGCTCTCGCGCGGTCTGGAGGTCCATCCCGAGGGCGGCTCGGAAGACCTGGAGATCTGGATCGACCGGCGCTACGTCCCGGCTGGCTACGGCTGGCGCTTCCCGGCCCGTGACGAGCAGCGGATCGGCGTCGGCTCCTTCGATCCGCGATTCCACGTGAAGGACACCACCGTGCTCCTCGCCGAGGACCTGGAGCGGCCCGCCGTCCGCTACCAGGGCAACTGGATCCCGCACAAGCTGCGCGAGGGGACCGAGGACGGCGTCTTCTTCGTCGGCGACTCGGCCGGTCACTGCCTCCCGCTGACGGCGGAGGGGATCCGGACCGCCTTCTACTTCGGCATCAAGCTCGGCGACGAGCTGCGTGCGGTCGTTCGGGGCCGGCAGGACCGCGGGGCGGCGCTGCGCATCTACGCCGAGTTCGTCGACGCGCACGAGTGGAAGTTCCGCTGGATGCTCCGCGCCCAGCGCCTCCTCCCCAGGCTTCCCGCGCGGGTCCAGCGCACGGTGATCCGCGCCTGCGCGCGCAAGCGCTTCGTCGACTGGGCCTTCAGCCACTACCTCCGGATTGCGCCGCCGGAGTTCGCGGAGGCCCCGCCACGGCAGGGCGGCGAGCAAGGAACGCTCGCCGCCGAGCCGGTTTCAGCTGTTTAGAAGCCGCGTCGCTCCCTGATCCGCTGGACCTGGCGGATCACGGGGTCGTCCTCGCTGTGCTCGTGGAGCTCGTGAGCCACGCGGATCTGGTGGATCGCGAACATGACGGCGAGGAAGGCCACGATCAGGGTGAGCCAGAGAACATCGCCCGGCGCGAAGCCGCCCAGCACGGCGAAGAACGCGAACAGCCCCACCGCGCCGACGCACAGCGCCCAGAGGAAGTTGGGCACCCCGCTCATTTCCATCACCTCCAATTGGTGATGTATCAACTGTTACGAAAAGAATAGCTCGCCGGCTTCGACGTCAGATCGCTAGCGAACGATCAGATAGGTGCCGGCGAGGAGCAGCGCGACCCCGAGGACGCGCGCGGCGGTGATCGGCTCGCGGTCGAGGCCGAGGAAGCCGATCCGGTCGAGGACCACGGACGTCACCAGCTGTCCGGTGACCGTGGCCGCCGCGACGCCGCCGGCACCGATCTCGCTGACCAGGGCCAGCGCCGAGAAGACATAGGCGGCGCCGAGGATGCCGCCCAGCAGGTAATACCACTCCACGCTCGTCGCCTCGCCGATCCCGCCCGCCCGGCCGCTCAACGCGACGATCGCGGCGAGCAGGAGCGTTCCGATCGCGAAGGAGATCGTCGCCGCGGCGACGCTCCCGGTCGACCGGCCCAGTCGGCGTTGATCGGCGCCTGCATCGCCACACCGCCGCCGACGACGGCCATGATCAGCACGGCGAACCCCCGGTCCATGCCGGGATCCTATTTCGCGGCCAGCCAGTCCCTGCCGACGCCGACGTCGACGGCCAGCGGCGGGTCAAGGTCGAAGGCGCGGCACATCTCACGCTCGACCAGCTCCGAGGCGGCCTCCATCTCGCCGTCCGGTCCCTCGAAGAGCAGCTCGTCGTGGATCTGCAGGACCAGGCGCGTCGCGAGGTCCGAATCCGCGAGGGCCCGCTGGCAGCGGACCATCGCGATCTTGATGATGTCCGCCGAGGTGCCCTGGATCGGCATGTTGACCGCCAGGCGCTCCCCCTGGCTGCGGACCTGTGGGCGGCCTGAGCGCAGCTCCGGGATCGGTCGCCGGCGACCGAGCAGGGTGCTCACGTACCCCTCGTTCCTCGCGAACTCGATCGTCGTCTCGATGTAGCGCTTGACAGCCGGGAAACGCTCGAAGTAGCGCTCAATGTAGGAGGCCGCCTCCTCCTGTTCGATGTTGAGCCGATCCGCGAGCCCGTAGGCCGAGAGGCCGTAGGCGATCCCGTAGTTGACCATCTTCGCCTTGGAGCGATCGCCCGGCGTGACCTTGGCCGGGTCGGAGCCGAGCACCTCGGCCGCGGTCGCGGCATGGATGTCCTCGCCGCGGGCGAAGATTTCGCGCAGCGCATCCTCGCCGGCGATCTGGGCGAGGATGCGCAGCTCGATCTGGTTGTAGTCCGCGGAGAGCAGGCGGTGGCCACGCGGCGCGACGAAGCAGGAACGGATCGGACGCCCCTCCTCGGTGCGAATCGGGATGTTCTGCAGGTTCGGGTTGGTGCTGGAGAGCCGGCCGGTGGCGGTGGCGGTCTGGTTGAAGGTCGTGTGGAGCCGGCCGGTGTCGGCGTCGATCAGCTCGGGCAGCGCGTCCAGGTAGGTGCTCTTCAGCTTGGTGAGCTCGCGCCACTGCTCGATCTTGCCGACGATCTCGTGCTCCTCGCGGATCTGCGAGAGCACCCGGGCATCGGTTGAGAACCCGGTCTTGCCGCGGCGCTTCTTGGTCAGTCCGAGCTCATCGAAGAGGACCTCGGCGAGCTGCTGCGGCGAGCCGATCGTGAACTCGTGGCCGGCGAGCTCGAAGATCTCGGCCTGCAGGGTCTCGATCCGCTGCTCGAAGCCCTCGCCGATGTCGGCAAGTCGCTTGCGGTCGAGCAGGACGCCGGTCTGCTCCATGGCGGCGAGAACCTCGATCAGCGGCATCTCCACCTCGTCCATCAGGCGCTCGATGCCCTGGGCCTTCATGTCCTTGCGCTGCAGCTGGGCGATCTCCCAGACCAGGCGGGCTTCCGCGGCCGGATCGGGCGGCGGCTCCTCGCCAAGCTCGAGCTGGCCGTCGCCGTCCACTGCCTCCTCCTTCGGCGCAGCGGCGAGGCCGCGCTGCGCGGCGATGTCGATCAGGTCATAAGTCCGGCGAGCTGGGTCGAGCAGGTAGGCGCCGACCATGGTGTCGTGGCGAAGGTCGACGCCGCCGGAGTCGGCCGCGGCCAGGACGCCGTGGCGCGCCCCTCCACCCAGGCTCTTCAGGTCGTGGCCGATCAGCCGCCTTTTGTGCAGCGATTTCGCCAGCTCTCCCAGGTTGGGGCAGTCGCCCTCGATCAAGCGCTTGCCGTCGTAGCCGGCCCAGGTCTCGCCCTCCACCGCCAGGGCGACCTCGCCCTCGGCGAGGTCGGCGATCGAGCCGGCCTCGGCGGAGACGTCGAGCTCCTCCTCGACCTTCGAGTCGGGGATGAAGTCGGCACCGAGCTCCTCCTCGAGGCGCTGGAGGATCACGCGGAGCTCGAACTCCCGCGCCACCTCGCGCAGGCGGCTGCGGTCCATCTGCTTGGAGAGCAACCCGTCGAGGTCGAGCTCGACGTCGATGTCGGCAATGGCCGTGGCGAGCTTCTTTGAGATACGGGCGTCCTCGGCGTGATTGGTGAGGTTCTCCTTGCGCTTCGCCCCGGAGATCTCGTCGATGTTCGCCAGCACTCCTTCGAGATCGCCGTACTCGTTGAGGAGCTGGGCGGCGGTCTTGTCGCCGATCCCGGGGACGCCGGGGATGTTGTCGGAGGTGTCGCCCTTCAGTCCGATCAGGTCCGTGACCAGCTCGGGCGGCACGCCGTAGCGCTCGATCACGCCCTCCCGGTCGTAGACCTTGGTGTCGGTGACGCCGCGCGATGTGGTCATCACCCGGACCCCGTCCTCGACCAGCTGGTAGACGTCGCGGTCGCCCGAGACAACCATCACCGGGATCTTCTGCTCGCGCGCCCGCTTGACCAGCGAGGCGATCACGTCGTCGGCCTCGTAGCCGTCCACCTTCAGGTTGGTGAAGCCGAAGGCCTCCGCCAGCGGCATCAGATGGGGCCACTGATCGCGGAGCAGATCCGGGCGGGGTTTGCGCTCGGACTTGTAGGGCTCGTAGGTGAGCTCACGGCCGGACCAACCGGCGTCCCAGCAGACGATGACGGCGGCCGGGTCCTCGTCGATCAGGAGCTTCGCGAACATTGAGGCGAGGCCGTAGATCGCGTTGGTGGGGCGGCCGTCGTGGGTCGCGATCGACTCCGGCAGCGCGAAGAACGCCCGGTAGGCGAGGGAGTTGCCGTCGATCAGGAAGAGCTCGGCGGGTTTCTGCTTGCCCTTCGTGCCCTTCGCCGGGGCCTTCTTCTGGGTCGTTGCGGGCACGGTTCCATCATAGGTTGGGTGCCAGAGACCTCTGCGCGAGCAGGGGCCGCAAAGCCGCAACGACGGCGGAGCGGTCGTGCCTCAGCTGTCGGTGAGTGAACCGGAGCACTCGGAAACCCAGGCTCTGAAGGTTGGCGTCGCGGGCACGGTCGCGCTCGAAGGCGGAGC
>JBKOYL010000109.1:0-10390 GCA_046725395.1 Actinomycetota bacterium | reverse complement strand
ATGATCTTCTTCGCCAGGACCTTTCCCAGCTCCACCCCCCACTGGTCGAAGGAGTCGATCCCCCAGATCGCGCCCTGGGTGAAGACGCTGTGCTCGTACAGCGCCACGAGCGAGCCCAGCGTCCGGGGGTCGAGCCGCTCGGCGAGGATCACGGTCGAGGGACGGTTGCCTTCCATCACCCGGTGCGGGACGATCGGCTCCGGCGTCCCCTCCTCCCGGACCTGCTTGGGCGTCTTGCCGAAGGCGAGGGCCTCGGGCTGCGCGAAGACGTTGGACATGAGCAGATCGTGGTGCTCGCCGAGCGGATTGAGCGACCGATGGAAGCCGATGAAGTCGCACGGGACCAGGCGCGTCCCCTGGTGGATCAGCTGGTAGAAGGAGTGCTGGCCGTTGGTCCCCGCCTCACCCCAGTAGATCGCCCCGGTGTCGTAGTCGACCCGGGCGCCGTCGAGGGTGACGTGCTTGCCGTTCGACTCCATGGTCAGCTGCTGAAGGTAGGCGGGGAAGCGATGCAGGTACTGGTCGTAGGGCAGCACCGAGACCGTCTGGGCGCCGAAGAAGTCGCCGTACCAGACCGCCAGCAGGCCGAGGAGCGAGGGCAGGCTCTCGCCGATCGGCGCCCCAGCGAAGTGCTCATCGACCGCGTGAAAGCCAGCGAGCATCTCCCCGAAGGCCTCCGGGCCGATCGCCAGCAACGTGGAGAGCCCGATCGCCGAGTCCATCGAGTACCGGCCGCCGACCCAGTCCCAGAACCCGAACATGTTGTCGGTGTCGATGCCGAACTCAGCGACGCCTTCGGCGTTGGTCGACACCGCGACGAAGTGCTTTGCGATCGCCTCCTCTGAGCCGAGCTTCGCCAGCGACCACTCGCGCGCCGTGCGCGCGTTGGTCATCGTCTCCAGGGTGCTGAACGTCTTCGAGGAGACGATGAAGAGGGTCTCCTCCGGGTCCAGGTCGCGGGTCTTCTCCGCGAAGTCGGTGCCGTCCACGTTCGAGACGAAGCGGAACGTCATCTCCCGGCGCGAGTAGTGGCGCAGGGCCTCGTACGCCATCACGGGGCCGAGGTCGGAGCCGCCGATGCCGACGTTGATCACGTTGCGGATCGGTTTGCCGGTTTGCCCTTTCCAGTCGCCCGCGCGGACCCGCTCGGCGAAGGCGTTCATCCGGTCGATCACCTCGTGGACCTGCTTGACGACGTCCTCCCCATCGACGACCAGCGAGCGCTCCCTCGGCATGCGCAGGGCCACGTGGAGCACGGCACGATCCTCCGAGACGTTGATGTGCTCGCCGCGGAACATCGCGTCGCGCCGCTCGGCGACCCCGCACTCCTCCGCCAGCTGCCCGAGCAGCCGCATCGTCTCGCCGGTGATCCGGTTCTTCGAGTAGTCGAGGAAGAGCCCGGCGGCCTCGGCGGTCAGCCGCTCGCCACGTTCCGGATCCTCGGCGAAGAGCTCGGTGAGGCGGCGGTCGCCGATCTCGGCGTGATGCCGCTCCAGGGCCTTCCAGGCCTCGCGCTGCCGGAGCTGCGGTGCCGAGCTCACCGGCCGCAGCCTAACCGTCCTGTGCTTGGTCCCAGGGGCGACCAGGGCAGGGACGTCCGTTGTGCGACTAGGCAGCCAGCCGCTCCGACTCGGACTTGATCGTGTCGAGCAGATCGCGCCAGGACTTGGAGAAAGCCTCGGCGCCCTCCTTCTGGAGCCGCAGTGCGAGCTCGTCCGTGTCGATCCCGACCTCTCGGTGGGCCTGCATGACCTGCTCGGCGTCGCCCCCGTCCCCCGGCAGCGGATCGCCAACGGTGCCGTGGTCGGCGAAGGCCTTGAGCGTCTTCTCGGGCATGGTGTTGATCGTGTCGGGCGCGGCGAAGGCGTCGATGTAGAGGGTGTCGGAGGCCTCCGGGTCCTTCGTGCCTGTGCTGGCGAAGAGCAGCCGCTGCATCCTGGCGCCCTTGGCGGCGAGGCCCTGCCACCGATCCGAGTCGAGCATCTCTCGCCAGGCGCGATGGGTCGTCTTGCCGACCGCGATCCCGAGCGTGTTCTGCATGTCCTCCGGCACCTCGTCGTGGATCGCCACGTCCCAGCGGCTGACGAACAGCGAGAGCACCGAGGGCACGTCGGGGTCGAGGCCAGCCTCGAGCCGCCGCTCGATCCCCTTCATGTAGGCGTCGGCCGCCGCCATGGTCTGGTCGGCTGAGAAGAGCAGGGTGACGTTGATCGGCACGCCGGCGAAGATCGACTCCTCGATCGCCGGGAGGCCCTCGGGGGTGCCGGGAATCTTGATGAAGACGTTGTCGGCCGCCCGCCCGTGCAGATCGGCGGCCTGCTGGATCGTGTGGCCCGTTTCGTAGGCGAGCAGCGGCGAGACCTCGAGCGAGACCCAGCCATCCATGCGCTCGGTCCGCTCGTGCTCGGGCTCGAAAAGCTTCGCGGCGCGCAGCAGATCGGCGAGGGCGAGCTCGAAGAAGATGTCCTCGCCCTCCAACCCCTTCTCCCGCAGTTCGGCGATCTGCTCGTCGTAGTCGCTACCACCGCTGACGGCCTTGTCGAAGATCGTCGGATTCGAGGTCAGACCCGTAACGGAGAGCTCGTCGATGTAGCCCTTCAGCGTCCCGTCGTCGAGGATCCCGCGGGTGATGTAGTCGAGCCAGAGGCTCTGTCCGAGTTCGTGGAGCTCCTGCGTTGGCTTCATCGTCCAAGTACCTCCTTGGCTGTCTCGGCCACCTTGTCTGGGGTGAAGCCGAACTTCGTCTGCACGTCCTTCAGCGGCGCCGAGGAACCGAAGGTGTGCATTCCGATCATCGCGCCCTCGGGGCCGACGAACCGGTCCCAACCGAGGGTAGAGGCCTCCTCGATGGAAACGCGGGCCGTGATCGGGGGCGGCAGGACCTCGTCCTGGTAGGAGCGCTCCTGGCGCTCGAACAACTCCCAGCACGGCATGCTGACCACTCGGGAGCGCACGCCCTCGGCGATCAGCTGCTCGTGAGCGGCCGCGGCAAGGGGGACCTCGCTGCCGGTGGCGATCAGGATCACCTCGGGATCGCCGCCCTCGGGGTCGGCGAGCACGTACCCGCCCCGGCGCAGACCCTCGGCCGAAGCGTATCGGCCGCGGTCGAGGATCGGGACGTCCTGCCGGGTCAAGACCAGAGCCACCGGCTGGTGATGGCGGTCGAGAGCCGCCCGCCACGCCTCCGCCACCTCGTTGGCATCGGCGGGCCGGATCACGTCGAGGCCGGGGATCGCCCGCAGTCCGGCCAGGTGCTCGACCGGCTGATGCGTCGGCCCGTCCTCGCCGAGCCCGATCGAGTCGTGCGTGAAGAGGTGGATCACGGGCAACTCCATCAGCGCGGACAGCCGGATGGCGGGCTTGGCGTAATCGGAGAAGGTGAGGTACGTCGACCACATCGGCCGGAGCTTGGCCAGCGAGAGCCCGTTGGAGAGGGCGGCGGATTCGTGTTCGCGGATGCCGAGGTGGAGCTGGCGGGCGCTCCGGTCGTCGGGCTCGAAGTCCTCGGCCCCCTCCACGTCGCTGAGGCGGACCGAGGTCGAGTCGGTCAGGTCGGCCGAGCCCGCCAGCAGCCAGGGGATCCGGGCCGCGACCGCGTTCTCCACCTGGTTAGAGGCCTTGCGGGTCGCCATCCCCTTATCGTCGGCCTTGAAGCTGGGAATGTCGGCGTCCCATCCGTCGGGAAGCTCACGCCGCTGCATCGCCTCGATCTCGCGCGCGAGGGTCGTCTTCTCACGCAGGTAGCCATCGAAGAGCTTCTCCCATGCCTCGCGCAGCCCCCGGCCGCGCCGGCCGATGCCCTCGTCGAAGCGCTTTCGGACCCCATCCGGGACGAGGAACTCCGCGTCCTCGGGCCAGCCGTAGGCGCGCTTCGTCGCCCGGACCTCCTCCTCGCCGAGCGGCTCGCCGTGGACCTGCGCGGTGTCGACCAGGTTTGGCGATCCCCAGCCGATGTGGCTGTCCACGATGATCAGCGTGGGCCGCTCGGGCTCGTTGCGGAACGCCTCGAAGCCGCGGGTCAGCAGGTCGAGGTCGTTCGCGTCGCCGACGCGCGTCACGTTCCAGCCATACCCGGCGAAGCGGGCGGCGACGTCGTCCTCATAGGTGATCTCGGTCCGCCCGTCGATCGAGATGTGGTTGTTGTCGTAGACCCAGCAGAGATTGTCCAGCCGCTGGTGGCCGGCGAGAGAGGCGGCCTCGCTGGAGACGCCCTCCATGAAGTCGCCGTCGCCGCAAAAGGCGTAGACGTCGAAGTCGAAGAGCGGGAAGCCGTCGCGGTTGTAGCGGGCCGCGAGCCACTTCGAGGCGAGTGCCATGCCGACGCTGGTCGCGATCCCCTGGCCCAGCGGGCCCGTCGTGCTCTCGACGCCGGAGGTCCAACGGTACTCGGGGTGCCCCGGGCACTTCGAGTCGAGCTGCCGGAAGCGCTTGATGTCGTCGAGGCTCACCGAGGGCTCGCCGACCACCTCGTAGTCGGGATCGACCGCCTTCACCCCGGTCAGGTGGAGCATCGAGTAGAGCAGCATGGAGGCGTGGCCGTTGGAGAGCACGAACCGGTCGCGGTTCGGCCAGATCGGGTCCTGCGGATCGAAGCGCAGGCAGCGCTGCCAGAGCACGTACGCGACCGGCGCGAGCGCCATCGGCGTCCCCGGGTGACCGGAGTTCGCCTTCTGGATGGCGTCGATCGACAGCGTCCGGATGGTGTTGATGCAGAGCTGGTCGATGTCCGTGCGGGCTTCCGCTGCGACTGCCATCGCGCTCGATCCTACGACTTCGAGGGTGCCGGCTCGGAGCCATGCACCTGCCCGGAGCCATAGATTTCCACCGCTGTGGCTGCCGACCTCGATGCCGAGAAGAAGCTCGCCGCGGACGCCGCGGCCGAGCTGATCGAGGACGGCATGGCGGTGGGCCTGGGCACGGGTTCCACCGTCGCCCATCTGCTGCCTGCGATCGCCGCCCGGCAGCTGAAGGAGATCCGCTCCGTCGCCACCTCCGTCGCGACCGAGGAGCAGGCCAAGGCGCTCGGCATCCCCGTCGAGCCCTTCGACCAGCTCGATCGCCTGGACATCGCGATCGACGGTGCCGACCAGATCGCCCCGGACCGCTGGCTGGTCAAGGGCGGCGGCGGGGCGCACACGCGCGAGAAGATCGTCGCGGCGACCGCCGAGCGGTTCGTGGTGATCGCCGATTCATCCAAGACCGTCGAGCGAATCGAGGCGCCGATCCCGCTGGAGCTGGCGAGCTTCGGGTTGGCGTCGACCCTCGCGCGGATCTCGAATGAGCTGGGCGAGGTCGCCTCACGGCCCGACGCGCCCCCGAGCCCCGACGGCGGTGCGATCGCCGACTATCGCGGCGAGGTCGGCGACCCGGCCGAGCTCGCCGCGCGGCTGGCGGCGATCCCCGGCGTCGTCGACCACGGCCTCTTCCCGGCCTCGATGGTCAGCGACGTGCTGGTCGGACGGGGCGGTGCGGTCGACCGGGCCTGATGCCGCAGCTGCAAACGTCTGACGGGCGGACCCTCGCCTGGCACGAGCGCGGGTCCGGACCTCCGCTGATCCTGCATCCGGGCGGCCCGGGCTGCTCGTCGGCCTACTTCGGCGAGCTGCCGGAGCTGGAGGCGGAGCGGACGCTCATGCTGCTCGACCCCCGCGGCACGGGCGACTCGGACCGCCCCGCCGACCCCTCCGCCTATGAACTCGAGGACTACGCGGCAGACGTCGAGGCGCTCCGCGAGCACCTCGGGCTGGATCGAATCGACCTGCTGGGGCACTCGCACGGCGGCTTCGTCGCGATGACTTGGGCGGGCAACCACCCCGAGCGCGTCGGGCGCCTGATCCTCTCCAATACGGCGGCGCGCTTCACCGACCAGATCCGGGCGCACCGGATGGCGCGCATCGAGTCGCATCGCGGGCAGCCGTACTTCGAGGACGCCCTGGAGGCCCTCGACGCCCACCGCGAGGGGCGTTACTCCAGCGACGAGGAGCTGACCGATCTCTTCCGCCGCGACTGGGTCCTGCAGCTGGCCCCGGAGGTCGATGCCGACCCGATCATCGAAGGCCTCACTCGAGCCGGGAACAACGCTGACGCCCTGCGGCATTTCAACGAGGTCGTCTCGAACGCCATGGACCAGCGCCCGGTGCTCAGGCGAATCGAGTCACCGACCCTGGTGATCACCGGCGAGCTCGACAGCTTCGGCCCGGTGCCGGCACGCCAGATCGCCGACGCACTGCCGGACCCGACCGTGGTCGTCCTCCCCGGCGCCGACCACTTCATCTTTCTCCAGCCCGAGCACCGCCCGGCGTGGTCTCGCGCGGTGCTCGGCTTCCTCGGCTCCTGAGTGAACGCCTATCGGGCGATCAGCCCGAGCGATACCTCCCAGAGCCGCTCGGCGTTATCGGCGTCCAGGGCGTAGGGGGCGACGCCGGAGATGGTGGTCTCCTCACGCCGGTGGACCACCTGGGCCTCGTTGCAGTCCTCGAAGTAGCGCCCGCCGATCCCCTCGAGGGCCGGGTAGGTCGCGAGCAAGACGGAGGTGGCGGCACCCTGCTCGGGCGTCTTCAGCCTCACCCCCGCGCGCCTGAACCGCTCCATCGCCTGCTTCATGTACTCCGGGCCGCCGACGTGGCGCTGCAGGTTCGTCGCGATCCCACCCGGCATCAGCGCGTTGGCCGTGATCCCGTCGTTCGCCCAGCGCCTCGTCGCCTCAACCGCGAACAGGACGTTTGCGGTCTTCGATTGCCCGTAGGCGCCGAAGGGGTCGTACTCGCGGAAGGCGTAGTTGAGGTCGTCGAAGACGACCGGTGAGCGCAGGTGACCGCTCGAGCTGACCGAGACTATGCGGGCGCTCCCGGCCGCCGCCATCGCGTCGTGCAGGCCGACGGCAAGGGCGAAATGGCCGAGGTGATTGGTCGCGAACTGCATCTCCTGGCCACCGTCGGTGAGGGTGAGCTCCTGGATCGCCATCACACCGGCGTTGTTGACGAGGATGTCGAGCGGCTCATCCCACCCCCCAACGAAGGTCTTGATGCTGGCCTCGTCCGTCAGCTCGAGAGGGGTGACCGTCACTGCGTCGTTGCCGCTGCCGGAGCGGATGTCGGCCGCAACCTTCTCGCCATCGTCGGGCCTCCGGACGGCGAGGGTGACCGCGGCTCCCGCGCCGGCCAGCGCACGAGCCGTCTCGATCCCGATGCCCGAAGCCGCGCCTGTGACGATCGCCCTCTTGCCGGCGACGTCCACCCCTTCGACGACCTCGGCGGCGGTCGACTCGTCGCCGAATGGCGTCGTGATCCGGGAGGCGGTCTCCGCGCGCGCCATCAGAGGTTGACCGTCGCCATGCCCTCCGGCGCGTAGCGCTCGCCGGAGACCTCGGGCAGCTCCTCGTCGATCCGGGCCAGGTCCTCATCGGTCAGCTCGACATCGGCGGCGGCGGCATTCTCTTCCAGGAACTTGCGCCGCTTGGTTCCAGGGATCGGGACGATGTCGTCGCCCTGCGCGAGCACCCAGGAGAGCGCGAGCTGCGAGGGCGTGATGCCCTTCTCCTCCGCGATCTCGCGGACCTTGGCAGCGAGTCGCAGGTTCGCCTCAAGGTTCTCGCCCTGGAAGCGCGGGTTGTTGCGCCGGAAGTCGCCCTCGTCGAGCTCGTCGGGGTCGGTGAAGCGACCGGAGAGGAAGCCGCGCCCAAGCGGCGAGTAGGGCACGAAGCCGATGCCGAGCTCACGGCAGGTCGGCAGGATCTCCGGCTCGGGATCGCGGGTCCAGAGCGAGTACTCGGTCTGCAGCGCGGTGATCGGGTGGACGGCGTGCGCGCGGCGGATCGTCTGCGGCGCCGCCTCGCTCAGCCCGATGTGACGGATCTTCCCCTCCTTGACCAGCTCGGCCATCGCGCCCACCGTCTCCTCGATCTCGACGTTCGGATCGACCCGGTGCTGGTAGTAGAGGTCGACGTAGTCGGTCCCGAGCCGTCGCAGGGAGCCGTCGATCGAGCTCTTCACGTGCTCGGCCGACCCGTCCAGCGGTCCCGTGGTCGACATGTCGCCCGGGCTGGCGTTGTCCATCCGGCGGGCGAACTTGGTCGCGATCACATACTGGTCGCGCTTGCCCTTGGTCGCACGGCCGACCAGCTCCTCGTTGGTCAGCGGCCCGTAGAGCTGGGCCGTGTCGAGGAAGTTGATGCCCAGCTCCAGCGCGCGCTGGATGGTTGCGATCGCCTCGCCCTCGTCGGTGCCGCCGTAGAAGGCGGACATCCCCATGCAGCCGAGGCCGAGGGTGGAGACCTCGAGGTCAGCGAGTGTTCGCTTCTTCATGCTTGCCAAGCCTTTCGCGGTAGAGATTGATCTTCCAATCGATCAGCTCGAGGTGGCCCGCCGTCTCCTCCAGCTGGGCCAAAACGGCCTTGCGATGCGCCTCTAGCAGTTCAAGGCGCGCCTCGTTCGTGTCGTCACCGCCCTTGAGCAGCTCCGCGTAGCGGCGGACGTGGCGAATCGGCATCCCGGTGGAGCGGAGCTTCGTCAGGAAGCGAATCCGCTCGAGGTCCTCCTCCGCGTAGCGGCGATGGCCGCTGCCGTTGCGGCTGACGGGCTCGAGCAGGCCGGCTCGCTCCCAGTAACGGAGCGTGTGTGCGCTGAGCCCGGATCTCTCGGCGGCCTGGGAGATGGTGAGGGCGTCGGACACACACCCAAGATAGGAGTTAGAGCGTGCTCTAAGTCAAGCGTCGTACCTCAACTGCTCGTCCCAGTCGGGGCGCCCCTCGGGGGTGAGGTCGAACAGGTTCCAGAGCGGCTCGATGGTCCCGACGTGCCGCGGGTCCTGCCCGGGGTCCCACGGCGCGTAGAAGAGCTCCGAGCCCCAGAAGTGGCGAATCGTCTCCCCGTCGCGGTGGAACACGTTCAGCATCGGTCGCTGCGCGCCCTCGGCTGTCTCGGCCAGGTAGTCGCGGTTGTAGCTGTTGCCGGCCGAGGAGAGCAGCCGCAGCCTCCGCCAGCCGCGCTCGCGGCCGAAGGTGAGCACGCGCTCCAGCGGGGCCTTGGCAATCACTGCGAAGTTGAGCTTCTGGGTGGCGTGCTCCATCGCGCCGTCGAGCTGGTCGAGCAGCGAGACGCACGATGGACAGGGCCCCTCGTGGAGCGGGAGCTTCGCGGTCTCCCGCTCGCGGACCGGCCCGGGCCGGTCATCCTCGGGGTCGCGCGGAAACATGAAGCTGTAGATCGCCAGCGAGTCCTTGCCGGGCTCGAACAGCTCCGACATTCGTACGTCGGCAGGCTCGCCGTCGGGACCCTCGCCCAGGAAGACGTAGTCCTCCGGAATCGGGCCGCCCGGCGGCAGCTCCCGCCGCGCCGCGGCCACCGCCTCCATCTGCCGGCGCAGCTCGATCTCCTGCTCGAGCAGTCGATCCCGCGCGGCCCTGTACTCGCCGCTCTCATCTGGGAAGTGCGTCTCCATCCTGTCCCCCTTCGTCATTCAGCTGGCCAGCGCCCGTTCGAGTTCGTCGAGGCAGCCGTCCCAGCCCCAATGCTGGGCGTCGCGGCGCTCGTCGGTCGGGATGCCGCTGTTGATCAGCACGACGGTGGTCGAGCCGTCGGACTCCGAGAAGGTCAGCTCAATCAGCTGCTCCTGGTTGGAGGGGTCATCGCTGAAGGTCATGGTCATGGTGAGCCGGTGAGGACGGTTGATCTCCTTGTATTCGCCGCTGAGCTCGGCCTCGGTGCCGTCCTGCCCCCGCATCACCACCCGGACCTTCCCGCCAACGCGGAGATCAACGTCGACCTCGGGCGTCTCCCAGTCCGGGCCTACGTGGAACCAGCGGCGCATGACCTCGGGGCTGGTCCAGGCGTCGAACACGGCCTCCGCGGGGGCATCGAAGGTCCGCTCGATCCGCACCACGTAGCCCGGGGGCTCAATCATCTCGTGTGTTCTACATGGACATCGCGTCCATCGTGGACATCCCGTCCGCGGGAATCGTCAGGCCCGGAACCTGGTCCGGGAAGAACATCACCCCAACGCCAAGGACCAGCAGCAGCGCTGCCGTCGCACCGCTCGGGAGCGCTTCCAAAGGCAGCAGTTTCTCGATCGCGATCAACGCCGCGATCAGGAGCATCCAGGTGATGCTCATCACGCCGAGGGCGAAGAGGGCGGCCATCAGGGCCCATGAGCAGCCGACGCAGAAACCGCCCTGCTCGAGTCCCATCCGGAGTGCGCCGATAGCCCCTGGCCGTTGCCGCAGCAACCGCGAATCCCGGCAATGCCTGAGACATCGCGCCTTCATCGGGGTGAGCTCGTAGAGCGCGGCGCCGGCGATCACACCGCCGGCGACGTACCGGCCACCCTGGTCCCAGCCGAGGAACGCAAGGTCGAGGGACCGCGCGCCCTCGACCAGGGCGTAGGCGGCCAGGCC
>JBKOYL010000108.1:0-9076 GCA_046725395.1 Actinomycetota bacterium | reverse complement strand
GTGCATGGCAAGCTGCCGCCGGCGCGGATCGAGCGTCGCCGAATCGCGGCTGTCACGAAAGCCGATGAGACGCTGGCGGGATCGACCCGCCAGGCGCGCGACGACGCGCAGGAAGACGCCCGGTCCGACACGCGCCGCACGACGATCCTGGTCGCCGTCGGGCTGATCGGGGCCCTCCTCGCCGCCCTGATCTTGTTCACCGGCCTGATCAACTCGATGCGGGCGCCGCTCGGGCGGCTGGTCGAGGGAGCGCGGCGTCTCGCGGGCGGCGATCTGAAGACCCGAGTCGAGGTCGGAGGTCCCGTCGAGATCGCGGCCCTGGGCAACGCCTTCAACGAGATGGCGAACTCCCTCGAGAGGGACGCACGCGAGCGTGATCGCGTGGAACAGATGAAGGACGACTTCGTCCTCACGGTCTCCCACGAGCTGCGGACACCCGTGACCGTGGTCAAGGGGTTCGCGGAGATGCTGACCGCACAGCGAAAGGGGCTCAGCAGCCGCCAGTACGAGGCGGCGGAGGTGATCGCCGAGAGCGCCAGCCAGCTGCAGAAGATGATCAACGACCTGCTCGACCTGGCCCGCAGCGACGCGGGCAAGCTGCACATCGAGCCGAAGCCGACCTCGGTGGACTCTCTCGCGCAGCGGGTCGGCAGGCAGATGCGACCGCACTTCGAGGAACGCGATCAGCGCTTCACGATCAGCGTCGAGAAGGATCTGCCGGAAGTGGAGGCCGACGCCGACCGGATCGGGCAGGTGCTGGCCAACCTGCTCACCAACGCGAACAAGTACGCGCCGGAGGGCTCGGAGGTGCAGCTGGCCGCGGCTCGGGTCGGCGACGAGGTCGAGTTCGCCGTCTCCGACAACGGCCCGGGCCTAGGCGACGAGGAGCTCGACCATGTCTTCGACCGCTTCTGGAGGGCCGAGAGCGGCGAGACGCAGTCCGTCGGCGGAAGCGGTCTCGGCCTCGCGATCGCCAAGTCGCTGGTGGAGCTTCACGGCGGGGCGATCACCGCCAATTCGACCCCGGGTGAGGGCGCTACCTTTCGGTTCGTGCTCCCGATCGCCAAGGACGGATGGGCACCCCCACGCGCATCCAGGTCCAGGACGAAGGCAGGGGCCGCGGGATGACGCGTCTTCTGGTCGCCGACGACTCGGAGACCGTGCTGCTCATGCTGCAGCGCCGCCTCGAGATGGAGGGCTACGAGGTGATCACCGCGACCGACGGCTTCGAGGCCCTGGAGCGGCTGCGCGAGGCGGGCGCCACGGCGCCGGACGTGATCCTGCTCGACGCGATGATGCCGAACATGTCCGGGACCGAGGTCCTGGAGGAGTTGCGCGATTCCGGCTCGACCATCCCCGTGCTGATGATCTCGGCGCACCTGGACGCGCAGGAGCCCGATCGGATGCGCTCGCTGGGCGCGACGGACTGCATCCCGAAGCCTTTCGAGTGGGAAGAGCTGGTCGGGAAGATCGAGGAGCTCGCCGCCCACACATGACGGGTGGCGCCTGGCGGCGCCCCCTCGCACAAAGACCAGCTCCTACGAGCGGGCGATCTCCATCCGGATCTGCCGGCCCTTGAGCTTCGTCCCGTCGAGGTACTCCACCGCCCGCTCCGCTTGATCGGCGGCCAGCTCGACGAACGAGAACCGCTCGAGGACGCGAATCGAGCGGATCGCGCTCTCCGGGACGACGGCGCCCTCGACCAGTGCCCAGTTGAGATCCTCCTCGCTGATCCCGCCGCGCCTGCCGCGGTTGACGAACAGCTTCACCGTGCCGTTGGCGGGGGCGGGCGGGGGCCCCTCGCGGTGTCGGGGGCGGGGAGCGTGCTCGAGGCGCTCCTCGGGAGGCTCCCACTCGCCGATCGGAGCCTTGACCGTGCGCTCGATCGTCTTCAGGTCCGCCTCCTGCTTGGAGGTGGCGAAGGTGATCGCGCGCCCGGTCCGGCCGACCCGCCCCGTGCGCCCGATGCGGTGGACGTAGATCTCCGGATTGTTCGGCAGGTCGTAGTTGATGACGTGGGTGACGTGCTCGATGTCGAGTCCGCGCGCCGCGATGTCCGTCGCCACCAGCAGCGGAGTCTTGTGCTCCTTGAACGAGATCATCACCCCGTCACGCTGGCCCTGGGTGAGGTCGCCGTGCAGCGCCTTCACCCGCAGGTCCTTGTCCGCCAGGTCCCTGCCGAGCCGGGCGGCGCCGATCTTGGTGCGCACGAAGATGATCGCCTGCTCCGGCTCCTCGGCCCGGAGCACCTCGACCAGCCGCTCGAGCTTCTTGCGCGGCTCGACCATCACGTAGGCCTGCTCGACCGAGTCGACCGTGAGCTTCTTCGGCGTCACCCGGATCGTGACCGGGTGGTACATGTACCGCTCGGCGAGCTTCGCGACCGGCCCCGGGATCGTCGCCGAGAAGAGCAGCGTCTGGCGCCCGCTCGGGCACATCCGCAGGATCCTCTCGACGTCTTCGATGAAGCCGAGATCGAGCATCTCGTCGGCCTCGTCGAGGACGACGTAGCGGGCCGCGGTCAGCACCAGCGACTGCCGGGAGATCAGGTCCATCATCCGGCCGACGGTCGCGACCACCACCTGGGCGCCGGATCGCAGGCGGGCCTGCTGGTCGCGGATCGGCGCTCCCCCGAAGACCGCCACGACGTTGACGGCCTCGAGGTGCTCGGCGTAGGCGCGGAGGGCCTGGGTCACCTGGATGCAGAGCTCGCGCGTCGGCGTCAGGACGATCGCCTGCGTCTCCTGGTTGTCCGGATCGAGGTATTCGAGCAGCGGCAGCCCGAAGGCCGCCGTCTTGCCGCTACCTGTGTGAGCCTGGCCGATCACGTCGTGTCCCGCGAGCAGCTCCGGGATCGCCTGCGCCTGGATGGGGGTGGGCTCGGCGTAGCCGAGCTCGTCGAGCGTCTGCAGCAGGCCCTCGGACAAGCCGAGGTCGGCGAAGGAGGTGGTCGCCGGCATATCACGGGTCGCGCTGCGCGCCCTCGCATCAGCGGCGGGGTCGTTCATCAGGTCGAGGGATCGAGGAGCAGCTTGCCGGTGGTGCGGCGCTCCTGGATGTCCTTGTGCGCCTGAGCGGCCTCGCTCAGCGGATACGTGTTCCCGATCACGACTTCGAGCTCCCCGGCGGCGACCGCGCTCAGCAGGTCGGCCGTCATCGACCGGATCAGGTCGCGCCGCCGCGCGATCAGGGCAACCAGCCAGAAGCCGAGCACCGACTTCGAGGTCTGCAGGAGGTAGTTGGTCGGCATCTTGTTCGGGTGCCGCGCAGCGTTGCCGAAGACGACGATCCTGCCCAGCATCCCAAGTGCGTGCAGCTCCGCGTCGAAGCCGGTGCCGCTCATATGCAGCACGACGTCGACCTTCTCTCCGCCGTTCGCGTCGAGGATCGCCTGCTTCAGGTCCTCAGCCCGGGAATCGGCGGTCGCATCCGCGCCCAGCCGCTCGGCGAGGGCCCGCTTCTCGTCGTTCGAGGCGAGGGCGATCACCTTCGCGCCGGCGCGCTTGGCGAGCTGGACCGCGAGGCTGCCCGTGCCTCCGCCAGCGGCCTCGACGACAACCGTCTCGCCCCCCTGGACGTGGGCGCAGTAGTGGAGCAGCGCGTGCGCCGTCAGTCCCTGCAGGAGCAGGCCGGCCGCCTGGTCGTCGCTCACCTCATCCGGGAGCGGCACCAGCCACGCCTCGGGGACGGCGACCTTCTGCGCGTAGCCACCGTTAGCCATGATCGCCGCGACGCGACGCCCGTCGGGAGTCTTGCCGCTGATCTCCCCTCCCGGGATCAGGGGCAGGGCCTGCTCGGCGAGGTAGTCGTTGCGGATCGCGTGGGTGTCCGCGAAGTTGATGCCGGCGCGGGCGACGTCGACGACGACCTGCCCGTCCTCCGGTTCGGGGTCCGGCACCTCGCTGAGCTGCAGCACCTCCGGCCCGCCGAACTCCTCGATCTGAATAGCCTTCACGCCCCAAGCGTATGTCACTGACCGCAGTTGGCAGCATCGCGTTCGATTCCGTGCGCACGCCGTTCGGTGAGCGTGAGCGGATGCTCGGCGGCTCCGCCGTCCACTTCGGCCTGGCCGCGAGTTTCTTCACTGAGGTGCGGGTGGTCGGGCCAGTGGGCGACGACTTCGGCGACGCGGAGGTCAAGGTGCTCGAGGACCGCGGCGTGATCACCGAGGACATCGAACGGGTGCCGGGCGGCGAGACCTTCTTCTGGCGCGGCCACTACGAGTACGACATGAATGTGGCGCACACCGACGACACCCAGCTCAACGTGTTCGCCGACTTCGATCCCAAGCTCTCGGAGGCCTCGAAGCAGGCGGACCTCCTCTTTCTCGGCAACATCGATCCAGCGCTCCAGCGCCGGGTCCGGGCCTGGTGCCGGGCGGAGTTCGCCGCGCTCGACTCGATGAACTTCTGGCTGGACAGCGCGCGAGACGAGCTCAAGGGCGCGATTTCCGAGGTGGACTGCCTGATGCTCAACGACGCCGAGCTGCGCGAGCTCACCGGTGAGCCCAACCTCGCCAGAGCCGCCCGAGCGGCGATGGATCTCGGGCCCAGCGTGGTGGTCGCGAAGCGCGGCGAGTACGGGGCGGCGCTGTTCTCCGGGGATGAGTTCTTCGCCATCCCCGGCTATCTGCTCGAGGACGTGCGCGACCCGACCGGTGCCGGCGACAGCTTCGCCGGCGGCTTCCTCGGCTACCTCGACAACCGCCGCGCGGCCGGCGAGTCGGTCCTCGACCACGCCGTCCTCCGCCAAGCGATGGCCTACGGCTCGGTGCTCGCCTCGTTCAACGTGGAGCACTTCGGAACCGAGAGGGTGCGCTCCCTCACCCGGGAGGAGATCGAGGAGCGCCTCCGCGGGTTCCGCCAGATCACGCACTTCGACGTCGAGCCGGCGCCGACCCCCTAGCCCTCTAGCCCAGGCGCGCCTCGTCGAGGTCGAGGTCGCCCTGGATCCGACGGAAGGTGTCCTGCTTGACGCGCCCGTCGTTCCGCATCTCGAGCAATGCGACACGCTCGCTGCCGATCAGGTCGCGCCTCAGCCTCCGGTAGCCGGTCAGCGGGTCCTCGATCGGCACCTCGCCGTCCTCGCCAGAGAGCGCGGCAACGCAGCGGGCGAAGCGCGCCTGGTAGGTCTCGCGCAGGCGCTGGAAGACGTTGTCGGGCACGCCGGGCTCGGCGTCCTCGAGCTCCTCGAGGCGGTCGAGCGCCGCCTGGGCCGCCGCGAGCCGCGCCACGGCCTCGTCGGGGGTCCAGGCCTCGTGCGCGCCGAGACCCAGCCACCTGACGACCGCCGGGAGGGTCAGGCCCTGCCCGACCAGGGTGACGAAGATGACGGCGACCGTCAGATAGATGATCAGGTCGCGGGAGCCGAAGGGCGCGCCCGAGTCGAGCTCGAAGGGAAGCGCCAGCGCCGCAGCGAGCGAGACGGCTCCGCGCATTCCGCTCCAGCCGATAAGCGCGTTCTCGCGCCAGTCCTCTCCAGGGGACCAGCGGCCCGCCCTCTCGACGATCCGCCCAAGCGAGCCGGGGAGGAACTGCCAGAGCATCCTCACCGCGATCACGGTCGCCGAGACCAGCAGTCCGTAGCCGACGATCTCCCCGACCGAGAACTGCTCGCCGACCCGCCGCAGGACCTCGGGAAACTGCAGGCCGACGAGCACGAAGAGGATCGCGTTGAGGGCGAAGATGAGCACGCGCCAGAAGGCCTGAGCGTTGAGGCGCAAATCAGCGTCGAAGATCTCGTGGGAGCGCCAGCCCGCGTACATTCCCGCGCTCACCGCCGCCAAGACGCCCGACGCCCCGACGCCGTCCGCCAGAGCGAACGAGGCGTAGGCCAGCAGCACGGTGAGCAGGATGGCGAGCGGTGGGTCCTCCAGGCGGCGGATCGCCCTCGAAGCGACCCAGGCGAGCGCCAGGCCGATGGCGACGCCTCCGAGCACGCCCACGACTAGGTCGTCGACCACCGTCTCGGCCGTGAGGGCGCCGCTCACGACCGCCGCGAGAGCGACCTTGAACGAGACCAGGGCGACGGCGTCGTTCACCATGCTCTCCCCCTCCACCAGGGTGGCGACGCGATCCGAGATCCCCAGCCGCTCGAAGGTCGCGATCGCCGAGACCGGGTCCGTCGGGGCGACGATCGCGCCCAGCACGAAGGCCTCCGGCCAGTCGATGCCCGGGATGACGGCCTGAGCGACCACCGCCACAGCGACCATGGTCGCCAGGGTCAGGCCAAGCACCAGCCAGGTAAGGGGGACCAGCTCGGCGCGCAGCTCCCTGGGTGATGCCCAGTACCCCGCCGACTGCAGGATCGGCGGCAGGAAGACGAGGAAGACGACATCGGGCTCTAACTCGAGCGACGGCCCGCCCGGGATGAACCCGATCCCGAGCCCGCCGAGCACCAGGACGATCGGATAGGGGATCGACACGGCGTCCGCGAACCGGACCAGCACGATCGCCACGGCGACCAGCGCAACCAGGGTCTCGATGTCGTTCACCGCGCGAGCATACGATCCGCGGATGGAGCTCACCCCGCCGCTCTCCGCCGAGGATCACGTCGACGGCCCAGGCCGCGCCGAGCTCGAGCTCGTCATGTACGGCGACTTCCAGTGCCCGTACTGCACCGCCGCATATCCGATCATCCGGCGGATCCGCGACCAACTCGGGGGGAGGCTGCTGTTCGCCTTCCGCCATTTCCCGCTTCGGGACATCCATCCCGACGCCGAGCGGGCGGCGGAGGCGGCCGAGGCGTCCGCCGCTCAGGGCGCCTTCTGGGAGATGCACGATGCGATGTACGAGTCGCGCGGCGCGCTCAGCCGGGAGGATCTGATCGGCCACGCACGCGAGCTGGGACTCGACGCCGAGCGGGTGGCCGCCGAGCTCGACTCGGAGGTCCACAGGCCCAGGGTGCAGCGCGACGTGGACAGTGGGCTGGCGAGCGGCGTGAGGGGGACGCCCGCCTTCTTCGTCGGCGGGCGGCTTCACCACGGCTCGTTCGACGCCTCGTCGCTGATCGCGGCGCTCGAGGCATCGCGCAGCTGACAGGGCTGCTGTCAGTACCGGATGACTACGAGCCCGATCGCGAGGGCGACGACCGCCCAGGAGAGTCCACTCAACGACCCGTCGAGCGGACCGGCGAGCTCCGCCGGGGTCAGCTCGATCACCGTGCCGTCCGCGAGACGCTGCTCGCCGCTGACCGAGACCGTCCTCCTCCGCAGCCGGCGGACCGGAGTGGAGAGGCGACGCTGGACGGTCGTAAGCCCAAAGCATCCAGCTGCCACAAGGACGCCCGCGATCACGGTCTTTGCCGACGCGAACGTCAGAGTGTTCACCCACCACGAGGTGACCGCCGGAAACGCACCCCAGGAGGCGGCCAGCCAGAAATCGGTGTGGAACCGACCGCCGAACAACTCGAGGTTGTACGCCACCACGATGAAGCCTCCGGCCAGCACGAACGGCACCAGGGTCGCCGAGACGATGAAGCAGCCGGCGATCCCGATCCCGATCGCCCCGGCCAACGAGGAGGTGGCGAGTCCGATCAGCGTGCGGTCCGAGAGCTGGGTGCTGAGCGGGCGGCCATTGAGCTCGTCGAGGGCGTGTGCGCCTATCCCAACTGCGAGGAAGAAGGCACCGAGGGTCGCGATGAAACGGTCCGTGTGGATTGCCGCGGCCGCCGCTGCTCCGAATGCGACGTTGGACAGATGCCACGCCGTATAGGGCGGGTGAAGGACCGTGACCAGATCCCGCCAGCCGCCGGGCCGAAGGGCATAGAACGCTGGCCGCCGGAGTCTGTCCTCGGTTTCCTTCCCCGCGTCCGGCGAAACCGCGTCAGGCACGGGATCCCCAGATCACTACCCCGCCGCCAAAGCTCATTACCCGTGCCTGCACCTGTTGGATTCCCGCTGCCCTCCAGAGCTCCAGCTGGCGATCGAGCGGCAGCCGCCCGTAGAGCTCCGTGATGCTTGGGCCGAGGAACCGCCCCACCTCGTACCAGTCGCTCGAGATCAGCCGGCCGAGGGCGGGCATCGCCGCACGTGTGTAGATGTGCCAGAGGAAACGGGCGAGGGCGTTGGGCGGCAGCATGAACTCGAGCGAGGCGATGCGGCCGTCTGGCTTCACCACGCGGGCCAGCTCACTCAGGGTGGCTCCGGGATCATCCACATAGCGGAGCAGGTAGGTGAAGGTGAGGTGGTTGAACTCGCCGTCCGCGAAGGGCAGCGACTCGGCCTCCCCGCGAACCAGGTCGATCTTCGCCGCGAGACGCGGGTCCGCATCGAGCTTCGCCCGGGCACCCGCGAGCATCTCCGGGCTCTGGTCGAGACCGACGACGGAGCAGTCGTAGCGACGCACGAGGGCCGTGGCCACCATGCCCGTGCCTGTTGCGACGTCAAGCACGCGATCGCCGGTCCCAGCGTCGATCTTGCCCACCATCTCCCGACGCCAGCGAGGGTCCTGCGCGAAGCTGAGCAGGGCACCCGCGAGGTCGTAGCGACGCGGCAGACCCGCGAACAAACGCAGCGTCTGCTCCTTGGTGAGCCGGTTTGCGGACATCGCCACCGTGAGAAGATATGTGCGGAACGCGGCACCGAGCGAGGAGGTCCGGATGGCGACCAAGCAGACCCAGGCAGAGCCGCAGGTGGAAGCGTCGCGGGACGGCGAGCGGGGCGGCGACACCCTCAGCGTCACAGACAACCGCACCGGCAAGAGCTACGAGATCGAAGTCACGGACGGGACCGTCCGGACGATGGACCTCCGCCAGATCAAGGTCGACGACGACGACTTCGGGCTGATGGGCTACGACCCGGCGTTCACCAACACGGCCTCCGCCCGTTCGGCAATCACATTCATCGACGGCGAGGCCGGGATCCTGCAGCACCGCGGCATCCCGATCGAGCAGCTCTGCGAGCAGTCCACCTACCTGGAGGTCGCCTACCTCCTGATCTTCGGGGAGCTTCCGACCCCCGCCCAGCTCGAGCGCTGGATCTACGACGTCACCCACCACACCTTCGCCCACGAGGACATCAAGAAGTTCAACGAGGGCTTCCGCCACGACGCCCACCCGATGGGGATGCTGCTCGCCA
>JBKOYL010000095.1:0-11815 GCA_046725395.1 Actinomycetota bacterium | reverse complement strand
ACCCGGCCCGAGAGGATCAGCATGTCCGCCTGGCGTGGGGAGGCGCGGAAGGCCTCGGCGCCGAATCTCGCGATGTCGTAGCGCGAGGTGACCATGGACATCATCTCGATCGCGCAGCAGGCCAGGCCGAAGGTCATCGGGAAGAGGGCGTTGGCGCGGCCCCAGTTGAGCGCATTCTCGAGCGTGGTGGTCAGCACCCGTTCCTCGACGTACTCGTCGAGGTCGCGGCCCTCGAGGTCCCCGCGCAGCAGGTCGCGGGCGCGCAGCTGACGGGCTCGGAGGCTCTCCCGCTCTACTTCCAATCGAGCGCTCCTCGACGCCAGACGAAAACCAGGGCGACGAGCAACAGCACGACGAATACGAGAATCTCCACCAGCACGAAGACGCTCTTGGTGGCGTGGACGAGGGCGCCAACCGGATAGAGGAAGACGACCTCGATGTCGAACAGGATGAAGAGCATCGCGATCATGTAGAAGCTCACGCCGAAGCGGAAGGTGCGGGTGATGTGGGAGGGGAGCCCGCACTCGTACGGCTGACCCTTGATGGGGTTCGGCCGCCGGGGACCGGTGATCGAGTTCAACAGTGCGAAGGTGCCTCCCACGAGAATCCCTAGGCCGGCGAAGACAAGGACGGGGAGGTAGCTCTGAAGCACGATCCGATCGGTCTTATACCACTTGCCTCACACTTTGTATCAAACTGTTACATAGTGCTTTTCCGCATCAGCAAGCCGAATTCCGACCCTTTCTGGCGGACTTGACCCCACCCCGAAATGGGTTGCTCCTCAGCTTCGCCCTGATAAAACGGGTCGCGCCTGACGGCGCGCCCTCGCATGACCCTCGGATCTAAGCTCGCGCGGCCGTGGCGGAAGTCCATCTAGTCGTCGGGGTCAGCCTGATAGCCGCGAACCTGGTGGCCGGGATCTGGGGCGGGCTCGACTGGCTCCAGCACCGGCCGCGCGCCGGCTTCTGGTACGCGCTCCGGATCGCGCAGGCCAGCGTCGTCCTCCAGGCGCTGCTCGGGCTGTCGCTGGCCTTCAGCGGACACGACGCGAGCGAGCTGCATTACCTCTACGGAGGGCTGCCGCTGGTGGTCTCGCTGCTGGCGGAGGTGATCCGCTTGGGCTCCGCGCAGCAGGAGCTCGGCGACCTCGACGTCCACTCCCTCCCGGAGGAGCGGCAGACCGAGATCGCGCTCGCGATATTCCGCCGCGATACCGGGATAATGGCGACGGCTTGCCTCGTCATCTTCCTGCTCGCGCTCCGAGCCGCCGGGACGAGCTCGGCCTTCTAGCACTGGCGCGGATCGTCTGCCTGATCGCCGCCGCCGTGCTGATCGGCGGCGCGGAGACCGCCGATGCCGTGCGGTCGGGCGGGCACAACACACCGACCAGGAAGCTCGAGATCGCGTTCAAGGTTGCCGGCGGCCAGCGGGCCGGATCCAGGAACGGCTGCTACGCGCCGCCCCGGCGGATGGTGGAGCTGATCCGCTTCTGGGGTCCTCTGCCGGCCGAGGTCGCTCGCGG
The DNA here is from genome assembly GCA_046725395.1 of Actinomycetota bacterium. Lineage (GTDB taxonomy): Bacteria > Actinomycetota > Thermoleophilia > Solirubrobacterales > 70-9 > DASUPK01. The sequence continues at coordinate 10,293 of JBKOYL010000095.1, read as the reverse complement.
CTTCGGCGCCGTTCGCTCACCGGGCGTGGTCTACGTGATCGGCCCGCGAAGCGGCTGCAACCGGATGGTCTTCGCGCTGCGGTACGGCGGGAAAGTGTTCATCTTGAACACCGCCGCCGGCGAGGTGTATCGCCGCGGCGTGGCGCCCGACCGCAGAGGCGCCGAGGCCGGCCGCCTCGGACGCGGCCCGCTCAGGCGGCTCAGCTTCACCACGAAGGCATTCAGGCTGAAGAAGGCCGACAGGGCGAAGCGCCTGGTGACCCTGTGCCCGCGCGGCTCGTCTCCGCTCGGCGGGGGGATGACCAGCGATCTATCGCCCGGGCCCGACGGCGAGGGCGTCTATCCGCACTCCTACGAGCGGCTGGGCGTGCAGCGCGGCTTCCACGTCACCGCGCTGATCATCGATCCGAGACCTCGGCACACCACACCTCGCACGGTCACCCTCCAAGTCGTCTGCGGCAGGGGGCTGGTCCCGATGTCGTCTCCCCACCGGACCGTGTTCGTGCGGCGGAGGAGCACGAACACCGCGATCGCAAGCTGCCCGTCCGGCCAGTATCTGTTCGGCGGCGGCTTCCAGCGCACCAACTTCACGACTCCCTTCCGCACCTACGGCGGCAACTACATCACCGAGGCGAGGGCGATTTCGGAGACTGCCTGGCGGGTCACGGCCAGCGCGGCCGGCCGGGATGGCGGGGAGCTGACGGCGATCGCCTACTGCGCCCGCGACCCGAGCCTGCCGCTGACCGAGGTTCAGGCTTCCAGCCCGGTCCCGACCGGCGGCTCGACCACCGCGACGACGCCTCCATGTCCCCCTGGTTACGTGTTGACCTCGGGCGGCTTCAGCCTCAACGGCTCGCGGACCGCCCTCTTCGGCGACGGGTCCTTCAACGAGGACGGCTCCTGGTCGGCGACGGCCTTCGGCTACTTCGGGCCGGCGCCCCCGTCCTGGTTGACCGCGTTCGGGTACTGCCTCCGCCCCACCGGCTAGCTGCGCCGCGGCCGCCTCGCATGACCCTAGACGCCGGGCGGCTGCGTCAGCGAGAGGCTCGCGCCCTGGGGGTCGCGCACGACGGACTGGCGCAGCCCCGCGCCCCCCAGCTCGAAGGGAGGGACGAGCACCTCGCCGCCGCCGTTGGACACCTTCGACACGGCGGCGTCGATGTCCGCGACCCAGAAGCCGACCGTCCATCGCGAGCCCTCGCCGTTGTCGTCGCTCGGTGGGGCCAGCACCGCGACCACGTCGCGGGGAACGGGCTGCTGCGGCTCGCCGCCAACGTAGCCCGGCACCGTGAACAAGGTCATCTCGCCGCCTCCCATGTCGAAGCCAGAGGTCCCCCAGCCGAATAGCTCCGCGTAGAACCGCTTCGCACCCTCCGGGTCGTCGGTCCTCAGCGAGCTCATCGCCCAGGCGCTCGGCTCGTTCACCAGCTGGGCGCCACGGTGGGCGCCGGGCTGCCAGATCCCCATTGCGGCGCCGGCCGTGTCGGCGATGATCGCGATCCGGCCGCCGTCGAGCGCGTCGAATGGCTCCTTGAGGACGCTGCCGCCGGCGTCGGTCACCTTGGCGACCGTCTCGCCCATGTCGTCGACCCAGACATAGGTGGTCCAGGCGGTGACGTCCGGCGCCCCCTCCGGGCGTGAGGCGACTGCGGCAACGTCCTTGCCCCGTAGCCGGCACATGTAGTGCTTCCCGGCAACGCCCGGGGGCATCGTGTCCTCCGCGTCCCAGCCGAACAGCTGCGTGTAGAAGGCCACCGCGGCATCGGCGTCGGGCTGCCAGGTGTCGACCCAGCAGGGGACGCCGTGCTGGTAGCCATCGCGGTCGGTCATGACTGCTCCTCGTACTCGTCGTGGCGGCGCCACCACTCGTACGGCGGCGTCTGCGGCCAGCCGGGAGGGGAGTCCTCCCAGGTCTCCTGGCGACCAAGCAGCGACCGATCGAGATAGCTCCACACGGGCCCGATCACCTCGAGCCCGCGCCAGCTGGTGAAGTAGGTGCGGTAGACCTCGTCCCCCTCGCGGAAGAACGCGTTGAGCCCGAACATCTCCCCGTCCTGGTACTCGTCGGGCTGCGGCTCAGCTGGCGAGAGGCCGAGGTCGACGCCATAGGTGCCACCACTCCACGAATACCAGGGGACCTCCCAACCCATCCGCCCCCTATACCGCTCCAGCTTCTCGATGGGAGCGCGCGAGGCGAGGGCGAAGCTCGTGTCCCGGGCGTGCAGGTGGGCCGGATGTGTGAGCTGATCGACGACCATCGAGCAGCCATCGCAGCCGACCTCCTGATTCGGCCCGAACATGAAGTTGTAGACGAACAGCTGACGGCGGCCCTCGAACAGATCGAGCATGGTCGCCTTCCCGTTCGGTCCCTCGAACTCGTACTCCTGCTCGACGCGCATGATCGGCTGGCGGCGCCGCTCCGCGGCCAGGGCATCGCTCTCCCTCGTCAGCGCCTTCTCCTTGTCGAGGATCCGCTTGTTCGCCGCCTCCCATTCCTCTTGTGACACCACGTCCGGGAGATTCATCCCTCTCTCCTTCGTCTCGCTTCCGGATCGCTGCTCATACAACCAGCGCACCGTACCATAAAGTCCTAAAAGAGAATCATATAGTTGTAGTTCAGGATCACAGTGGGCTAAACTTCCCGCATGGCACGGACCAGGAAGATCGAGGATGGCTGCGGAATAGCTCACGCCTCCGAGCTGCTCGGGCAGCGTTGGGCGCTGCTGGTGGTCCGCGAGCTCTTGCTCGGCCCGAAGCGCTTCACCGACCTCCGCACCGGCATCCCGGACATCAGCCCCAACGTCCTGGGGCAGCGGCTGCGGGAGCTGGAGGAATCCGGGATCGTGCGGCGGCGCAAGCTGGCGCCCCCGGCGGCCGTCCAGGTCTACGAGCTGACGGAGTGGGGCCGCGAGCTGGAGCGGGCGGTCCTAGCCCTCGGCCGCTGGGCGAGCGCCTCGCCGTCGTTCCCCCGGGGCGCCGCGATGGGACCGGACTCACTGGTCCTCGCCCTCAAGTCGACCTTCGATCCGGCGAAGGCGGACGGCCTCGAGGCGACCTATGAGCTCTGGCTCGGCGAGGTCCCGTTTCGGATCCGGCTCGCGGAGGGTCGCTTCGAGGCGACGCGCGGTGAGGCCGAGGATCCCGACGCGGTGATTCGGAGCGATCCGAGCACCGTCACGAGCGTCGTCTTCGGCGAAAACCGGCTGGGGAAGGCGGTGGAGGCCGGCGACGTTCAGGTGGACGGAAGCCGCCGCGCCGTCAATGCCCTGTTCCGCACCTTGACCTAAGGGAATGGCGGGTTGGTTGCCAGATGGAGAGCCAAGCCGCCAATTGGCCGTGCATTAGGCCCGGACCGACCCTCTTCATTGCCGGTGTTCGCCCTACGACTCCGCCAGCAGGTCCCGATACGCCCCCCGGTGAAAGAGCAGCGGCTGTCCCTCGCCCGACTCGGCGGCGAGCACGTTGCCGGTAAGGATCAGGTGGTCGCCGCCGTCGATCAGGTCGCGCAGCTCGCAGGCGACCCACATCAGCGCCCCCGCCAGGCGGGGCAGCTCCAGCTGCTCGGACCACTCGATGCCGTCCCACTTCTGTGGCTCGGGGTCCTTGGCGGAGAAGCGGCGCGCCAGCTCCTCCTGCCCGGCGGCCAGGGCGTTGACGCCGAAGCGCCCCTGCTCCCGTACCGAGGTGAGCGTGCGCGAGTCACGGTCGAGGCATGCCAGCATCATCGGCGGCTCCAGGGAGAGGGAAGTGACGGCGTTGGCGGTCGCGCCGGAGGGCCCGCTGGGCCCCACCGCGGTCACGACGGTGACACCGGTGGCGTAGGCGCTCAGTGCGGCGCGGAACTGATCGGGGGAGACCCCGTCGCCGGCCATGCAGGAAACCTAAGGGCCGCGGCTCGGCGGGGGCGAACCCGCCATGACTTGCGCATATGATCCCGCCGCGTGCGAGGGGCATTCGGACTGATCGCAGTCGCCGTGATCGCGACCGCTGGCGGTTGCGGCACCCAGGGCATCCAGGTGCCGGACGACGATCCGCTTCACCAGGGCGCCCAGATCTTCGCCGAGCGCTGCTCGGGCTGCCACACGTTGACGCCGGCGGGCACCCAGGGAACTGCCAACCGCAGTGAGCGGGTTCAGGGACCCAACTTCGACCAGCGCCACGAGACGATGGCGGATGTGATCTACGCGATCCGCAACGGCGGCTTCTCGGGCGCGATCATGCCCCAGAACGTCGTGGTCGGCGCCGATGCCGACAAGGTCGCGGCGTTCGTCGCCAAGTACGCCGGCCAGGACGTCATCGAGTCGCCGGCCCCGGCCCCGACGACGACGGCCGCCCCCTAGACCGCCCCCGGGAGCCGGGCCACGCTCGACCTCAAGCAGATCCGCAGCGACCCGGAGCCCGTCCGCTCGGCGCTGGCGAGGCGCGGAGCGGCGGACCAGCTGGACGAGCTGATCGCCGTCGACCAGCGCCGCCGTGAGCTCAACACCCGCATCGACGCGATCCGAGCCGAGCAGAACAAGCTCTCGGCCGAGATCGAGGAGGCGGCGCGCGCCGGCAAGGTGAACGAGCCGGAGTTCGCGGAAGCCCGGGAGAAGTCGAGTTCCCTGAAGTCCGAGCTCAAGGTGCTGGAGCCCCGGCTCGGGGAGCTCGACGAGCGGCGCAGCGGGCTGCTGGACACCCTCCCGAACCTGCCCGATCCCGAGGCGCCGGATGGCGAGACCGAGGAGGACAACGTCACCCTCCGGGAGGTGGGAGACCGCCCCCGCTTCGACTTCGAGCCGCTGGATCACCTGGAGCTGGCCGAGCGCAACGGTTGGATCGAGATGGAGGCGGCGGGGAGCACCTCGGGTTCCCGCTTCGCCTACCTGTTGGGCGACCCGGTCATGGTCGAGCTCGCGCTGGTCAGGTTCGCGATGGAGCTGATCCGTCGGGAAGGATTCCGGCCGACCGTCCCGCCGGTGCTGGTCCGCGAGCGGGCGCTGTACGGGACCGGGGTCTTCCCCGGAGATCGCGAGATGATCTACGAGATCCCCCGCGACGAGCTCTTCCTCGTGGGGACCTCCGAGGTCTCACTCGCCTCGCTGCACGCCGACCAGATCATGGAGGCCTCGGACCTGCCCAAGCGCTACGGGGGGTTCTCGACCTGCTTCCGGAGGGAGGCCGGCGCTGCCGGGCGCGATACCCGGGGCATCTTCCGAGTCCATCAGTTCGACAAGGTGGAGATGTTCAGCTTCGTCGAACCGGGGGACTCACGTGAGGAGCACGAGCGCATCCTCGCCATTCAGGAGCGCATTCTCCAGGCGCTCGAGATCCCGTACCGCGTGGTCGACGTCGCCGTCGGCGACCTGGGCGCCCCGGCGGCCCGCAAGTTCGATTGCGAGGCCTGGATCCCGAGCCAGAGCCGCTACCGGGAGGTGACGAGCTGCTCGAACACTACTGATTACCAGGCAAGACGCCTGTCGGCCCGTTACCGTCCCGCGCAAGGCGAATCCCCTGAACCTGTGCACACGCTGAACGGAACCGCGGTGGCTGTGGGAAGGACTCTGATCGCGCTGCTCGAGAACCGCCAGAGAGGGGACGGGAGCGTCGACCTCCCCAACGCTTTGCAGGAATTTGGCGTTCCGAAAGAGATTCCCACATAGATGAGCCCCAACTCCCCCAAGCGAGTAGTCCTGTGTGACGACCACGAGATCGTCCGTGAGGCGATCAAGGCACGGATGGCATCGGTCGACGGCGTCGAGATCGTCGGCGAGGCGGAGACCGGGGAGGAGCTCGTCGAGCAGGTCAAGGAGCTCCAGCCCGATGTCTGCATCATCGACGTCGAGCTACCCGGCAAGGACGGGATCGAGGCGACCAAGGACGTCCTCAAGTCCCGGCCCGAGACCCGAGTGATCATCTTCACGGCCCACGCGCAGCCGGACCTGCTCACGCTCGCCCTGCGCGCCGGAGCCTCGGGTTACGTCCTCAAGTCGGCGCCCAGCGAGGACATCGCCCGCGCCATCGAGGTGGTCTCGAGTGGCGGCACCTTCGTCGGCACGGAGCTCGGCCAGGGAGCGGGGGAGGTCGAGAAGCTGCTCGAGCTGACCCCCCGCGAGCGTGAGATCCTCGAGCTGCTCGCGGAGGGCCTGCGTGTCAAGCAGATCGCCGACCGGCTTTCACTCAGTCCCGCCACGGTCCACACGCACGTCCGCAACGCAATCGCCCGGATGGAGGTCGACACGCGGACCGAGGCCGTGGCGCTGGCGGTGCGCTTCAGCTACCTGGGCGCCGGCGGCAAGGTCTGAGGCATGCAAGGGGGCGCCGCAAGGCGCCGCCCGTCAGTCGTTGGGCTCGAAGTCGAGCGCGCACCCGTTAATGCAGTAGCGCAGCCCGGTCTTGTCGGCGGGGCCGTCGTCGAAGACATGGCCGAGGTGGGCGTCGCAGCGTGAGCAGAGCACCTCGGTGCGCCGCATCAGGAAGCTGTTGTCCTCCTCGGTATCGATCTTCTCGTCGTCCATGGGCGCGTAGAAGCTCGGCCAGCCGGTGCCGGAATCGAACTTCTCCTCCGCGGTGAACAGCGGCTCGCCGCAGGCCACGCACTTGAACGTACCCGGCTCCTTGACGTCATTGAGCTCGCTGGAGAAGGGGGCCTCGGTGCCCTTCTGGCGCACCACCTCGTACTGCTCGGGGGTGAGCTCCCGGCGCCACTCCTCCTCGCTCTTCTTGACCTTCTCCAAGTCCTACCTCGCTTCGGTGTGGTGCGACCAGGTTAGTCCGGTCGCATCTACATAGTCCGCGGGGGCACTGGCTTGTTACTCGGCCCCAATGGTCGCCGGATCCTAGGATGCCGCCGTGCCCGAGTCCTTCTACGAGCCCGACGGGGATCGCTACCTGGCCACCGAGCTCACCCGCGGGCCGTGGGATCCGCAGGCTCAGCATGCAGGGCCCCCGGCCGCCCTGCTCGCTCGCGAGATCGAGGGTCTCGCCGGCGGCCGGGTCGGCGGCGAGGACGGTGGACCGGCTCAGGTCGGGAGGATCACCTACGAGCTGCTCCGCTCCGTGCCGATCGGGCCGCTTCGGGTGGATGCCGAGATCGTGCGGTCCGGTCGGCGGGTTGAGATGTTCGAGGCGACGCTCGCCGACGACGGCGGGTCTCCTCTGATGCGGGCCGCGGGATGGCGGTTGCGAACGGACGAGGTGGTGTTCGAGACGCCCCAGGGCCTCCCCGGCGTGCCGCGTAAGCCGGAGCAGGCCGAGCCCCGCGACTTCTTCGACACCGGCCATGACGTTGGCTACCACTCCGCGATGGAGTACCGCTTTGTGAACGGCGCCTTCCTGGAGCCGGGCCCGGCAACGGTCTGGTTGCGGATGCGGGTGCCGTTGCTCCCGGGTGAGGAGCCCACGGCCCTGCAGCGGGTGGTGGTCGCCGCGGACGCGGGCAACGGCGTCAGCGCCGCGCTCGACTGGCGCCGCTACCTGTTCATCAACGTCGACCTGACCGTGCACCTGCATCGGATGCCGGCCGGGGAGTGGGTCTGCCTCGATGCGCTGACGCTGCCCGAGCCGAATGGGATCGGAATGGCCGATACCCGCCTCTTCGATGAGCAAGGGCCGATCGGCCGAGGCGTGCAGACGCTGCTGGTGGCGGAGCGCTGATCGGCGAGGATCGACCTGACGAACGTCAGGCTTCGCTAGCGGAGGGGGAGGGATTCGAACCCCCGGACCGGGAGACCCGGTCAACAGCTTTCAAGGCTGCCGCAATCAACCAGACTCTGCCACCCCTCCGGGTACACCAAGGCTAGAGCGACCCGGATTAAGGCTGGTCCTGCGGGTTGCAGACGATCACCGGGATGCGGCGGTTGCCCGCCCGCTCCTGGTAGCGCGCGAACCCCGGATAGAACCTCGTCGCGAGGTCCCAGAGGCGCTCGCGCTCCGCACCCTCGGCCTCGCGGGCCCGGTAGCGGCCGCCCCCGCCCTTCGTCCAGAGCTCGACCTCGGGGTTCGCCGTGAGGTTGAAGTACCAGGCGGGGTGCTCGCGGTGGCCGCCCCGCGAGGCGATCAGGACCACGTCGTCGCCCTGGGTGAAATAGGCGAGCGGCGTCGTCCGCTGCTTGCCGCTCTTCGCTCCGGTGTGGGTGAGCAGGACGGTCGGGGCATTGAAGGTGCTCTTCAGGCGCCCGCCGCTGGCCCGCATCAGGTACGGATCGATCTTGTTGCCGATGTTCACCAGGAACCATGTGACCGGCCGCTGCCGCGCCGCCCACGACAGCGCGCTCATCCAGGGACCGCTCGGCGCGAGCGGATCGAAGCTCGGGACCCGGCCCATCGCGGCAGCCTATGTGACCAGAGGAAGGCCTTCCCCTCGCCCCTGTAGGTCGGGACCTCGTCGCGGATCGTCGCCCCGGTGACCAGATAGAGGCGGTTGAAGCGCTCGCAGAGCTCCCCCGCACGGAGGTCACGGAAGTAAGCGCGGTCCCAAATCCGGAGCCGATTCCAGCGGGCAGCCGGCAGGAACTGTGCTTCTGCGATCTCGCTGGCGCTGATGCCGGACGCTCGGGTCACCGGCAGGGCGAGGAGCACCGCCGGGGCCCCTTTGGTTTCCGGCGCCGGCTCGGCGCCCCTCGGAAGCGGGGCTACCTGGGTGGTCCGCCGGGGCGGCGGAGCGGACATCTCGTCGGGGCAGGCAAGACGATCCAGCCTACAATCGACCCGCGTGGTCGCCTCGGCGACCGCAGTCCCCGGAGAGGTGGCCGAGCGGCTGAAGGCACTCGCCTGCTAAGCGAGTAGGGGGCTAATAGCCCTCTCGAGGGTTCGAATCCCTCCCTCTCCGTTCCCTATGAGCCTCCTCGCGTTGATCGCGGCGCTCGCGGTCGCCTCCTTGAGCAAGCTCTCCTGCCCTGCTGTTCCTATGGAACAGCTATCCAGGAGCGCCCTGGATGGATCGCTCCACCCGGCTGTTCTCATGGAACAGCTAGGTGGAACGGTTGCCGTGGCGAAACGCGAGCCCGCAGCCTGCCGCGTCGCGTCTGACGATGATCGTGGCGCCGACGTTGACATGGATCGGGCCGCGCTCCGCGAGCACGTTCGACATGTCCGATCCCGAGAGGCGCTGTGGAGCGTTGGTCGCCACGAGCGGGCGAGACTAACGAGAGCTAGGAGCGGCGCTGGACGTGATCCGCGCTAAGAGCGGATGCGTCTGGACAGCCGAGCAGGGCAAGCGCCAGGCGCAGCTCCTCCGCCAGCATCTCGAGCGCGCGCCGGGCCCCGGACTCGCCGTCCCAGGCGAGGCCCCAGAGTGCCGGGCGTCCGGCCAGCACCGCCTCCGCTCCGAGCGAGAGCGCGACCGCCACGTCCGTGCCGCGCCGGATGCCTCCGTCGACCAGCACGGGGATCCGACCGGCGATGGCCTCCACCACCTCCGGCAGAGCGTCGATGGTCGCTGGGGCGTTGTCGAGTTGGCGCCCGCCGTGGTTCGAGACCACCACCCCGGCTGCGCCGTTCTCGACCGCCAGCGCCGCGTCCTCTCCGGTGATCAGCCCCTTGACCAGGATCGGCAGGCGGAACTCGTCGCAGAGCCGCTCCAGATCCTTCCAGGTGATCGAGGGATCAACCAGCTCGAAGACCTCGGCGGTGGTCATGCTCCGATGCCCAACTGCCGCCTCGATCGCCGGCGCGCGAATCTCCGCCGGCACCTGGAAGCCGGTGCGGAGGTCTCGCTCGCGGCGTCCGGCGTAGGGAGCGTCCACCGTCAGCAACAGCGCCTCGTAGCCCGCCTCGGCCGCCTCCTCGACCATGGCGCGGGTCACGCCGCGGTCGCGGAAGAGATAGACCTGCATCCAGCGCCTGCCGTTCGGCGCCGCCTCGGCGACCTCGGCCGGTCGGGTGCTGGTCAGGCTGGATAGGCACATCACGGTGCCCGCCGCCGCGGCGGCCCGCGCCATGCCGGCCTCGCCGTCCCGATGTGCGAGCAGCTGGAAGGCGACCGGCGCAACGAGGATCGGCATCCCGAGCTGCGTGCCGAGAACCGTGCAGCGCGTGGTCACCTCCGAGACGTCGACCAGGACCCGGGGCCGCAGCTCCCAGCGCTCGTACGCCTCCGCGTTCCGGCGCAGGGTGCGCTCGTCGCCTGCGCCCCCGGCGAAGTAGCCGTGCGCGCCCGCCTCGAGCGACTCTGCCGCCAGCCGCTCGAGGTCCGCGATGTTGACCGGCTCGGTGACGCGGCAAGGCTAGTTGGCATCCTTGGGGAGTGGCGAGGCGAAGCAAGCGCGAACGCAAACCTGTCGAGACGGTGGACTACACCGACGCCGAGGGGAA
>JBKOYL010000077.1:0-7740 GCA_046725395.1 Actinomycetota bacterium | reverse complement strand
GGGCACGAGGGCAGCGCGTTGGCGAGCGCGATCGCGCCCTGGCGGACGTCCTGGCGCGCGATCCCGTGGGTCAGGTCGATCACCGGCGCGCCCGGCACGATTTGCGCGATCACCGCGCGGCAGACCCCGGCGAACTCGTCCTCGTAGCCGTAGTCCGAGAGGAACGTGATCGGCCGCGGCGTTGCCACCGCCGAATCCAATCACCGATTGGTTCGGGCGACTGCTCCCAGCAGCGCATCCACCAGCCCGTCGATGTCGTGGCGCTCGGCCTCGACGTCCACCGTGAGCCCAGCTTCGCGGGCGGCCTCGCTGGTCACCGGCCCGATCGAGACCACCTTGGCCCCGGCGGGGATGCCGTTGGGGCTGGCCTGCAGGAAGTTGCGCACGGTCGAGGAGGAGGTGAAGGTGACGAAGTCGGCCTGCCGGGCGCGGTCGAGCGCCTCCGGGTCAGGAGCCTCGGCGACGGTCTCATACAGCGCGACCACGTCGACCTCCGCGCCGCGCTTTCGCAGCGTCTCGGGAAGGAGCTCGCGGGCCTCGGCGGCCCGGGCGACCAGCACCGGCTTGCCGCGGAGCTCGATGCGGTTGAGGGCCTCAACCAGTTCCTCGCCGAGGAATCGCTCGGGAACAATGTCGGCGATCACGCCGTGGGCCGCCAGCGCGGCCTCGGTCCCGGCGCCGATCGCTGCCACGCTCGCATTCGCCAGCGCACGGGCGTCGCGTCCCCGGGCCGCCATCGCCTCGAACAGAAGCCGGACCGCGTTGGGGCTGGTCAGGCAGACCAAGGCGTAGGCGTGAAGGGCCCCGACGGCGCGACGGACCTCGTCGCTGTCGATCATCGGCTCGATCCGGATCGCCGGCAACTCGATCGGCTCGGCGCCGAGCGCGTCGAGGCGACGGACCAGCTCGCTGGCCTGGGCCCGCGCGCGGGTGACGACCACCTTCTTGCCGTACAGCGGCCGACGCTCGAGCCAGGCGATCCGCTCGCGCCGCGCGGCGACCGGACCGACGATCGTCACCGAGGGGGGACGGATCTCCGCGTCGGCGGCGGCCCGAGCGATTCGGTCGAGCGTGGAGTCGACGGTGCGCTGCCCCGGCAGCGTCCCCCGCTCAACCACCGCGGCCGGCTCCGCGGGATCCCGCCCCGCCTCGATCAATCTCTCCGCGATCCCGGGCAGCGCCGCCGTGCCCATGTAGAAGACGAGCGTTCCGGGGAAGCGGGCGAGGGCCTCGTAGTCGAGCGCCGCGTCCTCCTTCTCCGGGTCCTCGTGCCCGGTGATGAAGGCGACGCCGGAGGCATCGTCTCGATGGGTGACGGGGATGCCCGCGTACGCGGGCGCCGCGACCCCGGCCGTGACGCCCGGGACGACCTCGAAGGGAATGGCGGCCGCGGCGAGCGCCTCGGCCTCCTCACCGCCGCGCCCGAACACGAACGGATCCCCTCCCTTCAGCCGGACCACGATCTTCCCCTGGCGGGCGCGATCGATCAGCAGCTCCTCGATTCCCTCCTGCGGGACGCTGGCCGCGCCCGGCTCTTTGCCCACATAGAGCAGCTCCGCATCCGGCCTCGCGGCAGCCAGGACGTCGCGCGGAATCAAGCGGTCGTGGACGATCGCGTCGGCGGCGACGATCAGCTCCAAAGCGCGGGCGGTGATCAGCCCCGGGTCGCCAGGCCCGGCGCCGACCAGGTAGACGATTCCCGTCGACTCGTTCACGTCGCGACCGCCATCTGCTCCGCCCGCCCCAGGAGCTCCGATGCCCCCGCGGCCTTCATCCGCTCCGCCAGCGCGCGTCCGACCGCCTCCGGGTCCGCGTCATCCATCTCGACTTCATCGCGGAGCCACTCGCTCCCATCCGGGAGGCCGCAGAAGGCCTGCAGCCGCATGCGCCCCCCATGCTCCATCGTGGCGACCGCCCCGAACGGTGTGTTGCAGCTCGCGTCCAGCTCGGCCACCAGCGCGCGCTCCGCGAGCACGGCCGCGAGCGACTCCCGATCCGTTATCGACTCGGCCAGCGCCGCCGCCCGGTCGTCGTCGTGCGCGGCCTCGAGCGCGAGCGCCCCCTGGCCGGGGGCCGGCACGAGTTCCTCGAATTCGATCGGGAAGGACATCTCCGCCGCTCGGTCGAGGCGACGCAGCCCCGCCGCCGCGAGCACCAGCCCGTCGAAGTCGCCCTCCTCGAGGCGGCGCAGCCTCGTGTCGACGTTGCCGCGCAGCTCGGCGATCTCGAGGTCCGGCCGGAGGGAGAGGATCTGGGCCCGGCGGCGCAGGCTGGAGGTGCCGATCCGCGAGCCCTTGGGGGCCTGGCCGAGCGAGCTGACGCTCCCGACGTACGCGTCCCTTGGGTCCTCGCGCGTCGGGACGCCGGCGAGCTCCAAGCCGTCGGGCAGCTCCGTCGGCAGGTCCTTGGCCGAGTGGACGCCCAGGTCCACCTCGCCGTCCAGCAGGGCCCGCTCGATCTCCCGAACGAAGCGCGCCTTGTCGCCGCCACCCTCGGTCGGCCACTCGCGGCCGGAACGCCGGTCGCCGGACGTCTTGATGGGGACGATCTCCGCGCCGCCGAGCGCCTTGGCGATGAGCTTCGCCTGTGCCAGCGCCAGCGCGCTCCCGCGCGTGCCGAGCCGGAGCTGGGCCTCAGCCATGCCGGGTCACTAGCCGCGTTCGCTGCGACGCCGCCGCTCGTCGAGCGAGGCGACGTCGGAGCTGTCGCCGGCCTCGGGCTCGGTGCCGGCGTCGAGACCGAACAGCTCCCGCAAGGCGCTCACCTGCAGGTAGGCGTCCTCGCGATCGGAGAGGCCCTTCAGCCGCACCGTGGGCTCGTGCAGCAAGCGGTTGGCGATTGCGCGCGCCATCTGGTTGATGCGCTCACGGTCCGTCGCCGAGAGGCTCTCCCAGCGGGCCGCGTTCTCGGACAGCACCTGGCCGACGATCGTCTCCGCGCGCTCGCGTAGCGCGGCGACAGTGGGCATAACCTCCTGCGTGCCGAGCCAGCGCTCGAAGCGGGCGAGCTCGGCGTCGAGGATGCCCGCGGCGCGCCGGGCCTCCGCCTCGCGGCCCGAGGCGTTCCGCTCGACGATCGCCTGCACCTCGTCGACGTCGAACAAGCTCACCCCTTCGACCTCGCGGCATTCGGGATCGATGTCGCGCGGCACCGCCAGGTCGATGAGCAGCAGCGGCGCGCGCTCGCGCTGGCCCATGATCACGCCCAGCTCGGAGCGCTCGATCAGGTGGTGGGGCGAGTTGGTGGTGGAGACGACGATGTCCGCGCTGGAGAGCTGCACCGGCAGATCGTCGATTCTCACCGCCTCGCCCCCGAAGCGCTGCGCCAGCGAGATCGCCCGGTTGTAGCCGCGGTTCGCGATGAAGACGGCGTCCGAACCTCGGGCAGCGAGGGCCCGGGCGGTGAGCTCCGAGGTGTCGCCGGCACCGATCAGCAGTACGCGACGGGCCGAGAGGTCGCCGAGGTTTCGCTGAGCCAGCTCGACCGCGACCGACGGGATCGAGACGCCCTTCTCGCCGACGGCGGTCTCGGTGCGCGCCCGCTTGCCGGCCGCGAGGGCGCCCCGGAACAGTCGGTTGAGGATCGGGCCCGTCGCCCCCTCGACAAGGGCGAGCTCATAGGCGCGCTTCACCTGGCCCTGGATCTCCGCCTCGCCGAGGATCATTGAATCGAGCCCGGCGGTGACGCGATAGAGGTGCCGCGCCGCATCGGCCCCGCGCAGCGAGTAGAGAGGGCCGAGCAGCTCGGTTGGGCGGATGCCCGCCTCTCGCGCGAGCACGCCCAGGCCGGCGGTTTCCGCGTCGACGGAGTCGGTCGCGACCAGGTAGAGCTCGGTGCGGTTGCAGGTGGAGAGCGCCGCCGCCTCGCTGATCGGCTCCTCCGAGACCAGGGCGTTAAGCACCCCCGCGGCCTTGCCCTCGGTCAGGGCGAGCTGCTCGCGCAGTTCCAGCGGCGCCGTGTGATGCGAGACCCCGAGCGCCAGCACCCCGCTCATCCTCGATCCCCCTGGCGGACGGCTTCGATCTCCTGCTCGCGGCCTCGGATCCGGCCGACGTCGCGGCTCCGCGACGCTTCCGGGCGCCTCTCCGCCAGGTCAGCCAGCGAACCCAGCTCGCGCTGGATGCGCGCGAGCTTCGCGGCCATTATCGCGACGTAGATCAGCAGCAGCAGCAGGAAGACCAGGTAGGCGCCGCCGACGTAGCGCTCCGCGCTCTCGATCGCGAGCAGCGGCGTCAAGCCGTGGCCTCCAGAGCGCGCCGGATCCGGCTCAAGTTCCCGGACGCCGCCTTCGCTTCGAGCTCGAACCAGACCAGCGTGGTCCAGAGCATCGCCATCCCGGCCAGGCAGACGAGGAAGGCGAACAGCATCTCGCCCGGGAGCCCGCCGGCGGACGAGAAGGTGCGCGGGTGAATCAGCGGCTCGGCCAGGCGGACGGCGAGGAAGTTGAGCGGCACGAAGGCGCCCGCGGTGATCGCGAAGACCGAGGCGTAGCGCCCCTGCCGGTCGCGGTCCTCGACCGCGTAGCGCAGCGGGTAGTAGGTGGCATAGAGCAGGAAGACGATCAGGAAGCTGACCAGCGTCGGCTCCTTCCACTCCCACCACACGCCCCACGAGCCCTTCGCCCAGATCGCGCCGGTGAGCAGCACCGCGAGCCCGAAGATCACCGAGATGTGGATCGAGACGTAGGAGCGCGCGTCGTGCTTCGGATCACCCGTCCGCAGGTGCCGGATCGCGTGGACGGCCGCGACCATCCAGCCGAGGAGCGCGACGGTCGCCAGCGGCACGTGCAGGTAGAAGATCTTCTGGATGAAGCCCTGGTCGGCGTCCTCGGGGGCGTAGAAGAAGGCGAGCGCATAGCCCGCGCCCAGCACGACGACGGTTGCGACCGCGAGGCGGCGAAGCGTTATCGATTGAAGCGCGGTTGCCATTCGGTGGTCCTAGTCCTCGAGCAGGAAGTCGAAGGTGGCGTAGCCGACCAGGAGGAAGATCAGATCGTAGAGGCCGAGCAACGCCAGCCACGTGCCGAAACGCCCGTAATCGGGGCCGCCCGCGGTCAGCAGATGCTCCCCGGCACCGGCCGCGGCGATCACGAGCGGGATGAGCAGCGGGAGCAGGATCAGCGGCGCCAGCAGGTCCCGCGCGCTCGACATCGTCGCGATCGTCGAGATCACCGTGCCGGTAGCCGCTAGGCCGATGTCGGCGAGCAGCAGGATGAGCGCGAACGGGATCAGCCCGGAGCCCGAATCGAGGAAGAAGAGCGCGAAGATCGGCACCGCGATCAGCTCGAGCGCGACCAGGTAGATGACCAGCGCGCACGCTTTCGCCGCGAACAGCACGGTTCGGTCGACCGGCGCCAGCCGGACCAGGTCGAAGCCGCCCTCCTCGCGCTCGGCGACGAACAGCCGGTTGATCGCCAGCAGGGCGGCGAACAGCAGCGTCGGGACCAGCACGCCCGCTGCCAGCTCGCCCGAGAGCTCCTCGCGGTCGAGGCCGAAGCGGAAGATCACGAACGCGCTGACAGCGAAGAGCGCCATCGCCGGCAGCGAGCGCAGCGTGCGCAGCTCCACCGTCAAGTCCTTCCGCAGCAGCGCCGAGAACGGGGTCATCCGAGCTCCAGGACCGAGTCCGCACCAGCGGTGGCCGCCTCGTGATCGTGGCTGACCAGCACCCGGCTGCGACCGTCGCCGACGTCGATCAATGTCCGCACGATCTGCCGTCCCTCGGCGTCGAGATGCGCGTCCGGCTCGTCGAGCAACAGGAGCTCAGGGCCGTGCAGCACGGCGCGGCAGATGTCGACGCGCTGCCGCATTCCCGCCGAGAGCTCCGCCACCCGGTCTTCCGCCCGGCGCTCCATGCCGACCGTCTCCAGCAGTGTCTGGATACGCGCCTGGGCCGGGTTCAGGCGGTGCAGTGCGGCGGCGAGCTCGAGGTTCTCTCGCGCGGTCAGGTCTCGATAGAGCAGCGGCTCGTGCCCGAGGTATCCGATCCGACCGCGCAGGCGGTAGGTCTCCTTGGGCAGCGCGCAGCCCAGCACCGTGGCGTGACCGGCGCTCGGTCGCAGCAGCCCGGCCAGGATCCGGAGCAGGGTCGACTTGCCGGACCCGTTGGGGCCCAGCACGGCCAGGCTCTGCCCGCGGTCCAGCCGCAGATCGACGCCATGGAGAGCCGTCCGCTCTCCGAAGTCCCGGCGGAGGCCGGCGAGCTCGATCGCCGGCTGACTCGCCGAGGGTTCGCCGTCGGTCGACCCGGAGCGGTCCTCTACGGCCGCCTGCTCCATCATGCGCCGAATCTAGCGGTGTTGACCGGGTTTGCAGACCGGCCGCGGTCGGCCGCGACGCGTCGTGCCTAGGCGCGCAGGCAGTAGCCGTAGGCCGTCAGCGCCGCTCCCGATCCCCAGTTGAAGCCCGAGGCGGACCAGGTCCCGTCGCCGTTGATCACGCCGTTGGTGAGGAAGACCGAGGTCGAGCCGTTGCTGCTGAAGCCGCCGGAGGTCATCCGCGTGCCCGGCGGGCAGGTGGGGGTCGTGGCGGTGCCGAGACCCGGCCCGAGGGGAGTGCTGGCCTCGACCGCGCTGAGCAGCGGCCGCTTGCTGCGCGTGCAGTAGGCGATCGCAGTGATCTCGCCGCCGAACTGGCCGAAGGCGTGCGCGACGACCTTCCAGGACTTCGAGGAGATCGCGTGCGACTCGAGCACGTAGTTGCCGCCCCGCGAGACGAAGTCGGTGCGTTGGAAGCCGCCGGCGAACAGATGTCGGCGCCCCGGGCAGGTGGCGACGACGGCCCTGGTGCCGCCCGGCTTGACGTACTTGGTCGTGTGCGGCGGGGTCACGTGGCCCAGCCTCGGGCCGCAGGTGACCTGCAGGGTCACGTCCCGCGGCTGGGTGCTGCGGTGGTCGGAGTCGAAGAGCACCGCCGTCACGTGCCAGCCGTGCTGGACTCCGAGCCGCTCGTAGGAATGCGGGTAGATGCCCTCACCGTCGGCGCTCGGCGGCGGGTAGCTGTTCATGCCGCCGCCGAGCGGCTTGGAGCGCCCCGGGCAGCTGACCGTGAGCCGCTGCTTCTGGTCGGGGCGAGTGAGCGTGAATCCTCGCTGCACGACCCTGACGGCGCTGGCGACCCTGGCCGATGGCGCGCGCGCGCCGCTCCCCGCCGCATTGGCCGCAAGCGCCCCGAGTACCAAAACGGCCAGCAAGCTGGCCGCGATGAAGGCTGTGCGGAAGCGTCCTTGCTTGGGCACGAAGCGGGCTGGATAACAAATTCTGT
Organism: Actinomycetota bacterium; assembly: GCA_046725395.1. Classification (GTDB taxonomy): domain Bacteria; phylum Actinomycetota; class Thermoleophilia; order Solirubrobacterales; family 70-9; genus DASUPK01. The sequence goes on along the minus strand of JBKOYL010000077.1, from coordinate 478 downwards.
GGACTCTCAGTGCTTTTGGAGAGCGAATTTCTTGCTCTTTGCACAGAGATCGGCGCGGTGCGCCGCCATCTTTAGCGAGGGCATCGGAAGCATCAACCTGCCCTTGGATCGATTCCGCGGCCCTGAATTACGCGCGTCTTGCAGCGCGCACTGATCCGGGCAGTGACCTATTCGTGACGGCCGGGCCCGGACCTGCCTACGGCTAGGAGCCCTTGCGCATCGTGCGCCGCGTCACCTCGACCAGCGGCCGGAAGCCGTCGCGCAGGGCCCGCAAACGGTTGCCGTTGCGGCTGTAGAGCAGCTGCGCCGAGGAGCGGAGCGCGTCCGCCAGCTTGCGGTCGTACGGCTGCCACCACCAATCCCGCGTCCAGCCCGGTTCCCAGGCGAGCTGCTTGATGTTGACGCACTCGTAGAAGCCGAACTTGGAGTGCGAGCGCCCGAGCCCGGAGTCCTTGACGCCGCCCCAGGCGCACTGGCA
>JBKOYL010000115.1:0-10002 GCA_046725395.1 Actinomycetota bacterium | reverse complement strand
GGCCGTAGTGGAAGATCGAGGCGCAGAGCACGGCGTCGGCATGGCCCTCCTGCACCGCCTGGACCAGGTGGTCGAGCTCACCCGCGCCCCCGGATGCAATCACCGGCACGCTCACCGCGTCGGCGACGGCCCGCGTCAGCTCGAGGTCGTAGCCGTCGGTGGTCCCGTCGCGATCCATGCTGGTGAGCAGCACCTCCCCCGCGCCCAGCTCGGTCGCCTCGCGCGCCCACGCCACCGCCTCGCGGTCCGGGACCTTGGTCCGGCCGCCATGGACGTAGACGTCCCACTCCGCCTCTGCGAGGTGTCCTGGTGGAGCGTCGGAGGTCTCCGACTCATCGCCGGCGCCGCGGCGCTTCGCGTCGATCGCGATCACCACGCACTGCGAGCCGAAGACCGCGGCGAGCTCGGAGATCAGCTCCGGGCGGTCCAGAGCCGCCGAGTTCACCGAGACCTTGTCCGCCCCTGCATCGAGCACGGCCTGCGCGTCCTCCACCGAGCGAATCCCGCCCCCGATCGTGAAGGGAATGAAGACGTTGTCGGCGGTGCGACGGGCGAGATCGACGATCGTGTCCCGGCTCTCGTGCGAGGCCGTGATGTCGAGAAAGACGAGCTCGTCGGCGCCCTCGGCGTCATACCGCTCGGCGAGCTCCACCGGATCGCCGGCGTCGCGGATGTCGAGGAAGTTCGTGCCCTTGACGACGCGCCCGGCGTCGACGTCCAGGCAGGGGATGACGCGTTTCAGGGCCATGATTGATCCGGTTGCTCCGCGGCTTCGCCTCCGGTGCACCTCACCTAAGCGTAGGGCGCCCGGATCAGTGCCAGCCGCCGGCGGCGTACGCCCACCGGATGAGCAGAAGCTGGACGGGCAGCCGCGCGTAGAGCGCGGTGCGGCCGCCGGGAATGCCGCTCTCGTAGGTCTCGGGCTCGAGCGCCATGTGGAGGTTCGCCGGGAAGACGGCGAGCAGAGTGGCGATCGACCAGGCGCTGCCGGCCTTGCGCGTGGCGGGGTGCATCGTGGCCAGGCCGCCCGCGATCTCGGCGACGCCGCTTGCGTAGATCAGCTCACGGTGTCGCGGCAGATACGGGGGCATGATGCGCTCGTACCAGCGCGTCTTGACGAAGTGCATCACGCCGGCGAAGACGAAGAACGGCCCGAAGAGCCTCCCCATCGGCGGGAATCTAGTCGAGGGCGGCCTGCGCCTGAGCGACGCTGAAGCGCCCCTCGTAAAGCGCCCTGCCGACGATCACGCCGCCGAGGTTGTCGATGCCGAGGTCTGCCAGCGACCGAAGGTCCTCCAGCGAGCCGACGCCGCCCGAGTAGATCAGCTCGCCGTCCGTGGCCTTCGCCACCTCGCGCAGCGAGTCGAGGTCGGGTCCCTCCATCAGCCCGTCGACGTCGACCGGCGTGTAGACGAAGCGCCGGATCCCGCGCTCCGAGAGGGCGGCCACCACCTCGGCAGTGCCGAGATCCGAGGACTCGGTCCACCCCTCAGACGCAACCTTTCCCGAGCGAGCATCCACGGACGCCACCACACGGTCGCCATGGACGGCGGCGATCGCGGCGGCCATCTCGGGATCGTGGACCGCCGCCGTGCCGAGCACCACGCGCTCGGCGCCGGAGGAGATCGCGTCCTCGACCTTCTTGGAGTCCCTGAGCCCGCCGCCCACCTGGACCGGCACGTCGACCGCGGCCACGATCCCCCGCACGTGCTCCAGGTTGACCGGCTCGCCGGCGCGGGCGCCGTCGAGGTCCACCACGTGCAGCCAGCGCGCGCCGCCGTTAGCCCAGCGGCGGGCCGCCACCACCGGGTCGTCCTCATACGCGGTCTCGCGCTCGTAGTCGCCCTGGATCAGCCGGACCGCCTTGCCGTCGCGGATGTCGATCGCGGGATAGAGGATCAACTGCAGATCTGGACGAAGTTGCTCAGCAGCCGCAGTCCCGCCGAGCTCGACTTCTCGGGGTGGAACTGGACGCCGTAGAGCGGCGGCCGCTCGACGGCGCAGGCGAAGCGCTCGGCGTACTCCGCGGTGCCGAGCACGTCGCCCTCGGCCGCGGGGCGCGGGGCGAACGAGTGCACGAAGTAGAAGGGCGTCTCGTCGCCGAGGCCCTCGGTGAGTCGCGACGGGTGCTCCCAGCGCACCGGCGACCAGCCGATGTGCGGCACCTTGTAGCCGTTCGCCTCGAGCGATCGCACCCTCCCGTCGAGCAGCGCGAGCCCGGTGGCGCCCTCGTTCTCGACCGAGGACTCGAACAGCAGCTGCAGGCCGAGGCAGATGCCCAGGACCGGCACCCCGGCTTCGAGCCGCCCCCCGACGAGCTTGTCGAGCGCGGCCTCGCGCACGCGCTCCATCGCCCGCGGGAAGGCCCCGACGCCGGGCAGGATGACGCCGTCCGCCGATTCCGCGCGGGCGCGATCCGAGGTGATCTCGGCTTCAGCCCCGACCCGCTCCAGGGCCTTCTCCACGGAGCGGAGGTTGCCCATCCCGTAGTCGAGGATCGCGATGCGCGTCATTCCGTCAGGGTGCCCTTGGTCGACGGCACGCCGGCCTCGTCGGGATCGATCGAGACCGCCTCGCGCAGCGCCCGAGCGAACGCCTTAAAGGAGGCCTCGATCATGTGGTGCGCGTTGGAGCCGGAGCGAACCCAGATGTGCAGCGCCATCTTCGAATTGTTGGAAACCGCGCGGAAGAACTCCTCGGTGAGCTCGGAGGCGAATCCGGCGATGGTGATGTCGGGCAGGTCGGCATCGAACGCGCAATAGGGCCGCCCCGAGATGTCGATCGCGCACTCGCCCAGGGCCTCATCCATCGGCACCAGCGCCGAGCCGTAGCGGCGGATGCCGGCGCGATCGCCGAGGGCCTCGTCGATCGCCTGCCCCAGGCAGATGCCGACATCCTCGGTCGTGTGGTGGGCCCCGGTCTGCAGGTCGCCGGAGGCCTCCAGCCGAAGGCCCAGCCGGCCGTGCCGGGCGACCAGATCCAACATGTGGTCGAGGAACCCGACGCCGGTGGAGACGGTCGCCTCGCCGCCGTCCAGGTCGAGGCGCAGGCTGACCTTGGTCTCCTTGGTCTCGCGGTTGATCTCTGCAGTGCGCGCCATGCCCCTATTCCTTTGCCCTCGCCTCGGCCGAATCGGCGTGCAGCGGGAACCCCTCGGCGCGGGCCAATGTAGCGACCGTCGGCGCGAGCTCCCGGGCCGCGGCCTGCGTAAGGGCAACGGTGGAGATCCGCCGCCTGAAGACACCCGGTCCGAGCGGCCCCTGGAAGCGGCCGGCGCCGCCGGTGGGCAGCACGTGGTTCGACCCCGCGGCGTAGTCGCCGAACGCCGTCGCCCCGCCCTCGCCGATGAAGACGCAACCCGCCGTCGTCACGTTGCGCGCGAGCAGCTCCGCGTCCTCGGTGAGGATCTCGAGGTGCTCCGGAGCGATCGCGTTCGACAGATCGATCGCGGTGGCGGTATCCGGGACGGCCACGAGTGCCAGCGCCGCGTCGCCGGGGATCGCCCTCTCGCCGGCGATCCGGGCCACCTCCGCCTCGATCGCATCGAGGATCACGGTCTCGACCGCGGCCGCGACCAGGAGGCCGTCGGGCCCGTGCTCGGCCTGGGCGCAGAGATCGAACGCGATCCACTCCGCCTTCGCCGTGTCGCCCGCGATCACCATCAGCTCGGAGGGACCGGCGATCCCGTCTATCCCGACCTCGCCGGCGAGCTGCCGCTTCGCCTCCTGGACGTAGCGGTTGCCGGGCCCGGCGATCACATCGACCGGCGCTACGGACTCGGTGCCGATCCCGAGGGCGGCGATCGCCTGCGCGCCGCCCATCGCGTAGACCTCGTCCACCTTCGCGATCGAGGCGGCGGCGAGGACGACGTCCGACAGCGGTTGCCCGCCTGAGCCGGGCGGGCTCGCGAGTACCACCCGCTCGACCCCCGCGACTTTCGCGGGGATGCAGCCCATCAGCACCGTCGATGGGTAGGCGGCGGCACCGCCGGGCGCATAGATGCCGGCGGATCCGACGGCGACCTCTCGGAGCTCAACCGACTGACCCTGATCGAGCCGAACCAGGCTCTGATCGCCGAGCTGGGCCTCCGCGACCGCCTCGATGTTGGCGGCGGCGGTCTCGAGCGCCGAGACCAGCTCGCCGTCGAGACGGGAGGGCGCCGAGCGGATGGCGCCATCCGGCTGCCTGACGGTCTCCGCCGCCGCACCGCCGAAGCGGGCCTCCAGCTCGGCGACCGCCCGATCGCCGCCCCGACGAACCTCGGCGATGATCTCGGAGACCGTCCGGGTCACTTCGCCGAGCTGCGGCTGGAGGGCCCTGATCTCCGCCGCGAGTCCAGGCGCATCGCTGCCATCCCAGTCGAAGCTCGCGAGCCTCATCGAACCCCCTCCGGGCGCAGGCGCTCCACCAGCTCGTCGACCTCGGCCGCGCGCAGCTTGTGGGAGACTCGGTTGGCGATCAGGCGGGCGGTCGAGGTGGCGATCTCCTCGCGGATCTCCAGCCCATTCTCCTTCAGGGTCCGGCCCGTCGCCACCAGGTCGACGATGCCGTCGGCCAGGCCGGAGAGCGGCGCGAGCTCGACGGAGCCCTTGACCTCGATCACCTCGGCGCGGCGCCCGGTCTCCTCGAAGTGGCGCTCCGCGATCCGCGGATACTTCGTCGCGATCCGCATGCCGCCGAGCCGCCGCTCGTCTTCGTCCAGGGCGGTGTCCTCCACCCGTCCCGCGAGGACCATGCGGCAGGCGCCGTAGCGGAGGTCGAGCAGCTCATAGACGATCCGCTCCCGCTGCTCCAGCAGCACGTCCTTGCCCGTGATCCCAAGGTCGGCGGCTCCGGCCTCCACGTACGTGGGGATGTCCGAGGGGCGCAGCGTGACCAAAGTCAAGCCACCGGACTCGAAGACCAGCGCGCGTGAGCCGGAGCGAAGCTCGGCCGTATCGATGCCGATGCGATCGAGCGTGTCGAGCGTCTCGGCCCAGAGCGCGCCACGCGGCAGGGCGAGCTTCAGCGGGCCGGCCTCCCGGGCGCGGGTCGCCTCTACGACGCGCGGCATCAGCCCAGCCCACCTGAAACGGGTCGCGCTGTCGCGCGCCCTCGCATAAAGCGCTCCTCCTCGGTCTGGGCGACGTGGACCCGCTCCAGGTAGAGGGCGAAGCCGGCCGCGGGCAGCTCGCGGCCGAACCGCCCGAGCAGGGAGTCGTAGCGGCCGCCGCCACCGAGGATGTGCCCGAGAGCCGGGTCGTAGACCTCGAGGATCGCTCCCGTGTAGTAACCGAGGTCGCGTAGCAAGCCGAGATCGAGACGGACGCGCTCGGCGACCCCCCGCGTGGCGAGCGCGTCGTGGGTCGCGCGAAGCCTCTGCGTGGCGCGCTCGACCGCCGCGCCTCCCAGCTCGGTGGCGCGATCGAGGACCTCCCGGCCACCGCGCATTCCCGGCAGGGCGAGCAGGGTCGCGCGCGCCTCGGCATCGAGGCCTCCGACTTCCTCGATGGCCATGCCCAGCCCGACCAGGTCGTGGGCGGCAAGCCGATCGAGGATTAGGCCGCGCGCCTCTTCCTTGACCCCGAGCTCCAGCAGGAGCTGGCTGTAGAGGTCGGCGTCGCCGAGACCGACCACCGCGCGGGTCAGGCCGGCGGTGTCCAGCGCCGCGCTGAGGACCTCGATCACCTCGGCGGTTCCCTCCGGAGCTGGAGCGCCGATCAGTTCCACCCCCGCCTGAGTGAACTCCCTCATCTGCCCTCGCTGTGGGTTAACCGCCCGGTAGGCCCGCGCGATGTAGGAGAGGCGGAAGGGTGGCTTTGCGTCCTGCATCCGGGTGGCCACGAGCCGCGCAATCGGGATCGTCATGTCGGAGCGCATCGCGAGCAGGTCGCCGCGCTCGTCGAAGAAGCGGTAGGCGGCATTGGCGTAGCGCTCGTCCCCGCGCCTCAGGACGTCCGCGTACTCGATCGTCGGCGTGGCGACCTCCCCGTATCCATGCCCGTCGAACGCAGCGCGGAGCGCCGCCTCGAGCGCGCGCAGCTCGCGCATCTCCTCCGGCAGGATGTCGCGGGTCCCCGGCGGGGTCGGGTGAATCATCAGCCCATCATCCCTGCGTCGCCGTTAACAAGCTGCAAGCTTGCACGCCAGGGTCGCCTGAAGAGGATCGAGAAGCCCTGAGCTGAGCCGGGTCAGGCGGGGACGCGCTCTGAGGCGACCCGTTCGATGCGGGCGCCGAGGTCGCGCAGGCGGATGTCGATCCGCTCGTAGCCGCGGTCGATCTGCGCGACGTTGCCGATCTCCGAGCTGCCCTGCGCGGCCAGGGCCGCGATGAGCATCGCCATCCCGGCGCGGATGTCCGGGCTCTCGAGCCGGGCGCCGTGAAGACGGCTCGGACCGCTGACGATCGCCCTGTGAGGGTCGCACAGCGTGATCCGAGCGCCCATCGCGACCAGCTTGTCGACGAAGAACAGCCGGTTCTCGAACATCTTCTCGAAGATCAGGATCGTCCCGTCCGCTTGAGTCGCCAGCGCCAGCGCGATCGAGGTGAGGTCCGCCGGGAAGGCGGGCCAGGGTCCGTCGTCGATCTTCGGGATCGCGTCGCCCTGGTCATCGCGGATGGTCAGCTTCTGCTCCGGGGGCACCAGCAGGTCGGCCCCCTGCACCATCGTCTGCAGCCCGATTCGGCGGAAGTGGCGACGGATCCCCTCGAGATCCTCGGCGACGACATCTCGGATCCGCAGCTCGCCACCCGTGGCGGCCGCCAGGGCCATGAAGCTCGCGATCTCGATGTGGTCAGGGCGGACGTCGTGCTCCGCCCCGCCGAGCTTGGCCTGCCCATGGACGGTCATCACGTTCGAGCCGATCTGGTCGACCTGCGCTCCCATCTTGCACAGCAGACGCGCCAGGTCCTGCACGTGTGGCTCGCAGGCCGCATTCTCGATTGTGGTCGGACCCTCTGTCAGGGCCGCCGCCAAGAGCGCGTTCTCGGTTCCCATCACCGAGGGCTCGTCCATGAAGATCCGCTTCGGCTTCAGGCCGTCGGGCGGCGCCGAGAGCTGTAGCCAGACGTCCCCGTCGACCTTCGCTCCCATGTCCCGGAATGCGTCCAGATGCGCATCGAGGCGTCGCCGGCCGATCGTGTCGCCGCCCGGAGGCGGCATCCTGACCTCGCCGCAGCGCGCCAGCAGCGGACCCGCGACCAGGAAAGATGCACGGATCCGGTTGGCGAGCTCCTCGTCGACCTCGGTGCCGGCGACGTCGTCGGCCTGCAGGCGGACTTCGTTGTCAGCGCTCCAGGCGACCTTGACGCCTAAGCGCTCGAGCAAGCCGAGCATCGACTCGACGTCGCGGATCCGCGGGACGTTGCGGACCACGAGCTCCTCCTCGGTCAGCAGGCACGCCGCGAGAATCGGGAGAGCGGCGTTCTTGTTGCCCGCCGGAAGGATCTCCCCCGAGAGCGGAACGCCGCCCTGGATGATGAACTTCTCCATGGGCGCCTAGAGTAGCCAGCCGCATGGCGGACGTCTCACGAGAGGATGCATGGCAGCTCGTCACGGAGTGGGTCGAGTCCGACTCGCTGCGCAAGCACCTGCTCGGCGTCGAGACGGCGATGCGCGCCTACGCGCGCAAGTGGGACGAGGACGAGGAGCTCTATGCGGTCACCGGCCTCGTCCACGACCTCGACTACGAGCGCTACCCCGATCTGGAGACCGGTCACCCGCGCTACGCGCTCAAGGAGCTGGAGGAGCGCGGCTATCCGCAGGAGGTGATCGACGCCGTGGCCGGCCACGCGGACTTCCTGGGGGTCCCGCGCGAGACGCGGATGGCGAAGACGCTCTACGCGGTCGATGAGCTCTCCGGGTTCGTGGCCGCCTGCGCGCTGGTCCGGCCGACCGGGATCGAGGGCATGAAGCCGAAGTCGGTGAAGAAGAAGCTCAAGCAGCCCTCCTTCGCGGCCGCGGTCAACCGGGAGGACATCCAGCGCGGGATCGAAGAGCTCGGCGTCGACCCCGACGAGCACCTGGCGCTTGTGATCGAGGCCCTCGCGGAGCGCTCGGACGAGCTCGGCCTCGGCCCGCGCGAGGGCGGTGCTCCCGACTCGGCGGACTAGCTGCGATGCCCGCCATCCCGCGCTGGCTGAAGATCGTCCTCGGGGTGCTCGCTGCGATCGTGGTTCTGTTGCTCCTCAACGCCGTCGTGGTCTCGAACGCGACCAAGGACGCCTACGTGCGCGAGAGCGGGGCTCGGCTCGTCGACACCTCCGCGGGTCGGCTCCAGATCCTCGATGAGGGGAATCCAGCCGGCAGCCCGATCGTGCTGATCCACTGCTACACGTGCTCGATGAAGTGGTGGGACGAGCTCGCGCCGCTACTCGAGCGCGACCACCGCGTGATCCGGGTGGACCTGTTCGGCCACGGCGGCTCCGACAAGCCGGGGGCCGGCTACTCGATCGACGAGCAGGCGAGCGCTGTCGCCGAGGCGCTGGCGAAGCTGCGGGTGGTCGGCGCGACGGTCGTCGGGCACTCCCTCGGCGGCAGCGTGGTCACCGCCCTGGCCGAGCAGAGCCCGCAGCTCGCCTCACGAGTGGTGATCGTCGACCAGTCCGCCGAGGACGGCTTCGAGGACGAGTCACTCGCCCAGCGGCTCGGCTACTGGTCGGTCATCGGGCCGGCGACGTCCCGCCTGGTCCAGATCGCGCCCAAGTCGTTGGTGCGCGACCAGTACGACGACGCCTTCGCGCCCGGCTACAGCATCCCGAGCGGCTTCACGAATCCCGACCAGCCCGTCGACGACCTGCGCGCGATGACCTACACGGCCTACAAGGAGACCCACGACGAGGAGCAGAGCTTCGTCGACGAGGCGCCGCTCGACCAGCGACTGGCCGCCACGCACCTTCCGGTGCTGGTCATCTTCGGCGCCGAGGACCAGATCTACGACGCCGAGGAGGGGGTCGCCCGCTACCGGCAGGTCCCGGGCGCCGAGACGCACCTGATTCCGGGGGCCGGGCACTCCCCCAACGTCGAGAAGCCGGAGGAGGTGGCGCCGCTGATTCTCGGCTTTGCGATGCCGCCAAAGCCGGCGACCAGGCCGAGGGCGAAGAAGAAGTAGCGAAAGGGCCCGATTTCTCGGGCCCTTTCTGGGAACAAAGGTTTCCCTTTGTTCCGTTGCTGGCGAATTTACTCCGCCTGCAGGCGAAGTCAAGTCCTCCTGATCGGACGTGCTCGCAATCTGCGGAAACCTGGACGGCTCGGGTGTCCATCGACACCGAAACCGTCCATCTACCCGGAAGGTCCGGGAGAGCGAAACGGCCCGGTTTCCCGGGCCGTTCCTATGAACTGAGCCTGATTGACCTCTCGGTCAACCTGCTTCGTTCAAGTGGCGAGCACCCTATCTGCGGAAGGGGCGAGGTCAAGGGGGCGCGAAACGAGATCCCGCAATATCCGGAAAACAGGTTGCGTCACCGCCAGCGACCGCCGGCCTTCGCCCATTCGTTCAGGTGGTCGACCGAGCAGAAGCCATCGGACACCCGGTGCTCTCCGCGATGCCGGACGAGGAGCACGTGGGCGTCGCCGAGCTCGGCGCCGCAGTACGAACAGGTCGCTGCCGCCTCGGCGAGCGAGGGCGGCTCGGTCATGGTCCCAGCCTCCCAGTGCGCGCCCTGGATCGCCCAGGGAATGACGTGCTCGAGCCGGCAGAAGACCGCCCGGCGCTCGCCGGCCGGCTCGTAGGCGCGGAAGCCGTCGTCTCGCTCGACCTCAGCCCCGCACCATGTGCACCGCTCAATCACGACAAATCCTCCGCTTCGCGTCCGGCTTGCCTCGCACAACACCAGTAGCCTCGCATCCGGATGGCCGGGCTGCGCATAGCGGTGCTCGAGGGGGATCAGACCGGGCAGGAGCTGCTCGAACAGGCGCTGCGCGTCCTCGCCGCGGATGTGATCGGGCTCGAGGTGAAGCTCGAGCGCTTCGACCTCTCGCTCGAGAACCGGCGAAGGTCGAACAACGCGATCTGCACCGAGGC
>JBKOYL010000016.1:0-25202 GCA_046725395.1 Actinomycetota bacterium | reverse complement strand
GGACATCAAGAAGTTCAACGAGGGCTTCCGCCACGACGCCCACCCGATGGGGATGCTGCTCGCCAACGTCGGCGCGCTCTCGACCTTCTATCCGGACGCCAAGCACATCGACGACCCGGAGGAGCGCTACATGGCGGCGATTCGGCTGATCGCCAAGCTGCCAACCCTCGCCGCTTGGGCCTACCGCCACAGCATGGGGCTGCCCTACGTCTATCCCGACAACGAGCTCTCGTACTCGGAGAACTTCATCTCGATGCTGTTCAAGATGGAGAACACCTTCAAGCCGGACGCCCGTCTGGCGAAGGCCCTCGACATCCTCTTCATCCTGCACGCCGATCACGAGCAGAACTGCTCGACCAACGCGGTCCGGTCGGTCGGGTCGTCCGGCGTGGACCCGTACTCCGCGGTCGCGGCGGGAGTGGCGGCGCTCTACGGCCCGCTCCACGGCGGCGCCAACGAGGCGGTCCTTCGCATGCTGCGCCGCATCGAGACCACCGACAACATCCCCGACTTCCTCGAGCACGTGAAGAACCGCGAGGAGCGGCTGATGGGCTTCGGCCACCGGGTCTACAAGAACTACGACCCCAGGGCGCGGATCATCAAGGAGCATGTGGAGGAGGTCCTGGAGGCCACCGGCGAGAACCCGCTGCTCGACATCGCCACCGAGCTCGAGAAGCGCGCGCTCGACGACGAGTACTTCACTTCGCGGAAGCTCTACCCGAACGTCGATTACTACTCCGGGCTGATCTACGAGGCCATGGGGATCCCCACCGACATGTTCACCGTGATCTTCGCCATCCCGCGGACCTCCGGATGGGTCGCCCAATGGATGGAGCAGAACGAGGATCCCGAGCTGAAGATCGCGCGTCCGCGCCAGATTTACACGGGCAGGCGCGACATCGACTACACGCCGCCCGGGAAGCGCGAGGGTCCCGAGAAGATCACCGGCCCGCCCGCGAAGCGGCCCAAGAAGCCGCGGCGCGGCGCCTAGGTACCCACCGGGCCTGGCGCCCCATTCTGCGTCGACTTACGTCCACCCCTCGGACGGAACTCGACGCAGATGGGAGTTTTGACAGCCACTGTGGGCAGGGATAGCGTTCCGCTTCGGATGGAGGGAAGCTCATAAGGCCGTTCTCGGCGCTTCTTGTTGTCGCTGCGGCGGCACTGATCACCACTTCCGGAAGCGCGGGCGCCGCGACGAGCACGTCGACGGTGGGTCAGAACTTCGCCCCCACGGCCTGCACCGGGGGAACGACCTTTACGGCGTTGCAGTTCAGGTCGGGGGAGGGCAACCCCTATACGGTTGCCGCTGCCGGGGTGATCACCTCGTGGAGCTTCCAGACGGGGAGCAGTGCGGTACCAGGGCTGAAGCTCAAGGTCGCCCGACCACAGTCGGCTCTGGCCTCCTATCTGTTCATCGGCGAATCGGCGGCCGGGGCGCAGACGCCCAATGCGGTCAACACCTACCCCGCGAACATTCCGGTACAGGCGGGAGACATCATCGGCATCTACTTCGGGGCCCCAGCGGGCGCGCCGTGTTACACGCCTCTCCTTCATCCCAATGACGACGTCGTGCTCTTCGACGGCGACCCCCCAGTCATCGCGATGGCGACGGTGGAGGATGGAACCACTGCGCGCATCCCCGTCTCCGCCACGGTGACGACGACCACCCCAGATGCGCCTTCCGCGCCTTCCGCCCCTTCCGCGACCTGCAGGGGCCTCGCGGCGACCATCGTCGGCACTCCCGGCGATGACGTCCGCACCGGCACGCCCGGTCGGGATGTGATGCTCGGCTTGGAAGGGGATGACACCCTGCGCGGCCTGGCCGGTAACGACGTGATCTGCGGCGCGAAGGGCAATGACGCGCTGAACGGTGGAAAGGGCAAGGACACCGTCCTCGGTCAGAAGGGCAGCGACAAGCTCAAGGGCGGACCCGGCAAGGACAAGCTCTCGGGCAAGAAGGGCAAGGACCAGCTGAAGGGCGCCGGTGGCAACGACAAGCTGAAGGGCGGCGGCGGCAAGGACGTCTGCGTCGGCGGCAAGGGCAAGGACACCGCCAAGGGGTGCGAGGTCAAGAAGTCGATCTGAGCCAGCACCGCCCTCGAAGCCGCCGGGCTGCGGGTGTAGGCGACTGCTGCTTTCGACGAGCAGCGGCGCTTTGTATCGAAGGAGCGCATTTCGAGGCAGCGCTCGCTTCTCGCGATGGAGGGAGCGCCTCCCCTCTTCCCAGGGCCCGCTTAACCCTTGTGCAGAGGCTCGCTCTCGCCCACCAACCGCTCATAGGAACGGGCCAGCCCATCGAGCTCGTCGACGAGGCAGCGCATGTCAGCGACCTGACCGGCCTCCCTCACGGGGTACTGCTCGACCGCTTCAAGCAGCTCATCGGCTCGAATCTGAATGGTGTCGGCGACGAGGTGGCCGACCGCGATCGAGTCGCCGACCGGGACGCCCTCGAACCGAGGGAGCGCCTCCGCGACCTTCCGAGGGAGGCTCAACCTGATCACCGCCAATTTGCCTTTCTCCTTCTCCGAGAGGCACATCGATACCACCCGCACGTGATGTCGGGCAAGACGTAGACACACAGAACTTCCGCGGGGACCGCAAAGAAATGGCGGTGGCGTGCTGCATGGCTAATGCGTTTAGGCTCGGCGGCGGATGAGCTGGAAGATCACGGTCCGGCACGGCTCGAGTGTCGGCAGAGAGAAGTTCGGCTCCCTCGACGAGGCGATCGACGACGCCCGGCGACGGGTAGATGAGATCCGGCGCGCCGATCGGCTCCCCCCGGTCGACTTCCTTCGTGAATTCAAGTCCGATCAGCGCGTCGCTGCCAGGATCGAGATCTCGGGCCCGGGCCTCATCCGAGCCCCCGAGGGCGGCATCGACGTGATGGGCGACGGCGCCGCGATCGCCTACACCGGCGCGATTCGCAAGGAGAGAATCGAGGCCGACTCGCTCGAGGAGGCCTTCGCGCGACTCTCCGAGGTCCTCGCTCGCTGAGGCGCGGCGACTAATCTCCGCGCCGATGGCCGAGAGTGTCGAAGCGGGCCGGCGGGTGCGCTTGCCGAGCGGGGCGGAGCGGCCGATCCAGGTCTTCATCAACGGGCTGGAGCAACGGGAGGGGGATGACTACTCGATCCACGGCCGCGAGATCGTCTTCTCGCGCCCACTGATGAAGGAGAAGGTGAGCGGCGGCCGCTGGCTCGCGATGACGCTCGGGCTCTTCGGCAGCTACGGCAAGCACGACACCGTCGACGTCCACTTCCGCCGTGCCGGCAAGACGCAGGTGATCTCCGACGCGGAGATCACGGACTGATGCGTGTCTGCCTGATGATCGAGGGCCAGGAGTCGGTGAGCTGGGAGCAGTGGACCGCCCTGGCGAAGGCCTGCGAGGAAGGCCCGATCGACGCCTTGTTCCGCTCCGACCACTACCTCTCGGTGATGGGCGTGGAGGGGCGAAGCTCCCTCGATGCCTGGACCACGATCGCGGGCCTCGCCGCGGTCACCAGCTCACTCCGCCTCGGGGCGCTGGTCTCGCCGGTCACCTTCCGGCATCCGTCGGTCCTCGCCAAGAGCGTCGTCACGGCCGACCACATTGCCGGCGGCGATCGGATCGAGCTCGGCATGGGCGCCGGCTGGCTCGAAGCCGAGCATCGCGCCTACGGCTTCCCGTTCCCGGAGACGGGCGACCGCTTCACCATGCTCGAGGAGCAGGTCGAGATCGTCCGTCGCCAGTGGGAGGAGGACGCCCTGGAGTTCGCCGGCGAGCACTACCGGTTCGAGGGCCTCGACGCCCTCCCCAAGCCGCTCAATCCGCCCAACCTGATCATCGGCGGGCGTGCCCGGCGCCGCAGCCTGGCGCTAGCGGCGCGTTGGGCGGACGAGTACAACCTGGTGATGATGGGCACCGACGAGTGCGCGGCGGCCGTGCCCATGATCGTGGAGGCGTGGGCGGCCGCAGAGCGGCCGAAGCCGGTGATCTCGCTGATGACCGGCGGCGTGATCGGCTCGGATCGGGTGGACCTGCTGGAGCGCGCCCACGCGGTCGCGGAGGCGCGGGGCGAGGACGGCTGCGATCCTGAGGCCTACGTCGAGCGGCTCCCGGACCACTGGCTGATCGGGACGGTCGCCGAGGTCCGCGAGCGCATCGCCGAACTGGAGGAGGCCGGCGTGGAGCGGCTGATGCTCCAGTATCTGCCGCATGCCGATCTCGACGGCGTCGACCTGATCGCAGAGCTGGCCTGACCTAGAACGGGTTGCTCCAGGCGGAGCACCCTTGCATCAGGCGGCAACGGGCTCCGAGGAGCCCAGGCCGGAGAGATCGGCAACGCGCTCGCGATGGTCGCGGGGCGTCCCGAGCATGCGGCCGGCGACGCGGCCCCGCTTGAGCCAGAACTGCAGGTCGTGCTCCCAGGTGAAGCCGATGCCGCCAAACACCTGCAGGGCGGAGGCCGGCACCTGCCAGCCGGCATCGGCCGAGCGTGCACCCGCCATGGCCGCGGCGATCGGCAGCGACTCGGGCTCGGCGTCCGCGGTCCAGGCCGCGTAGTAGGTCAGCGAGCGGGACTCCTCGGTGGCGAGGAGCATCGCGGCGCAACGGTGCCCGACGGCCTGATAGGCGCCGATCGGGCGGCCGAACTGCTGGCGCTCGCGCGCGTAGGAGACCGCCATCTCGAGCGTCCGCTGGGCGACCCCGGTGAGCTCGGCGGCGATCGCCACTGCGAGCCGGTTGCGACCGCCTTCGACGTCGCCGGGAAGAGGCTCGCCGGTCGCTTCGGAGACGAGGCCGTAGGAGCGGGTGGCGTCGATCGCTCCGAAGGGCTCGAACTCGACCCCCGATGTGGGGGCGAGCAGCGCGCCCTCGCCGTCGAAGGTGAGGACGACATCGGCGCTGGGAAGGTCGCAGAAGAGGGTGCTCGTGCCGTCGGCAAACCCACCGAAGGCGCCGGTCGCCTCGCCTGAGGCGAGCTTCGGCAGCCACTCCGAGCGCTGCTCGTCGGAGCCCGCGGCCGAGATCACCAGGGCCGCGCCCGCGGTCCCGAGGAGCGGACTCGGAGCGCAGGCGTAGCCGGACTCCTCCATCAGCACGGCGAGCTCGACCATGCCGAGGCCCTGGCCGCCGTCCTCCTCGGCGATCGCGATGCCCGGCCAGCCGAGCTCGGAGATCTGCTTCCAGAGTGCGTCGTCGTAGGAACGGGCCTCGGCGAGCTCGCGGACCTTCGCGGGCTTGAAGCGAGCGGCCAGGAACTCGTGCGCGGTGCGCTTGATCTCCCGCTGCTCGTCGTTCAGGTCGAAGTTCATGGCTACCTCAGCCGCGGGAGCCCCAGGACCCGCTCGGCGATGATGTTCTTCAGCACCTCGGTGGTGCCGCCCTCGATCGAGTTGGCACGGGAGCGGAGGAAGCGGTAGCTCCAGTCGGTACCGACACGCATGCCCTCGGGGCCGAGCACCTCATTGCCGAGCTCGGTGAGCGCCTGGTTGTAGTCGGCCCACTGCCACTTCGACAGCGATCCCTCCGGACCGGGGATCCCTTTCTTCATCGTCTCGGTGAGAGCTCGCAGGGAGCCGAGCCTCATCGCCTCGATGCCGATCTGAAGCTCCGCGATCCGCTGCCGGATCACCGGGTCCTCGTCCAAGCCCCGCTCGCGGACCACCGCGAGCAGATCCTCCATCGTCCGCTTCAGGCCCATCACGGCGGCGGCCCCGAGTCCGGCCCGCTCGAACATCAGCGTGGTGATCGCGACCTGCCAGCCGCCGCCGACCTCGCCGATGACGTTCTCCTCGGGTACCTCGGCCTCCTCGAGGAAGATCTCGTTGAACTCGGCCTCCCCGGTGATCTGACGGAGCGGGCGAACCTCGACTCCCGGCTGCTCCATGTCGAGGATGAAGTAGGTGATCCCCTTGTGCTTGGGGGCATCCTGGTCGCTGCGGGCGAGGAGCATGCACCACTTCGCCTCGTGCGCGTAAGTGGTCCAGACCTTCTGGCCGGTCACTTTCCACGAGCCATTGGACTCGACGGCCCGGGTCTTGAGCGAGGCGAGATCCGAGCCGGAGTCGGGCTCGGAGAAGCCCTGGCACCAGATCTCGTCACCGGAGAGGATCGGCTCCAGAAAGCGCTCCTTCTGCTCCTCGTTGCCGTGGGCGATCACCACCGGGCCGCCCATCACCAATCCGAGGAGGTTCGCCGGCGAGGGGATCCGCTGCCTCGCCATCTCCTCCATGAAGATCGACTGCTCGATCAGCGTGGCGCCCTTGCCGCCGTACTCCTCCGGCCAGGAGATGCCCGCCCAGCCGGCATCATGCATTCGTCTCTGCCAGGCTCGGCGGAACTCGAACTCGGCCTGATCGTCCCCCTCGGGGGCGGGACCGGGGTGGTTCGCCTCGAGCCAGCTCCGGACCTCGTCGCGGAAGGCCGCCTCCGACTCGGTCAAGGTCAGGTCCACGTTTCGGACTGTATTTGAAACGGGTTGCGCCTCGCTTCACTGCGGCGCACCCTCGCGTCTGCCGACTGGCCAGTCAGTCCACCGAACGTCCCGGAGTGCGCGCTAGGAGGGGGACTCCGGGACGCTCGCGGGCGCCGCGCGTCAGTGGTAGATCAGCAGCAGGACGAGCGCCGAGACCACCCAGACGACCGCCGCGCCGATCATGCCGTAGTCCTCGAGCAGGATCGCGTCGGTGGAGCGGGTGTCCTTGCGGTCGTAGATCAGGTAGAGGTAGCGGAAGATCCCGTAGATCACCGGCGGCAGGGTGCCGAGCATCTTCGAGCCGATCAGCGGCGAGTTGACCGCGTAGATCGCGTAGCTCATCACGGTCGCCGCGGTCACCATCGCGACCATCTGGTCGAGGAAGGGGATCGAGTAGTGCTCGAGCACCGGCCTCGACTGGGTGCCCGAATGCAGCTCAGAGGTCGCCTCCTGACGGCGCTTGGTGAAGCCGAGGAAGAGCGCGACCATCCCGGTGCAGAGCAGCAGGAAGGCGGAGGCGTCGGCGTCGACCGCCACCGCGCCGGCGAGCACCCGCAGGACGAAGAGCCCGGCGATCGTCATCACGTCGAGGATCACTTCGTGCTTGAGCACGTAGGAGTAGAGAGTGGTGCCGACGCCGTAGGCGAGGACGAGGCCGCCGACCTTGAGTCCCTCCAGGGCCGCCGAGCCCGCGAGTCCGATCACGGCGAGCACGACCGCCAGGCCGATCGCGGTCGGGATCCGTAGCTCGCCGGCGGCGATCGGGCGAAACCGCTTCGTCGGATGCTGTCGATCCTCCGCGACGTCGTGCGCGTCGTTGACCAGGTAGCCGGCCGAGGCGACCATGCAGAAGGCGGCGAAGGTGATCGTGGCGTCGACGACCGCATCGAGTTCCTTGAACTTCGCCGAGAACAGCAGACCCGCAAAGACGAGCAGGTTCTTGACCCACTCCTGCGGGCGTAGGGCGACTACCGCTGCGCGCAGGGGACTGCGGCGCGGCTTCTCGGTGGAGCCGTCGGCGGCGATCTCGGCCACCTGCGGCCCGGCGCGCTCCTTGGTCAGGGGCCCGGCCATGGACCGGGAAGGGTAGTGGCGGTGATGCGAGGGCGCGCGATAGCGCGACCCGTTTTATGAGGGCGGGGGCGGCGTTATGCGGGGTCGATCAGCACGCCCGGGTTCAGCACGGCCTTCGGATCGAGTTCTCGCTTCGCCGCCCGGAGCGCGTCCGCGAACGGGTGCGGGCGCTGCCGGTCGTACCAGGGGCGGTGGTCGCGGCCGACCGCGTGATGGTGGGTGATCGTGCCGCCGGCGCCGATCACGGCGTTGGAGACGGCGGCCTTGATCTCATCCCACTGCGCAACCTCGTCGCCGCGGCGGGCCGGGGCGAGCACCGTGTAGTAGGGCGCCGGCCCGTCTGGATAGACGTGGGTGAAGCGGCAGCTGACGCGGGGCTCCCCGCGGCCGGAAGGCGACGCCGCAGCGACCGCCCGCTGGGCTGTCCCCATCACCTCGGCGTGGAAGTCACCGAACCGGTCCCAGGTGATCGCGGTCTCGAAAGTGTCGGAGAGCACACCGCAGGCGACCAGCGAGTCGCGCAAGTATGGCGCCTGGAGAAAGGCGTTCCGCCAGGCGCTGACGGGGTCTTCGCCTTTACGATCGCCGCCGCCTCCCTTGATCTCGCCTGGCTCGCCGCCGTGGGCGCGGGCCGCGTCCATCGCGATCGACATCGGCTCCTCGACGGGATGATGCGCCGATTCGAAGCCGAGCACCAGCAGGGCCTTACCGGGCGGGCCGGCCGAGGTGGTGTCGGACTCGACGGCGTCCAGCAGCCGGCAGTTGGACGGGTAGAGCCCCGACTGCGCGATCTCTCGGACTGCCTCGGCGCCCGCGAGTAAATCGTCGAATGCGACGCCGACCGACAGCTTGAAGAATGGTCGCTCACGCACGCGCACCCAGGCATCGGTGATCACCGCGAGGATGCCCTCGCAGCCAATCAGCATCCGGTCGGGGCTGGGCCCGGCGCCCGACCCCGGCAGCCGGCGGCTCTCCCAATCGCCCTCGAGGGTCACCGCCCTCACCGACTCGACCAGGTCGTCGATGTGGGTGTAGAGCGTCGCGAAGTGACCGCCCGCCCGCGTGGCGATCCAGCCTCCGAGCGTCGAATACTCGAACGACTGCGGGAAGTGGCGGAGGGTCAGCCCGTGCTCGCGGAGCTGCTCCTCGAGGCGGGGACCGGTAGCTCCGGCCTGGATCCGCGCCGCCTTCGACACGGGGTCGACCTCCAGCACCCGGTCCATGCGACGAAGGTCGATCGTGACCACGGCCGGGTATTCGTCCCGCATCCGCGGCTCGACGCCGCCCACCACGCTGGTTCCGCCGCCGTAGGGGATCGCCGCGGCGCCTTCGTCCGCGCAGAAGTTGAGCACCGCGTCGATGTCCTCGGGCGACTCCGGATAGGCGACCAGGTCCGGCGGGTTGGGGAACTCCCCGCGGAATCCCCGAACCACATCGCGATAGGCCTTGCCCAGGGCATGGGCGACGCGGTCATAGCGGCCGGCCGAGAACATCTCGGCCAGCTCCTTGGGCGGCGCCAGCCTGGACCCAGGCAGCTCGATGGTGTCGAGCGGAACCGCCTCCTCGACCTCCTCGACGCCGAACCCGAGGCGATCGGTCACCGCGCGGGCAATCCCCTCGGCCTGCTCCCGCGAGGGCTGCTGGTCCTCGAACCCCCAGCCCCAGTGCTTGCGCCGGCGCGTCGCCGTGGTCACGGACCGACCCTACTCCCGGGCCGTGGCGAGCCCTACCAGTGGACCCCGCGCATCAGGTAGGCGAAGGCAACACCCTCGGTGGAGAGCTCCTCCTCCTTGGCGGGCTTGCCGTCCTCCTCGGCCTTGCCCTTCGCCGCCTTCGAGTCCGGGAACAGCTTGTACGCGGTGTTGAGGATCGCATCCGAGGCCTTCGGGGCGATGTTGTAGAGCAGCTCGCCGAAGTTGCCGAGCCGGGTGGCCACCTTCTTCGGCTTGGAGATCATCGCGTTGGTGATCATCTCCGCCGCCTCCTCCGGGGTGCTC
Organism: Actinomycetota bacterium; assembly: GCA_046725395.1. GTDB lineage: Bacteria > Actinomycetota > Thermoleophilia > Solirubrobacterales > 70-9 > DASUPK01. The sequence continues at coordinate 15,670 of JBKOYL010000016.1, read as the reverse complement.
GTCGGGAAGGCGTCGTACATCTTGGTGGGGGCGATCATCGGGGTCCGTACCAGCGGCATGTAAATGGTCGTGATGTGGACGCCGTCATCGATCACCTCGCTAGCGACGCAGCGCGACCAGGCGTCGAGCGCCGCCTTCGAGGCGACGTAGGCCGAGAAGCGCGGCGTGTGGGTCTGCACTCCAATCGAGCTGACGTTGATGATGTGGCCGCCCTTGCGGCCCTTGCTCCGCTTGCGCATCGCGGGCAGCAGGCTGAGGATCAGCCGAAGCGCACCGAAATAGTTGAGCTGCATGGTCCGCTCGAAGTCGTGGAAGCGCTCGTAGGAGAGCTCGACCGAGCGGCGGATCGAACGGCCCGCGTTGTTGACGAGGACGTCGACGCGTTCGTGCTGCTCGAGCACCTCCTTCGCCATCCGCTGGACGTCCTCGATGTCGGAGAGGTCGCACTGGTGGATGTGGGCGGTCCCTCCCGCTTCCTCGATCTCGGCCTTCGTCTCCTCGAGCTTCTCGGGTGTGCGAGCGACCAGCAGGACTTCGGCCCCGGCGTCGCCGCATCTGATTGCGGTCGCCTTGCCGATTCCCGAGGACGCGCCCGTAATGAGGACGACCTTGCCTCCGATCGCGCCCGAGAGCGACCGATCCTTGAACAGGTCGGGGTCGAGGTTGCGCTCCCAGTAGTCCCAGAGCTTGTCGGCGTAGCTGGCGAGGGGCGGCACCGAGATCCCGGTCCCCTCCAGCGCGGTCTGGGTCTTGGTCGAGTCGAAGTCGGTCGGGTAGTTGATGTAGACGAGGACCGAGCGCGGGATGCCGAGGTCGGCCAGCACCTGGTCGGTGATCCGTTTGACCGGCGGCAGCGTGGTCAGCCCCATCCGCACCTGCTTGGGGATGAACTCGAACATGCGCGAGTCGATCCGCATCGCCGCCTCCGGCGCGTGCGCGGCCTTGGCGAAGGTGTTGATCACCTGGCCGGCTGTCAGCGGATTCGGGTCGGTCAGGTGGAAGGTCTGCCCGTCGAAGCCATCGAGGTGGGCGAGGTGGTCCATCGCCTTGGCGACGAAGTCGACCGGCACGATGTTGATCCGCCGCCCTTCGATCCCGATGCCGGGGAACCACTGCGGCACAGCGTTGCGGGCTCGCTGCAGCAGCTTGAAGAAGTAGTAGGGCCCGTCGATCTTGTCCATCTCGCCCGTCTCCGAGTGCCCCACGACCATTCCCGGCCGATACACACGCCAGGGCACACCGCACTCCTCGCGGACGATCGCCTCGGATTCGTGCTTGGTCTGGAAGTAGGGGTGGTTGTCGACCTTCTCGGCCTCGTCGAACATGTCCTCGGTGAAGACGCCCTTGTAGAGGCCGGCCGCGGCGATCGAGCTGACCATGTGCAAGCGCCGCGCCTGGAGCGCCTCGGCGAGCCGGACCGCCTCGCGCGTGCCCTCGACGTTGGCGACCCGCTGGCTCTCCGCGTCCGCGGTCATGTCGTAGACCGCGGCCAGGTGGAAGAAGTGATCGACCTTGCCCTTCAACTCGTCGATCTGATCGCCGCAGCCCAACCTCTCCTGCGAGATGTCGCCGATCACCGGGTAGATCCGGTCGTCCGGCGCCCCCCAGCGGCTCTTCAGCTCCTCGAGACGACCGCGGGATCCCTCCCGGACGAGCACGTAGATCGTCCCCTCCCGGTTCAGCAGCTGCTCGACCAGGTTGCGGCCGATGAACCCGGTCGCACCGGTGACGAAGTAGCTCATCTCCACCCCTCCTCCATCACTGCGGAACTTACACCGACGACGCCCAAAAGCCGCCCTGCCCGAGCCGCGCCGGCGCAATAATCAAGGCGTGGGGTTGTTCTTCGATCCAGCCAGCACCCCTGATCCGGAGAGGGACGAGAGACTCCGTGCCGCGGCGGCGCGGGTCGAGCTGCGGCCGGCGGAGCGAGCGGCCTGGCTCGGGATGCGCTCGCTCGCCTGTCCGGCGTGCGCCATGCCGATCGCGATCTCTGGGCCGGTCGGGTTCTCGGACGTGATCGCCTGCGCCTTCTGCGAGACGGCGGCGCCCACGCGCGACTTCATCCGCGGCCAGGGCTGGCCCGCGGTCGATCTGATCGCGCGGATTGGCTAGCGGACACCAGGTCGCGTTCCACCAAAGCACGTTTCGGGAACGTCATACAGTTACTAAGGGGAATGGCCACTAGGCAAAAGGTGCAGCTCTTGATGCCCGAGATGGGCGAATCGGTGACCGAGGGCACCGTGCTCGAGTGGCACGTCTCCGAGGGGGATGCGGTCGAGGAGGGCCAGACCATGGTCGAGGTCTCGACCGACAAGGTCGACGCCGAGGTGCCAGCCCCGGCCTCGGGGACCGTGACGAAGATCTTGGTGCAGGCCGACGAGGAGGTCGACGTCGGCAAGCCGATGGCGGAGATCGCTCCGAACGGAGGGCCACCCGCTGATGCCGCCGAGGAGCGCCGGACGACCGAGGAAGCGACTTCGGAGGAGCAGCAGACCGCTGACTCCAACGGCGCCGGCACCGCGACCGCGGAGCCGGCCGCCGAGGACGCCGGGGAGAAGGCAACCTCGGATGACGCCTCGGTCTCCGCCGGCAAGCCCCTGGAGGGGGGAGGTCTCGAGATCGTGATGCCCGAGATGGGGGAGTCGGTTACCGAGGGGACCGTGCTCGAGTGGCACGTCTCCGAGGGCGACTCGGTCGAGGAGGGCGACACCGTGGTCGAGGTCTCGACCGACAAGGTCGACGCCGAGGTCCCCGCCCCGGCCTCGGGCACCGTCACCAAGATCCTGGTCGGCCCCGACGAAACGGTCGAGGTGGGCAAGCCGCTCGCCAAGATGACCAAGGGCGAGGCGCCCAGCGGCGACGGCGCGGCCGCGGCGGCAACCGAGGCGCCTGCGGAGGCGGCCCCGGCCACGAAGGCCGCAGGCCCCGCGGACGGCGCCCGCGCGACCCCGATTGCGCGCCGTGCCGCCCAGGCCAACCGCGTCGATCTGAAGGGCGTCAAGGGGAGCGGCCCGGGCGGCAAGATCACGAAATCCGACGTCCTCTCCGCGGAGGGGGACGGCGCAGCGGGAGCCCCGGCAGCACCGGCCGCCGCCGAGGGCGAGCCGAAGCCGCTGCGGGGACCGGCGGCCAGCCTCGCCAAGGCGATGGACGAGAGCCGCTCGATCCCGACGGCGACTTCCTTCCGCGAGCTTGCGGTCGACACGCTCGACGCCAAGCGCAAGGCGCTCAACGACGTCCTGAAGGAGCGCGGGATGAAGGTGAGCTTCACCCACCTGATCGCGTGGGCGATCGTCAAGGCCGCGCAGGAGTGGCCGGTGATGGGCCGCGCCTTCGCGGAGAGCGACGGCAAGCCGACCGTCATCGAGCCGACCGGGGTCAACCTCGGGATCGCGGTCGACGTCGAGCGCAAGGGCCAGCGCTCGCTGATGGTCCCCTGCATCAAGGGCGCGGACCGCCTCGACTTCGCTGGCTTCCACTCCTACTACGAGGAGCTGATCACCAGGACACGCGAGAACAGCCTCACGGCAGACGACTTCCAGGGCACCAACATCAGCCTCACCAATCCCGGCGGACTCGGCACGGTCGCCTCGGTGCCGAGGCTGATGTCGGGGCAGGGCACGATCGTCGCCTGCGGCTCCCTCGGCTACCCGGTGGAGTGGAGGCACACACCGCCGGAGAAGATCAAGGCCCTTGGCATCTCGAAGGTGATGACGATGACCTCGACCTACGACCACCGGGTCATCCAGGGCGCCGAGTCCGGCTCGTTCCTGCGCCGGATCGAGGAGCTGCTGCAGGGCGAGGACGGCTTCTACGAGTCGGTCGCCGAGGACCTCGGGTTGGATCCCGGCCCGATCACGGCCGCGCACGCCGCCGCCGCGTCCGCGCCGCCGCTTCCCGCCGCCGGTGCCCCGGGCGAGCCGGCCCCCTCGGTCGCCGCCAAGCCGACCACCGAGCTGCTCCAGGCCGTGCAGGCGGCGACTTCGCTGCTCAAGGCCTACCGGACCCACGGCCACCTCGCGGCCCGGCTCGATGCGCTCGGTTCGGAGCCGAAGGGCGATCCCGCCATCCAGCCGGAGAACCTCAACCTGACTCCCGAGATCATGTCCCAGATCCCGGCGGAGATCCTCCGCCTCGGGGTGGAGGGCGAGACGCTGCTCGAGGTGCTGCCGCGGATGCGCGAGGCCTACTGCGGCACGATCGGCTACCAGATCGAGCATCTCTCCTCGCATCAGCAGCGAATGTGGCTGCGCGACATGATCGAGACCGGCTGGCACCGTAAGCCGCTCGAGCCGGAGGAGAAGCAGCTGCTGCTGGACCGCCTGATCCAGGTATTCGGGTTCGAGCGGTACCTCGAGAAGGCCTACCTCGGCCAGAAGCTGTTCTCGATCGAGGGCCTTGACGCGGTGGTGCCGATGCTCGACGAGGTCTTCGAGATGGCGCACACCGAGGGCGCTCACGACGTGGTGATCGGCATGGCCCATCGCGGCCGCCTCAGCGTTCTCGCCCACAACATCGGTCGACCGGTCGAGGAGATCCTCGCCGAGTTCGAAGGCGCCAAAGCGATCGAGGCGGTCAAGTCGCTGGCCGCGATCCCCACCGGCGGCACCGGCGACGTCAAGTACCACTACGGCCACAGCGGGGTCTATAAGACGCGCGACGGCTCGGAGATCGGAGTCCGGCTCTACCCGAACCCGAGCCACCTCGAGTTCGTGGACCCGGTGGTGACCGGCGCCGCACGCGCCGCCCAGACCGAGCGAAGGGACGGACGCCTGGAGCACGACCCGATGGCCGCCGTCCCGGTCCTGCTTCACGGCGACGCCGCCTTCCCCGCGCAGGGCGTGGTGGCGGAGACGCTCAACCTCCAGTCGCTGGCCGGCTACGCCACCGGCGGCACGGTCCACATCATCCAGAACAACCAGATCGGCTTCACCACCGATCCTCAGCAGGGCCGCTCCACCCCATATGCGGCCGACATGGCGAAGGGCTTCAACGTCCCGATCGTCCACGTCAACGCCGACGATCCCGAGGCGTGCCTCGCGGCGGTGCGCCTGGCGATGGCCTACCGCGAGCGCTGGGGCCGCGACGTGGTCATCGACCTGATCGGCTATCGCCGCTTCGGCCACAACGAGACCGACGAGCCCGCCTACACCCAGCCGCTGATGGCCGCCAAGATCAAGGAGCATCCACCGGTCAGCCAGCTCTACGCGGAGGCGCTCGTCAAGCAGGGCATCGTCACCCCGGACGAGGTCGAGGAGCACAACACCGAGCGCCAACGCGCGCTCAAGAGCGCCCACGACGAGCTCCGCCAGAAGATCGAATCCGGCGACTACGCCGATCCGACCGCCACCGGCACGAGCGAACTCGACCGCTCGCGGAGCCCGAGCGTCGAGACGGCCGTGCCCGAGGAGAAGCTGCGGAAGCTGAACGAGGAGCTGCTGCGGGTGCCGGACAGCTTCACGATCCATCGCAAGCTCCGCAAGCCTCTCTCGAAGCGCCTCGATGCGATGAACGACGGCGGAATCGAGTTCGGTCACGCGGAGGCTCTGGCCCTGGCCTCGCTCCTCACCGAGGGCGTACACGTCCGGATGACGGGACAGGACACCGAGCGCGGCACCTTCTCGCATCGCCACCTGGTCCTCCACGACGAGAAGACCGGGCTTCGCTACGCCCCGATCCAGAACCTGGACGAGGCGGAGGCCCCGCTCGAGCTCCACAACAGCCCGCTCTCGGAGCAGGCCTGCCTCGGCTTCGAGTACGGCTACTCGGCGGCCTCGCCCGAGAGCCTGGTTCTGTGGGAGGCGCAGTTCGGCGACTTCGGGAACGCGGCTCAGGTGATCGTCGACAGCTTCATCGTCTCGGCCGAGGCGAAGTGGGGTCAGACCTCGAGGCTCACCCTGTTGCTCCCGCACGGCTATGAGGGCGCCGGTCCCGAGCACTCGAGCGCGCGGATCGAGCGCTTCATCCAGCTCGCAGCCGAGGGCAACATCCGGATCGCCAACCCCTCGACCGCGTCGCAGTACTTCCACCTGCTGCGCCGGCAGGCCCACATCCAGAAGGCTCGGCCGATGGTGGTCTTCACGCCGAAGGGACTGCTCCGGCTTCCCCGGGCGACCTCCACGCTCGAGGAGCTCGCCTCCGGCTCATTTGAACTCGTGCTCGACGACCCTCGCGCCGGGGACCGAAAGCAGAAGGTCGAGCGCCTCGTCCTATGTACCGGCAAGATCTACTACGACATCGACGCCGCGCCGAAGCGCGAGGAGGTCGAGAACGTCGCGATCGCCCGGGTCGAGCTTCTCTACCCGTTCGCGAAGGAGCAGCTCAACGAGCTGATCGCGAGCTACTCGAACCTGAGAGAGATCGTCTGGGTGCAGGAGGAGCCGCGCAATATGGGCGCCTGGTCGGTGATGCAGCGGCGCATGCCGGAGCTCCTACCCGAGGGCGTCGAGCTCGGCTACGTCGGCCGGCCGCCGCGCGCCAGCCCGGGCGAGGGGTACGCGGTGGCCCACACCAAGGAGCAGGAGCGGATCGTCCTCACCGCGCTGATGGGCCGGGCCGATCCGGCCTAAGGACGGCTTCGCCATCAAATCGCGGCAGCAAGCGGCCGCCCCACATAACCACTCGGGGCTACGCCCCTCGCTCTTAGTGGAGCGGCCTGGCTGCCGCTAGCGCCGCACGTCTGATCACGGCCACCGAGAGGGGGCGGCCGCAACCAGGACATGTGCTGAGTCGGGCCCAGGAGTGGTGTTCCGCGGCGCAGCTCGCGCACCGATACGAGCGCTGCAACCGCACGAGCCGTCTCACGCCCACGCTGGAGGTCTGCTCTCCGTGGAATCGCTCCATGGCCGGCATCTTGGCGGGCCGAGTACCAAAAACCTATGGACCGCCGGTATGAAGATGCCCGAGCCGCTTCGACCGGCGGTCGAGCGCACGCACCAGGTAATTTCGGCGTTGTGGCCACGGCCGAACACGCGCAGCCGCTGCCCAAGCCGATCCCCGGGCGGCTCTTCACCTGGGTGAAGGTCGCCTCCTGGTTCGAGCTCTGCCTGTTCGCGACGCTGCTCTTCTTCTGGATCGCCCCCGGCTATGACTCGCAGACCGCGCTCTTCGGGCTGCTGCACGGGGTCGGCTACCTCGGGCTGTGCGCGCTGATCTTCGTCGCGCTGCTCCGCCGCCAGGCCCCCTGGCCCCTGTTCGCGGCGACGCTCACGCCCGTCGGACCGCTCGGGACGGTGATCGGCATCGAGCTGATCGAGCGGCGCGGCTGGGGGATCGAGCGCGGAGACGGGTGATCCGCGAGCGCGGGTGTTGACACCGCGCGAGCAAAGAAGGAATAATCACAAAAGGCGGGAGGAGCTACTAACTTCAACAGAGCTCGTCCCCGGGCCAGTCCCGCCTCCGGGGACGATCGCGTCGGAAATCCCTCCCTGGCTACCGACGCGCAGGCGTGGCGCGGGCCGTGTGGACCCCCTGCCTCCCGCGGCCCCGCCACGCCGAACCTTGCGGTAGCGCTGCGCGTCATTGCGCCTGGCGGCGGGAGACCCAGCCAGCCAGTGACCCGAGCGCCAGCCCGGCCTCGGGCGCCAGGGGAACCTCCGTGTTTACGCTGACGACGATGCCGAGTGCGAGCCCGACCGCAGCGCCCAACGCGATGGCGGCTCCCACACTCACCGCGCGGATTGAACCAGACCCTTGGCCGGTGAAGCCCGGTCTGGTGCCGTCCGGATGAGCGAGACGGTGACTGGAGCGGTCCTGATCGGCGTCCCGATCCTCTTCAACCTCGGCTTCACCTTGCTTGGGCGGCGCTTCGACTATCCCGACATCCTGCCCAGGCCAACCCCCGAGGTTCTGGAGCGCTTCCGCGCCGGCGGGCCGAGCCTGCTCGTCATCTGGTGGTATTCGCGCTCTCAGCTGTGCTGCTCGCCCCCCTGGCCGTCCTCTTGGCCAGCCAGCTTGGCGATGCTGACAGCACCGTGGTCGGCCTATCGGTGGTCGTCGGGGTGCTTGCCACACGCTGACGGGGGCCTGGACGATCCTTGCCGGCGTCGCCCTGATCCAGAGCGATGCCGTTGCGGGCTGGCTCGGCGTCATCGGTGTGGTGATCGGGCCCATGTTCTTCGTCTCGGCCGTGGAGTTTCTCGCGCGATTCGAGCCCGTCGGCTGGAAGCTCGCCGGCCAGCTGACGCCGATCGCCTACATCCTCTGGTCGCTGTGGCTGATCGCCATCGGCGTGGCCTTGCTGATGTAGCCCCTGGGCGCCGGCGCGAGCTATCCGGAGCGCAAGTCGCGCAGGACGCGGTGGAGGATCCCGCCGTTCTGGAAGTAGGTGACCTCGTTCGGGGTGTCGATCCGGACCGTCGCTTCGAAGGTGACGTCGTCCGAGCCCTCGCGGTGAGCGGTCAGATCAACGGTCTTGGCTTCGCCGTTCTGGAGGCCGCCGACGTCGAAGGTCTCCTCGCCGGTCAGGTCGAGCGACTCCACCGACTCGCCCTCCGGGAACTGCAGCGGCAGAACCCCCATCCCGATCAGGTTGGAGCGGTGGATGCGCTCGAAGCTCTCGGCGATCACGGCGCGGACGCCGAGCAGGGAGGTGCCCTTGGCGGCCCAGTCGCGGGATGAGCCCGAGCCGTACTCCTTGCCCGCCAGCACGACCAGCGGCACGCCCTCGTCGGCGTACCTCATGGCGGCCTCGTAGATGGTGGTCTCCTCGCCGTCCGGGAAATGGCGTGTGAAGCCACCCTCCTTCTCCACCAGGCTGTTGCGGAGCCGGACGTTCGCGAAGGTGCCGCGGATCATCACCTCGTGGTTGCCGCGTCGTGAGCCGTAGGAGTTGAAGTCGCGGACGTCGACCCCTTGGTCGATCAGCCATTTCCCGGCAGGACTGTCCTTCTTGATCGCGCCGGCCGGCGAGATGTGGTCCGTGGTCACAGAGTCACCGAGAACCGCCAGCACGCGAGCGCCCTGGATCGGTTCGACCGGCTTCGGCTCCGGGTCCATCCCCTCGAAGAACGAGGGCTTGCGCACGTAGGTCGAGTCCGGCCAGGTGTAGCGGTCGCCCTCCGGAACCTCGATCTCCCTCCAGCGCGTATCGCCGGTGAATACGTCCGCGTAGCTCTTCGTGAACATGTCGGCCCGCACCGCGTCGGTGACCACCTGCTTGATCTCCTCCGAGCTCGGCCAGACGTCCGAGAGATAGACCGCCTCGCCGTCGGCGTCGCGGCCGAGGGGCTCGGAGGTGAGGTCAATGTCCACTCGGCCCGCCAGGGCATACGCCACCACCAGTGGCGGCGAGGCCAGGTAGCTCGCGCGCGTGTCGGGATTGATCCGCCCCTCGAAGTTGCGGTTGCCCGAGAGGACCGAACAGACGACTAGGTTCTTCTCGTTGACCGCCCCGGAGATCGCCTCGGGCAGGGGTCCCGAGTTGCCGATGCAGGTCGTGCAGCCGTAGCCGACGAGGTTGAACTGGAGCTGGTCGAGGTAGCGATCGAGCCCGGACTTCTCCAGATACTCGGTCACCACCGTGGAGCCCGGCGCCAGCGAGGTCTTCACCCACGGCTTGCGCGCCAGGCCCCGCTCCACCGCCTTCTTGGCGAGCAGGCCCGCTCCGAGCATCACGGAGGGGTTCGAGGTGTTCGTGCAGCTGGTGATCGCCGCGATCACCACCATGCCGTGGTCGAGCTCCACGGTCTGACCGTCCTCGAGCTGCACGGCGACCGCGTCGCTGGTCTTGCGCTGCTCCCCGACCGCGGTCAGCCCCGCGCGCCGCGGCTTGCCATCGTCGCCGTCGTGCTCCTCGGCCGGCGGATCGGACGCCGGGAAGGACTCCGCGATCGCCTCGTCGACCATGTTGCCGAGCTCCTCACCCGCCTCGGGGTCCCACTCCTCCATCGCCTCGAGGAAGGCCGCCTTGGCGTTGGCAAGGGCGATCCGGTCCTGGGGGCGCTTCGGACCGGCGATGCTCGGCTCCACGTCTCCGAGGTCGAGCTCGAGCGTGTCGCTGTAGGTCGGCTCCTCGGACTCGGGCTCGTGGAAGAGGCCCTGCTCGCGGGTGTAGGCGCCTACCAGCTCGATCTGCTCGGTCGGTCGGCCCGTGAACTCGAGGTAGCGGAGCGTCTCGGCGTCGATCGGGAAGATCGCGCAGGTCGAGCCGAACTCGGGCGACATGTTGCCGATCGTCGCCCGGTCCGCCAGGCCGAGGCCGCCGATGCCGGGCCCGAAGAACTCGACGAACTTGGAGACGACGCCCTTCTCGCGCAGCATCTCGGTCACCGTCAGCACCAGGTCGGTGGCGGTGGCGCCCTCGCGCAGCTCTCCGGTGAGCTTGAAGCCGATCACCTGGGGAAGCAGCATCGAGATCGGCTGGCCCAGCATCGCCGCCTCTGCCTCGATCCCGCCGACGCCCCAGCCGAGCACGCCGAGCCCATTGATCATGGTGGTGTGGGAGTCGGTGCCCACCAGCGTGTCGGGGTAGGCCTGGGTGGCACCGTCGAGGTCCCGGGTCCAGACGCAGCGCCCGAGATATTCGAGGTTGACCTGGTGGCAGATGCCGGTGGCGGGTGGAACAACCCGGAAGTTGTCGAAGGCCGTCTGCCCCCAGCGCAGGAAGGCGTAGCGCTCGCCGTTCCGCTCGTAGTCCCGCTCCTCGTTGATCTCGAAGGCACGGGTGTTACCGAAGGCGTCGACCTGCACTGAGTGGTCGATGATCAGGTCGACGTCGACCTGAGGATTGATTGCCGATGGGTCCCCGCCCAGATCCTCCATCGCGTCGCGCATCGCGGCCAGGTCGACCACCGCCGGGACGCCGGTGAAGTCCTGCATCAGCACGCGAGCAGGCTGGAAGGGAATCTCGACCGAGGGCTCGGCCTTCGCGTCCCACGTCGCGATCGCCTCGACGTCGTCGGACGTGATCGCGGCTCCGTCCTCCAGGCGGAGGGCGTTCTCGAGCAACACCTTGAGCGAGTAGGGAAGCCGAGCCACGTCGAAGCGTTGCTGCAGGGCGTCGAGGCGGTGGATCTCGAACTTGCGGCCCGAAACCTCGAGCTCGGCGCGTGCTTCGAAGCTGTCGCTGCCCACACCCTGAGTATGACCTCCCGCGGTCTGCGGCTAACCGAAGCGGCTCGCTTCCAGGCTTACGCCGCGAGCGCGCATCAGCGCCGCTTACCTAGCGCTTGTCGGCCTGGCCCTCCGCGAGCGCCTGCGCGATCCGATCCGCCCCGCCCCGGCGCTGCACCCGCGCGGCGAACTCGGGGTGCCGGTAGCCCACCTCCGCGACGAAGCGCTGGCGCATCGGCGCGACCGTGATCTCGTTGCGATCGCGCCGGATTGCGTGGACGACCGCCCGCGCCACCTTGCGCGGCGTGGTCGTACCGATCCCGGGCGGCGGCTTTGCGGCGGCGTCGTGGAACATGCCGGCATCCCGGACGAATCCCGGCGAGACGATCGAGACGCCGACCCCGTGTGGATGTAGGTCCTCCCGAAGGCCGAAGGCGAATCCCCTCAGACCGAACTTCGTCGAGTTGTAGAGCGAAGACCGGGGGGAGCCGACCTTGCCGGCCAGCGACGCGATGAAGACGAGGTGCCCTTCTCCCTTCGCGACCAGCTTGGGCGCCAGTGCCCTGGCCATCAGGATCGGCGACTCGAAGTTGACGCGGATCGCCCGCTGCACTTCCTCCGAGCTGAAGCGCTCGAGCCGGCCGGTCGCGGGGAGCGCAGCGTTCGCGACCAGCCCGTCGGGGTCGCCAGCGTCCTCGACCAGCTTCTCCGCCGCTCCTGCCTCGGCCAGGTCGGCAACGACCACGTCGTGAGATCGCTCCCCGCCGTGGAGCAACCGAGCCAGCTCGTGTAGCTCGTCCTCACTTCTGGAGCTGAGGACGAGCTTCGCGCCGCGCCCGGCGAGCTCCTCGGCGATGGCGCGACCGAGTCCTCCGGTGGCGCCGCTGAGCAGGACCCGCTTCCCCTCGAGTTCCACGGGCTGCAAGCTAGCCCAACACCATCTGTGAGCGCTCGCTCACGAAACGGCGCGGGCTCCGATAAGGTCGTTTGCAGGAGAAGCCGGGTTCCACCTGCATATGGTGCGCAGCCGAGGAGGGATGGATCCGCTGTCTCGCTCGACCGTAGGCGTGAGAAGGCTTGGATTGGTCGGCCTGCTGCTGGCGGGCTCGCTGATCGCCGCCGCTCCGGCGGTCGGGCAGACGGATGATGCGACCACGACGATCGTCCCCGGGGCTCCCGCAGGGGCTGCCCCTCCGGCGAGTCTGACAACGATCCTGCCCGGGGGCAAGGCGAGCATCCCGGCCAGTGCGCCGTATCAGGTGGTGCGCGCCATCCAGGCCGCCAACCGCATCCATCGCCGCACCTATATCTGGGGCGGCGGGCATCGCGGCTTCAAGTCGAAGGGCTATGACTGCTCAGGCGCCGTGAGCTACGTCCTGCATGCGGCCGGGGTCCTGAGCTCGCCTCTCGTCTCGGGCCAACTGGCCTGGTGGGGCGACCCCGGCCCCGGTTCGTGGATCACCGTCTACGCGAACAAGACCCACACCTACGTGGTGGTCGCCGGACTTCGCTACGACACCTCGCCACGGGGCGAATGGGTGGACCAAGGTCGCGGGCCGCGCTGGCGCTACACCCTGCGGACGCCGACCGGCTTCGCGATCCGGCACTATCCCGGGCTCTGAGCGCTTCGGCCGCGTTCGTTCGGCGGCGGTGTTTGTGGCCGCCGTTGATGGATACGGTTGTTCCGGCTTCTTTGTGAGTACCCGCTCACACGGCGCCGGGTCCTGCTAGGGTGGCGCGCGCAACAAACGCCGAATCTCGTCCCCGCCAGGGTGGGGCGAGAGCGGGGGAACCAAGCAGTTGGGGCGAATCCACCAAGGTGGAAGCGCAGGCTCCTTTAGCGCCAGCCCGTCAGCTAACCCCGTAGGCCGACGAAGGAGAACGGTTTGCGGTCAGACACACTCAGCGGAAGGCGGAAGTTGGCCCTGGCAGGGCTGCTGCTGGTCGCTTCGCTCGCCGGTGCCGTGCCGGCGATGGCCCAGACTGGCGGGGCGGCGCCTCCCGGGAGCACCACCACCACGACTACCACGACTCCCACCGCGCCCGGCGGGACTGCGCAGCTGCAGTCCGACGGGACCGCGCTGCCGCCGGCCAACGCGCCGCGGCCGGTGCGCAAGGCGATCAAGGCGGCCAACCGGATTCACACCAAGCCGTACATCTGGGGCGGCGGCCACCGGAGCTTCAGGTCGAAGGGCTACGACTGCTCTGGGGCCGTCAGCTACGTGCTGCACGCCGCGGGGCTGCTCCGCAGCCCGCTCGCCTCCGGGCCCCTGATGCGATGGGGCTCGCCCGGAGTCGGCTCTTGGATCACGGTCTACGCCAACCGCTCCCACGCCTGGATGACGGTGGCGGGACTGCGGTTCGACACCTCCGGGGCGGGCGAGTCTCTCAACCAGGGCTCGGGTCCGCGCTGGCGATTCAACCTGCGTAGCGCTACCGGCTACGCCGTTCGCTACTACCCCGGTCTCTAGCCGCCGCACGGCGGCCCAAAGAGGCCACCTCTCCTCCCCTAGCGCGCCGCGCCCCCACCTCCTCCCGGGGGCGCGGCGTCGCGCCTTGCGGGCTTGGCCGGACTCCACTGCGGCGCCGTGGCGCAGGAGGTACGCGCCGTCGGACGTCGAATCCCGAAGGTCGTGCGAGTAAGCACTAACGAACGCTCGGCGGTTGCAGGCCTTCTTCCACGTCTGGTAAGGTCCCGCGCCAGTTACGCCGAGTCTCATCCCCACGTGGTGATGGGAGCGGGGGAACCAGAATCAGGGGCGAACCCACCGGAAGCGAGGGTGGGGGCGCAGGCTCCTTCAGCGCTAGCCCGACAGCTAACCCCGCAGGCCCGCAAAGGAGAGCTGTTGGATGCGAGACACCCTTAGCCATAAGCGTCGCCTCGCAGTGGTGGGGATCACAGCGCTGTTCATGCTTGCCGCGGCGGTCCCTGCGGCTGCCCAGACCGGCGGGACGGCAACGCCGGGCGGCACGACTACGACCACGACCGCCACCGATCCCGCGGCCCCGATCGGCCCTCCGGGGCGCGCCACGATCCGCAAGGACGGCACCGCCGTCGCGCCCGCTGATGCGCCGCCTGCGATCCAGGCCGCCATCGCGGCCGGTAACGCGATCCACACCTATCCGTATCGCTGGGGCGGCGGACACCGGAACTTCTACGACACGGGCTACGACTGCTCGGGAGCGGTGAGCTACGTGCTCCACGCCGCCGGCCTGTTGGCGAGCCCGATGACCTCCGGCGGCTTCGCCTCGAGCTGGGGCGCGCCGGGCAAGGGGCGCTGGATCACGGTGTACGGCAACGCGTCCCACGTCTACATGATCGTGGCGGGAATCCGGTTCGACACCTCCTCCGGCGGCGATCGCTGGAGGCAGGGCTCCGGGCCGCGCTGGCGGAAGAAGAAGCGCAAGCCGCTCGGCTACGTCCAGAAGTACGCCCCGGGGTACTAGGCCCAACCGTCAAAGTCGGGATGTCCAAGGCATCCCGCAAAGATTGTCCAACTCGGCCTGGCGAGGCAGGGTGACGCTCGGATATACCTACGTCGGCACCGGGGTGCGTTATACGGTGCGCACATCCGACCCGCTGATTCGAGCCAGACAAGGAGACGGCGGTAGCCGCGACTCAGGCAAGGAGGAGTGAAGGCGAAACCGGCGCCGCAGCGAGCGCCGAGGACGTCGACGTCCGCCTGAGCGACGTCAGCAAGCGCTACGGCGAGGTGGTCGCCGTCGCCTCGCTCGATCTGGAGGTGAGGCGAGGCGAGTTCTTCACCCTGCTCGGACCCTCGGGTTCGGGCAAGACGACCACGCTGCGGATGATCGCCGGCTTCGAGGAGCCGGACACCGGACGCGTCGAGCTGGGCGGGAGGGACGTCACCAGGCTGCCGCCGTACGACCGCTCGGTCAACACCGTCTTCCAGGACTACGCCCTCTTCCCCCACATGACGGTCGGCGAGAACGTCGCCTACGGGCTCCGGGTCAAGGGGGTGGACAGGGCTGAGCGGCGCCGCCGCGCCTCCGAGGCACTCGGCACGGTGCGGCTCTCCGGCTACGAGTCGCGGAAGCCAAACCAGCTCTCGGGCGGCCAGCAGCAGCGCGTCGCGCTGGCACGGGCGATCGTCAACGAGCCGAGGGTCCTGTTGCTCGACGAGCCCCTCGGCGCCCTCGATCTGAAGCTGCGCGAGCAGATGCAGGTCGAGCTGAAGGCGATCCAGGAGAAGGTCGGGATCACCTTCATCTACGTCACGCACGACCAGGAGGAGGCGCTGACGATGTCCGATCGGATCGCCGTCTTCAATGACGGCAGGATCCAGCAGGTCGGCGTCCCCACGCACATCTACGAGCGTCCCGACAACGCGTTCGTCGCCGGCTTCGTGGGCGTCTCCAACCTGCTCGAGCGCGACGGACAGCGCTTCACCGTGCGGCCGGAGAAGATCTCCATCTTCGAGAACGGCAAGGCCCCGAAGGATCTGCACGTCGAGGATGGGACGATCAAGGACGTCTCCTACGCCGGCATGATGACCCGCTACCTGGTCGACCTGGAGGCTGGGGGAGAGCTTCAAGTCGTCCGCCAGAACCTGGAGACATCCTCCGCGGAGGCCCAGGCGCAGCGCGGCCGGAAAGT
>JBKOYL010000091.1:0-9240 GCA_046725395.1 Actinomycetota bacterium | reverse complement strand
CCGGAGTCCGTCTTGAACAGCCGCTCGATCGCGAAGGGGAAGTCGGAAGCCTTGATCGGCGTCCCGTCGGAGTACTTCATCCCCTTGCGGAGGGTCAGGGTGTAGGTCTTGCCGTCGGGGGAGATGTCAGGCAGGGACTCGGCCAGGCCGGGCACGACCTTGGTGGTCTCCTCTCCGTTGCCGTGCGGGTAGGTCAGCAGGGGGATATAGACGTTCCACTGCCCCTCCCAGCCTTCCACCGTGTAGGAGAGCTGCGGGTCGAGGTAGTCCGGGAAGGAGGTCACGGTCCCGTTGATGGAGCCGCCCTCCTTGCCGCCGCCTTCGTCGCCGCCGCCGCAGGCGGCCAGTCCGAGCGCCGCCAGCACGGTCACAGAGGCCAGCGCGGCAACCTTCCGAGTCTTCCTCACCCTGGATCCCTCCTGTTCGTAGTACTGAAATCTACTACTGCTACCGAATCCCTACTTCCTTCCGAGGAGTGATATATCCGCGCGTTCCCCGAGTCAAGCGGAATTTCCGAGCTAACGAAGCCCTAACGCAGCGACCAGGTGCTCCAGTCGCTCAGGAAGAGCGGGTGGATGACCGCGGAATCGAAGTTCACCCGCTCGCTCAACAGCTTCGGCACCAGCTGGGTGCCGAACACCGCCAGGTAGGCCTTCTTGGCCGTGTACTCCTCCAGCTCGCGCCACTGACCGCTCGCGGAGCCGATCTCCTGTGCCGGGATCAGGTTCAGCTTGGCCAGCTGCTGCTGGATGAACAGATCGTCGACCCGGCCGAGGTTGGAGCTTGGTGAGGGCTCGGTGGGGCTCGCGTCGACGACCTCGTAGAAGTCGGCGGGGTTCGGAAAGTCGTTGAACCAGGTGGCGAAACCGGTCTGCGGGCTCGTGAAGGCGCTGCCGATCTTCGCGAAGTAGCCGGATGGCTGCACGAACCTCGCGTCCGCCCGGTAGCCGAGGCGCCCGAGCAGCTTCACGTAGTGGCGCACGTAGGCCCGCTCCGGGGCGCTGTTCTCACCCCAGACCGTCACCTGTGTACCGGCGGTTCCCGACTGCTGGACCAGCTCCCTGGCAGCCTGCAGATCCCCCTCCCCATCTGCGTCGCCGTACGGGCAGCCGCCCGAGGGATGTCCCGGGATTCCGTCCGGCAGCAGGTAGCACTCCGGCTCCAGCGACCCGTTGGCGAGCTGCGTAAGCGCCGGACGGTCGAGCGCGGTGACGACCGCTCGCCGCGCCAGCTCGCTGCTGAACGGGGGGGTCGCCGTATTGAGGAAGAAGTAGAAGGTCGAGGGGATCCGGACGGGATCGAAGCGGTCGCCGGCGACCGCCCGCGCGCGCAGCAGGGCGACCGGAGGCAGCGGCGTGCCCGGATCGAAACCGTCGGCGCGGCCGTGGATGACGTCGTCGGCCGCGGCCACGCTCTTGGGGTTGATCCTCACCTTGATCCGCTCGAGGCTGCCGGGCGGGACGTCCGGAATGTCGAGCTGCTCGAAGCCCGGGTTCTTGACCATCGTCCAGGCGCGGTTGGGGACCACGTCGGCAATCCGGTAGGGGCCCACGCCCGGCGGCGGGTTGACGCTCAGGTCCTTCATCGGCGTTCCGCTCGGGACGAGCCCCGTCGCCGGCAGCGCCAGCACATTGCCGAAGGCGCCGAACGGATGCCGGAGCAGGATCTCGATCCTGCCGGTGGCGTCGTCGGTCTCGATGCCGGAGATCCGCTTGACCTGACCGGCGTCGTACTCGCGGGCCCCGAGCACATGATCGGTCAGGAAGCGCTTGCCGCCCCAGCCCAGCCGGATCGCGCGCTCGATCGTGTACTCGAAGTCGCTCGCCTTTACCGGGGCGCCGTTCGAGTAGACCAGCCCCCTGCGAAGAGTGAGCACGTAGCGTTTGCCGTTGGGGGAGATCTGGGGCAGCCGCTGAGCCAGGCCGGGGATCAGCTCGGTGCCCGCTGGAGCCTCCTTGTGCCGGTAGGTGAGCAGCGGGGTGTACGCGAGCCAGTCGGCCTCCGCCGCTTCTGTGGTGAAGCCGAGCTGCGGGTCCAGGTAATCGGGCGGCGTCGACATCTCGACGCTCGCCGAGCCGCCCACGGTGCGATCCTCGCCACCGCAGCCGGCGAGCAGACCGCAGGTGCAGGCCAACGCGCTCAGGACCAGCCGGAGCGGGCGGGCTCGCCGCACAGCAAGCCTCCTCATGCGCTCGGGAGCCTAACCGGACAACCTGGTCTCGATCGCCCGCCGGGCCGCGGCCAGCGCCTCGTCGAGCTTCGAGGCGTCCCGGCCTCCGGCCTGGGCGACGTCGTCGCGGCCTCCTCCCCCACCGCCGATGATCTGCGCGGCCTCCCGTACCACCTCCGCGGCGGAGAGCCCACGGCCGACTACAGCGTTGCTGAAGCTGGCCACCAGGGCGACCTTGCCGTCGCCCGCGCCGCCGAGCACTACGGCGGCCTCCCCGGCCCGCGACTTGATGCGATCCGCGAGGTCGAGGAGTGAGCGCTGGTCGGCGTCCTCCCCCCTGCCGACGAAGACGGTGATGCCGGCGATCTTGTGGCCCGAGGCCGCGATCTCCTCGGCCTTCTTGGAGATCTCGGCGGAACCGGCCTTCGCGACCTGCTCCTCGAGCTCGGCGACCCGTTCGGCCAGACGACGGGCTCCGGCGACCGGATCCTGCTCGGAGCCGACGATCCTCCCGACCTCGCTCAGGGCTCTCGAGCGGGAGCGGAACCAGTCGATCGCGGCCGGGCCGGTGAGCGCCTCGATCCGCCGCACGTTCGCGGCGCTGGAGCCTTCGTGGGCGGTCGCGAAGATGCCGATGCCGGCGGTGTTGAGCAGATGGGTTCCCCCGCAGAGCTCGCGTGAGACGCCCTCGACCTCGATCACCCGGACCCAGTCCCCGTACTTCTCCCCGAACAGCGCCATCGCCCCCAGGCGCTCGGCCTCCATCCGCGACATCTCGAGCGCGCGGACCCAGTGACTCTCCTTGATCCACTGGTTCACCCGGTCACCGATGTCCCGCAGCTCCTCGCGGCTGAGCGGTGCTCCGTGGGTGAAGTCGAAGCGCAGCTTGTCCGGCCGCACGGCCGAGCCGGCCTGCCGCACGTGGGTCCCGAGGCGCTCGCGAAGGGCAGCGTGCAGGAGGTGAGTCGCCGTGTGGTTTCGCATCGTCGCGAACCGGGCGACGTGATCGACCTCCGCCTCTACCCGCGCGCCCGCCTCGAGTCCGTCGGTCGCGGCCTCCAGCTCGACGGCCTGGTCGTCCCCGATGCGGTAGACGTCGGCGACCCGCGCGCTTCCGCCGTCCCAGCGGACCTCCCCGGAATCGGCGACCTGGCCGCCGCCCTCCGCGTAGAAGGGGCTCTCCTCCAGCTTGACCAGCGCCCGGCCGTTGTCGGCGCGAACCGCCAGCAGGCTGGTCTCGGCGCGCAGCTTCTCGTAGCCCACGAACCGCGAGGGCGGCGCCCCCGACGCGAAGCTGAGCACGGCGCCGTGGTGGTCCTCCGAGCCGTGCGCCGTCGCCGTGCCCATCCGGGCCCGGGCGCGCTGCTCCTCCATCAGCTCCTCGAAGCCCTCGTCGTCGACCGAGAGGCCCTCGTCGGCGAGCAGCTCCTTGGTGAGGTCGTAGGGGAACCCGTACGTGTCGTGGAGCCGGAAGGCGTCCTCCGCCTCCACCCAGGAAGTCCGGTCCTCGTGCGCGTGGCGGATCAGGTCCCGCACCATCTGCATGCCGCGGTCGAGGGTGCGCCCGAAGCTCTCCTCCTCGTCGGTGACCCAGCGGATCACCGTGTCCCGCTCGGCGGCGAGCTCGGGATAGGTCGGGCCGAGGATCTCCAGGGCGGCGTCCGCGAAGCGCTCCATGAACGGCGACTCCAGGCCGAGCGAACGGCCTCGGTGGATCGCCCGGCGGAGGATGCGGCGCAGGACGTAGCCGCGTTCCTCGTTGGAGGGAACGACCCCGTCGGCGATCATGGCGGCGGCGCCCCGGGAGTGATCGGCCAGTATCCGCATCGCGCGGTTCGTGGCGCCGTCCTCGCCGTAGCTGCGGCCGGAGAGCTCCTCCGCGAGATCGACCAGCGGGCGCAGCACGTCGGTCTCGAAGACCGAGTCGACCCCCTGCAGGATCGCCGCCATCCGCTCCAGCCCCATGCCCGTGTCGATGCTCTTCATCGGCAGCTCGCTGATCCCGCCGTCCTCGGCGAGCTCGTAGGTCATGAAGACGTGGTTCCAGTATTCGACGTAGCGATCGGTGTCGTCGCCCGGGCGGTCGTCGGGTGCGCCGAAACGCACCCCCCGGTCGAGGTACATCTCCGAACACGGGCCGCATGGCCCGGTGTCGCCGGCCTGCCAGAAGTTCTCCGCGCGCGGCAGCAGCACGATCCGCTCCTCGGGCATCCCGATCGATCTCCAGATCTCGATCGCCTCCTCATCGGGGCCGAGGCCGAGCTCCTCGTCGCCGGCGAAGACCGTCACCCAGATCTGCTCCGGGTCGAAGCCGAAGGCCTCGGTGGAGAGCTCCCAGCCCCAGGCGATCGACTGCTCCTTGAAGTAGTCGCCGAAGCTCCAGTTGCCGAGCATCTCGAAGAAGGTCAGATGCCGGGCCGTGTTGCCGACCTCGTCGATGTCGACCGTGCGGAAGCAGCGCTGGACGTCGGCGACTCGCGGTGCCGGTGGCTCCTGCTCGCCGCGGAAGTAAGGCTTGAACGGCTGCATCCCAGCCGTAGTCAGCAGCACCGACGGGTCATCGAAAGAGGGGACGAGCGAGGCCGACGGCACGATCCGATGTCCCCGCTCCTCGAAGAACGAGAGGTACGTCTTTCGGATCTCCTCGGCCTTCATCGGTCGAAGTCTAGGAATGCGCGCCCCGGCCGGCGTCGGGGTGGAGCGGGGTTAGACGATCGTGCCGTGCCCGACGACCAGCTCGCCGTCCATCAGGCAGGCGACCTGTCCGGGTGGCGCGCCATCGACGGGCTCGGCGAGCTCAACGACCGCCTCGCTCGGATTGCCGTTCAGCTCGAGACGACAGCCCCTCCTGGGCGAGTGGTAGCGAAGCCGGACGCCGTCGACCCGCTCCGCGGGCCGATTCAGCCTCGTCCCCCGGATCTGGATCCGGCGCGTGGAGAGCTCGTTCCGGGTGCCGGCGATCACCCGGTTCGTCGCGGCGTCGGTCCCGAGCACGTAGAGAGGATCCCCTCCACCGACGCCGAGGCCGCGGCGCTGCCCGACGGTGAAGTTGTGGTGGCCGGTGTGCTCCCCCAGCCGGCGGCCCGAGCGGTCCACGATGTCGCCCGGGCGCTCCCCGAGCCCGGCGTGACGCCGGAGGAACTCGCGCTTGCCCTGTCCCGCGAGGAAGCAGAGGTCCTGGCTCTCGGCGCGCCCCGCGACCTCGAGCTCGGCAGCGGCGGCCTGCGCGCGGACCTCGGGCTTGGTCAGCTCCCCGAGCGGAAAGCGCAGCCGGGCCAGCGATCCAGGACGCAGGGCAGAGAGCATGTACGTCTGGTCCTTCGCGTCGTCGACCGCGCGGGCGAGCAGCGGACCGGCGCCGTCGTCCTCCAGTCGGGCGTAATGCCCCGTCGCCAGCTTGGCGGCACCGATGCGATCGGCCAGCGCGATCATCGCGTCGATCCGCAGCTCCCCGTTGCAGAGCACGCACGGGTTGGGGGTGCGTCCCTCCGCGTACCCGCGGATGAACGGGGCGACCACGCCGGCCCGGAACTCGCTCTCGAGGTCGAGCGTGAGATGGGGAATGCCCAGCGAGTGGGCGACGCGGCGGGCGCCGAGCACGGCCTCGGGCGAGCAGCAGCTGCGCTCGCCGTCCGTGCGCTGGTCGGCCCAAAGCTTGAGCGTCACCGCCACGACCTCGCGCCCGGCGTCACGGTCGCGCAGAGCCGCGACGGCGGAGTCGACCCCACCGCTGAGCGCGACCAGGACCCGCTCGCCTTCGGCGGGCGGCTCCGCGAGCGAGCGACCCGAGCCCGCGAGTGCGGAGAGGGCGCGGTGGAGCGCGTCGGCCGCCAGGACCGCGGCGTGGCGGTGAGTCGGCGCCAGACCGCCGAGCTCGACCTCGACCTCGTCCGGTCCGATCAGTGCGGCCTCGAGCACGGATGTGCCATCGACCAGCTCCGCGGTCGCCGCGGCCGCGGCCGCGCTGGCGGCGCAGCCCTCGTGGTCGAAGACGACCCGCTCGATCCGCTGGTCGCCGAGCACCAGCGAGATGCGGACGAGGTCGCCGCAGGGCGCACCGCCGGCCGAGCCGCTGAAGGCGCCGTCGGGCGCCGGCCCGCGCCGGGCTTCGTCGCCCTGGTACTCCTCGAAGAGCTCGCGATTCACGAGGCCAAGGTTAGGAGGCTCCAGCCTGCCGTTCCCCCGCCCCGGCTTGGTAACCCGTGTCGCACAGGTGGTGGTCTACCGACGACCCCGAAGGCCCGCCGGAAATCGACCCCCAAGCCAGTTGTGTTGGGTCAACGTATGGAGCGGTTCGCGTACAGGCTCGGGCCTGCGTTCAACCCTAGCATCGGCCCGGAGCTACCCGGGCTCGTCCAGCAGGTACCAGGAGGAGATCAGGCCGTCGCGGATCCCGAGCTCGATCGCGACGCGGGACGTGTCCCCCGGCTCGTCGCCCTCGCGCCACACGTACTGGAGCTCGGCGTGCACCAACACGCCACTCTCGGTCGGCTCGATCTCCACCGGAACATAGCGGCGGACCAGATGGTCGAAGACCTTGCCGGACCACTCCATCGCCGCGAGCCGGCCCCGATGAACGGTTCGCTCGGTGCGAATCTCGACCTCCGGGTGGACCAGCTCGCCCACCGCCGCCCGGTCCCCCGCGCTGAGCGCGGCCAGGAAGCGGCGAGCGAGCTCCGCTGAGTCGGATGGCGTCTCGGATCCCGCCAGCTACCTACCGCGCAGGTTCTGGACGAATCGCCGCGGCTGCTCGCCGAGGCTCGCCTCCCGCGTGAAGCTGAGACCCACCCCGACCACCCCGAGGATGAGCAGGACCCACGGCCACACGCCGAACTTGAACGGGTGCGGCGGCGTCGAGTTCAGATCGAGACCCACGATGACGAGGAAGAGGAACAGCCCGATTCCCCCGACGTAGACGGGCCCCCGGGTGCCGACCTGGGATCCGATCCCGACCAGCCCGAGCGAAATCAGCAGCAACAGGATGTCCCACAGGTTGCTGGTCTCAATCGGCGGCGTGCCGGTCCCGAGCGGATTGAGGTTTCCGAGCGCCGTGATTCCCAGCGAGCAGGCGATCACCGCCGCGATCCCCGCCCCGGTGAGGAGCTCGGAGGCCTTCCAGAGCCCGAGGTCCCCGCCCGGCTCGGTGGCGCTGTCGGTCACCTCATCGCCGCCCGGGTTCGTGCGCCATACGTACAGGGCGCCCGCGAGCAAGCCGATCGAGAGGATGCCGA
This sequence comes from Actinomycetota bacterium, assembly GCA_046725395.1. Lineage (GTDB taxonomy): Bacteria > Actinomycetota > Thermoleophilia > Solirubrobacterales > 70-9 > DASUPK01. Next base: position 1,839 of record JBKOYL010000091.1, on the reverse strand, counting down.
GAAGCCCCCGGTAGACGCCCCAGTGGGCGCCGATCCCATCGGAGAGGATCTTGTTCCAGAGCGCCGTCCAGGAGACGATCACCGCGATCGCCCCGAACAGGACCTGCACCCGCACCCCGGCGGCGAGGCCGGCATAGAACGCGAGCCCGGCCGTCGCCGCGAAGGCCCAGAAGATGTTGAGCTCGGCGTTCGGGTTGCCGCCGATCATGTCGACGAACTGGAGCAGAGCGAATGGCACGAGGATGAGCCCGAAGACGCTGTGGACGGCCTGCCACGGCCGCAGGCGACCCGTCCCGGGCCGGGTCAGGATTCCCCCGTACAGATAGACGGCGGCGATCGCCAGCACCAGGAACATCGGGAAGTCGGCCCATTGCTCGGGGTTACCCGCAAGGAACGGGCCCTTCCGGATGTAGATCATCGCCGCGGCAAGACCGATCAACAGCCCACCGATCTCGCGCAGCGAATCGCGCGTGTCGTCAGGTGTGAACCGCTCGTTCATCGTCCTCCTTTGCCTCCGAGAGTGGACGCGTTGTGCGAGGGTGCTCGTGATGCGAGGGTGCTCCGCAAGGAGCAACCCGTTTAACGCGGTGGAGCAACCCGTTTCATGTTGGTCTAAGGCAGATCCCCCTTCAGGGATGTGATCCGGTCGTAGGCGGTCGCGACCAGGTCACGGTTGAGCCGGCCCTGCTTCACCTCGCTGACCAGGGACTTGAAGGCATCATCCGAGGCGCCGGTGCTGTTCGCGAAGAGGAGCAAATCGTTCCCCGCCTGGAGCGCTCGAGCCGCGGCGGCGCTCGCCGACTCGTCCACCGCCGGGGCTTCGAGATCATCGGTGATCACGACGCCGTCGAAGCCGAAGCGGTCGCGCAGGATGCCCTTGATGATCTGCGGCGAGAACACTGCGGGGTCCTTCGATCCGGGCGTCAGAGTCGGATAGCTCGCGCTCGAGACCATCACCATGCCGACCCCCGCGTCGACCGCCGCCCGGAACGGCGCGAGGTCGCCCTGCAGCTGGTCGCTGGTCGCGGCGATACTGACGGGTTGCTGATCGGTCGTCTGTGTCGCGGCTCCGAGCCCCGGAAAGTGCTTGGGCGACGAGACCACGCCGCCGTCCTGAAGGCCCTGGGCGAAGGCGACCCCAACGCTCGAGACCACGTCCGGGGCCGTGCCGAAGGTCCTGCTGGCGATCGAGCGAGCGGTGTTCGCCTGCGAGACGTCGAGGACCGGTGCCAGGTCGACGTTGACGCCGAGCCCCTTCAGGTACTCGCCGGTCTTCTGGCCCTGGTCGTTGGACGCGCCCTCGTCACCGCCGGCCCCGAGCTGCTGCGGCGAGACGTCCGGCGGACCGTCGGGCAGGCGCTTCACGTCGCCGCCCTCCTGGTCGATCATCACGAGCAGCGGCGGGTTGTCGCCGTCTTTTGCCGCGGCCTGCGCCTGGCGGACCTGCGCGCCCAGGGTCTGGGCGTCCTTCGGCACGACTATCAGCCCGCCAACCTGGCCGCGGCGGATTCGCCTGAGCAGATCCTGGTCGGCGCCCCGCTTGCCGAGCTTGCCGACGATCGTCTGGCCGACCAGCCGCTTCAGCCCGATCGCGGGCTCCCCGCCTCCACCCCCGCCGCCGGAGACCAGGACGATCAGGCCGATGACGACCGCAAGCACGAGGACCCCGACGAGCGCGTCCTGGCGGCGGCGAACCCGCGCGGGCAGATCACGGCGGCGGGCGCGCCGCCCAGGCGGCGGCCTGCGGCCGCTCCGCTCGAACTCGCCGGTATCGCCGCGCAGGGCACGTCGCTCGCCGGTATCGGGGCGCCGCGCGCGCCGCTCGCCGGTGTCCGGGCG
>JBKOYL010000070.1:0-18760 GCA_046725395.1 Actinomycetota bacterium | reverse complement strand
GGAGCGCGGGGATGAGTCCGGGCGGCGGAAACGGTCGAAGCGACACGATCTCCCTCTCCGAGGCGAGCCGGATCGCCGGCGTCTCGCCGTCGACGCTGAAGCGCTGGGCCGACGACGGGCTGATCCCGATCGCGGACGGGCGCTGGACCCCGGCCTCGGCGGCGCAGGCGAGGGTGATTGCGCGGATGCGCGAGCGCGGCTACTCCGTGGAGGCGATCCGCGAGGCAGCCAGGGGAGGGCGACTCGCGTTCGGCTACGCCGAGGACCTCTTCCAGGTCCCCGAGGGTCGCTACACCCGCGAGCGGGCGGCGGAGCTCACCCGCCTCGAGCCGGAGCTGATCGAGCGGCTGATGACGCTGCTCGGGACACCGATGGGCGCCGAGGGGCGCCTCAACGAGGAGGACCTGCGAGCGATGCGCCACTGCGCCGACGTGCTCTCCTCCGGCTTCCCCCTGGTGGCCTTCCTGCAACTGGTCCGCGTCTACGCGCAATCGATCCGCAGAGTCGCGGACGCCGAGGTGCGGCTCTTCCACCTCTATGTCCACGAGCCGCTCATGCAGGATGAAGTCCCGCCCCTGGAGATCGCCGAGGAGATGGGCGAGATGGCGGCGGATCTGCTCCCGGTAACGGCGCCGCTGATGGAGTACATGCACAACCGCTACCTGCGTTTCTACATCGAGCAGGACGTCGTCGGCCACATGGAGGCCGATATCGGCGGCGCCGGCCGGGGGCTTGCCCGAGTCTCGATGGCGTTCTGCTTCGTCGACCTGACCGGCTTCACCCGCTACACCGAGGAGCAGGGCGACGAGGAGGCGCTCGACATGATCGAGCGGTTCGTCGACACGGTCGAGGCGACGCTGCCCTCCGAGGCCACGGTCGTGAAGACGATCGGCGACGAGGTGATGGTGGTCTCGCCGGAGCCGGCGATGCTGACCGAGTGGGCAGTCGGGTTCCTGGCCCTGTTCCAGGAGCGTCCCCAGCCGCGCGTCGGGTTGCACCATGGCGCGGCGGTCTTCCGCGACGGCGACTACTTCGGCGGCGACGTCAACCTCGCGCACCGGGTTGTCACGCGGGCGCTGGGCGGCGAGGTCCTGGTCACCCAGGCGTTGGTGGAGGCGATCGACGGCTCGGACTTCCTGCGCTTCGACGCGATCGGGGAGGTCGTGCTCAAGGGGTTCCCCGAGCCGATCTCCCTCTATATAGCCCGGCCCTCCATGGAGTAGGAGGACGGCTTCGCCGTCAAACGCTTCTCCCGCAGCGCTTTCTAAGATCAGTCCATGGCGGCCGCGAAGGCGCTCTCAGCGCTCGCCCGCGCCGTGCGGGAGAGCGGCCTGGTCCCGGAGGACTCGCGGGGAGTCGTGTTGGTCTCGGGCGGTGCGGACTCAGCCGCCACTGCGGCGGGGCTGGTCGGGGTGGTCGGATCCGACTCCTTGACCGCCCTCCATCTCAATTACGGGCTTCGCCCGGACTCCGACCGCGACGAGGCGACCTGCCGGAAGCTCTGCGAGATACTCGACATTGAGCTTGAAGTCGAGCGGCCGCAGCTCGGCGCGGGGAACGTCCAGGCCGAGGCACGCGACGCCCGCTACGCGGCGGCGGACCGCCTGCGTCGATCCAAGGGGCTCGACTGGGTCGCGACCGGTCACACCCGCACCGACCTCGCCGAGACGGTGCTCTACCGGCTCGCGACCTCTCCTGGGCGCCGCGCCCTGCTCGGGCTGCCGCCGAGGCGGGGCGAGATCATCCGCCCGCTGCTCTCGCTCGGACGCGAGGGGGTGAGGCGGCTGGCTGCTGAGGCGAATCTTCCCTTCCGCGACGATCCCACCAACGTCGAGCCGCTGTACGCGCGGAACCGGATCCGCAACGAGGTGTTGCCGGTCCTGGAGAAGATCGGCTCGGACGCCGAGGCGAGCATCGCCGAGACCCAGGCCGAGCTGAAGGAGGAGAGCGAGGCGCTCGAGCGCCTCGCCTCCGAGGTCGTTGCCGACTCGGGCGCCGAGGTAGCCGGGGCGATCGCCCGCGACGTCCTGGCGCGGCTCGATCCGGCTCTGCGGCGCCTCGCCCTGCGACAGCTCGCGGAGCGCGCGGCGGGCGCGCCGGTTCCGCTCGGTCGCGGACGAGCGGCCGAGATCTGGAGGCTGCTCGGCTACCCGGAGGGCGGGGTGGTCGAGCTCGGCAGCGGGGTGGAGGCGCGGATCGAACACGGGCACGTGCGCTTCGCCGCCGGCCCCGCCGCGGAGCCCGAGGAGGCGACCCTGACGGTGCCGGGCGTCTGCCGGTTCGGGTCCTGGGAGGTTCGCGCCGAGCTCGAGCCGGGCGTGCCGGCCGCGGAGGGCCCCGATCTCGCGGTTCTCGACGCCGCGGCCCTCGGGGACGCGGTGACCGTGCGCAGCTGGCGAGAGGGCGACAGGATGCGACCGCTTGGCCTGGGAGGCTCAAAGACCCTCCAGGACCTGTTCACGGATCGGAAGGTGCCGCGGTCGCTGCGGCGCGCGCTTCCGGTGGTCGCCTCGGGGGATCGAATCGCCTGGATCGCCGGGGTCGCCGTATCGGAGGAGTTCGTCGCGCGCGCCGGCTCAGCCAGGTCGGCAGTGCTGAGCGCCGCCCAGGTCCCGAAATAGACTGAGCGCGTGAGCGAGCAGGATGCGATCGGAGAGGTGCTGGTCTCCGAGGAGGACCTGCAGCGGCGGGTCGCGGAACTCGGGGCCGAGGTCAGCCGCGACTACGAGGGCCGCACGCCACTGCTCGTCGCGATCCTGAAGGGCGCCGTTCCCTTCCTAGCCGACCTGATGCGCCACCTCAGCGTCGACTGCGAGCTGGACTTCATGGCGGTTTCGAGCTACGGGTCGTCGACCGACTCCTCCGGCGTGGTCCGGATCCTCAAGGACCTCGACGCGCCGATCGCGGACCGCGACGTGCTGATCGTCGAGGACATCATCGACTCGGGCCTCACGCTGCACTACCTGCTCCGCAACCTGCAGGCCCGCGGGCCGAAGTCGATTGAGGTGTGCGCCCTGCTGACCAAGCCCGAGCGCAGGCGGGTCGACCTGCCGGTCCGCTACGTCGGCTTCGAGATCCCCAACCGCTTCGCGGTCGGGTACGGGCTCGACCACGCCGAGCGCTTCCGCAATCTCTCCTACGTCGCCGCGCTGCGGGAAAACCCGCAGGGGAGCTAGATCAACGCTGGTACCCTCGCCTTGAGTCCGGGGCCGCAAATTCGGCCTACAGTCCGGGCAGAGGGACCCCACCGTGAGACGTTTCTTCCGCAGCGCTGCCTTTCCGATCCTGATCGTCGTCGTGCTGGCGTTTTTCGCGCAGCGCCTGATCAGCCCCGGCTCGGGCCACGAGACGCCGGACTACAACACCTTCATCGCCCGGGTGAGCAGCGACCAGATCGAATCGGTCACCTGGAACACCAAGGACAACACCCTCGACGTCAAGCAGAAGGACGGCACGTCCTACGACGAGGCCTACCCCGACTCGGATGCCGCTCAGGCCCAGCTGCTCAACACGCTCCAGCAGAACAACGTCAAGACCGAGATCAAGGGCAAGGGCGGCTCGAGCCTGCTCTCGCTGCTCACCTACATCCTGCCCTTCCTGCTCTTCTTCGCCTTCTGGATCTTCCTGATGAACCAGATGCAGGGCGGCGGCTCACGCGTGATGAGCTTCGGCAAGTCGCGCGCCAAGCGGATGTCGGTCGATGCCCCCAAGATCACCTTCCGGGACGTCGCCGGCGTGGACGAGGCTGTCCAGGAGCTCCAGGAGATCAAGGAGTTCCTCGAGAACCCGAAGAAGTTCCAGTCGCTCGGCGCTCGGATCCCGAAGGGCGTTCTGCTCTACGGGCCGCCCGGCACCGGCAAGACGCTGCTCGCCCGCGCGGTCGCGGGCGAGGCCGGGGTTCCGTTCTTCTCGATCTCCGGCTCCGACTTCGTCGAGATGTTCGTCGGCGTCGGCGCGAGCCGCGTCCGCGACCTCTTTGAGCAGGCCAAGCAGAACTCCCCCTGCATCATCTTCATGGACGAGATCGACGCCGTCGGGCGCCATCGCGGCGCCGGCATGGGCGGCGGCCACGACGAGCGCGAGCAGACCCTGAACCAGCTGCTCGTCGAGATGGACGGCTTCGAGATGAAGGACAACATCATCCTGATCGCCGCCACCAACCGGCCGGACATCCTCGATCCTGCGCTGCTGCGGCCCGGCCGCTTCGACCGCCAGGTAGTGGTCGACCGCCCGGACCGCAAGGGCCGGAAGCAGATCCTCGAGGTTCACACCCGCGGCAAGCCGCTCGCTCAGAGCATTGACCTCGACGCGCTGGCCGGGCAGACCCCCGGGTTCACCGGCGCCGACCTCGCCAACCTGATCAACGAGGCCGCCCTGCTGACGGCCCGTTCCTCGAAGCGCGAGATCACCATGACCGAGCTCGAGGAAGGGATCATGCGCGTGATCGCCGGCCCGGAGAAGAAGAGCCGGGTGATGTCCGAGAAGGAGCGGCTGGTCACGGCCTATCACGAGCTCGGCCACGCGATCGTCGGGCACCTGCTGCCGAACACCGACCCAGTCCACAAGGTCTCGATCATCAGCCGCGGCCAGGCGCTCGGCTACACGATCTCCCTGCCGAGCGAGGACAAGTTCCTCACCACCCGCGCCGAGTTGCTCGACACGATGGCGATGACGCTGGGCGGCCGGTCGGCCGAGGAGATCGTCTTCGGCGAGATCACCACCGGCGCCTCCAACGACCTGGAGAAGGTCACCGAGACCGCCAAGCAGATGGTGATGCGCTTCGGCATGTCCGAGCGACTCGGTCCCCGCGTCTTCGGCCACGACCGCTCGCAGCCCTTCCTCGGTCGCGAGTTCTCCGCGGAGCCGGACTACTCCGACGAGATCGCCCGCGAGATCGACGACGAGGTCCGGCGGATCGTCGAGGACGCGCACCAGACTTCGAAGGACATTCTCTCCGAGCACCGCGAGCAGCTCGACACGATCTCCAAGATCCTGCTCGACCGCGAGACGATCGAGGCCGAGGAGTTCATCGCGCTGCTCGAGGGCAAGCCGGAGGAGGAGGTCTTCGCCGGGGAGGAGGAGGAGGCCCAGCCGCCCGAGGCCCCGCCCGTCGAGGAGAAGGGCACCGCCCGCGAGGGCGCCCGCCCGCGTCCGCGTCCCCGTCCCGGCCTGGCCGGGGGGAGCGCCGAGATGCGCGCGGACGACTCCTAGCCGCGTCGCGGCCCGCGAAACCGGGCAGTGACGGGGAGCGGGTCCGGCGGCGATGAGGGCCCGACGAGGACTTGTGGAGCTGGGGGCGCCCATAGACGCCCAAGCGATCCACAACATCGGCTCCCGAAGGACCTTGTCGAGTTTTCCGGCCTACGGCCGGGAAACCGACAAGACTTGGCTCGGGCGATACTTGGGGCGTGACTCGCGCGCGCACCGTCCTGCCTCTCTTCATCGTCGGTGTTCTTGTCGCGACCACGCTTGCGATCATCGGCTGTGGCGGCGACGACGAGGCGAGCAAGAGCGATCAGGACAAGGCCGTGGCCGAGGCGCAGGCCGCGTTCAGCAAGGCGCAGAAGTCCGGGACCGACCTAAGCGTCGGGCCCTGCATCGCGGAGAACGTCCCCGGCCTGCCCGACTGGGTCGTGGACATCGCCCACGACCCGCGCCAGGACGTCGACGACGACCCGGACAACCAGTGCCAGCGCTATCGGGACGGCGAGGCGCACCACTTCGTCGAGCTGACGCCGGATGGGCAGCTGATCAGGGCCGAATAGCTCACGCTGGACGCGTTTTCGGCATATATCGCCGAAAACGCGTCCCGCACGCGATACTCGCCACGTGAGCCCCGCTCGGATCATGGGCGTCGTCAACGTGACGCCGGACTCGTTCTCCGATGGGGGCGAGTTCTTGGACCCGCGGCGCGCCATCGCCCACGGACGCCGGCTGGCGGCGGAGGGCGCCGACGTCCTCGACGTCGGCGGCGAATCGACCCGGCCGGGCGCGGAGGCGGTGACCGCCGAGCAGGAGCTGGCCCGAGTGGGCCCCGTCGTCGAGGCACTCGCGCGCGACGGGGGCCCGCCGGTCTCGATCGACACCTCGAAGCTCGCGGTCGCGGAGGCCGCGCTCGGCGCCGGGGCATCGATGGTCAACGACGTCACCGCCCTGCGCGCCGAGCCGGACCTGGCCGGCCTCTGCGCGCAGCGCCGATGCGAGGTGGTGCTGATGCACATGCTCGGCGACCCGAGGACGATGCAGGAGAATCCCACCTACGACGACGTGGTCGATGAGGTCAAGGCGTTCCTCGCCGAGCGGGTCGAGTTCGCGGTGGCGGAGGGGATTGAGGAGGAGCGGCTCTGGGTCGATCCCGGGATCGGCTTCGGCAAGACCGTCGAGCACAACCTGGAGCTGCACCGACGCCTCGGCGAGCTCGCCGAGCTCGGTCACCCGATCGCCTTCGGCTCCTCCCGGAAGAGCTTCATCGGGACGCTCGCCGGTGCGGAGGTCGACCGGCGTCTCGGGGGCACGATCGCCTCGAACGTGATCGCCTACGCCAACGGCGCCCGCATGCTTCGGGTGCATGACGTGGCGCCGATGTGGCAGGCGCTGCTGGCGGCCGAGGCCATCCTCGACCCCAGTGTCAATTGGTCGTCTCCTCGGCCCGGGTAGCGCGCCCTGCGGGGCTGCAACTTCCTTCAGCCGCTCAGAGATTCCCGGTCGCCAGCATCCCGCAGGCGTAGCCGCCGTTTGCGCTCTCGGGCGGGCCCCGGAACCGCCGGTCGATCACCACGTGATCGCGCATGCCTGAAGCCTTTCGCATCGGCTACTTTGGCGGCATGGAGGCGGGCGACGCTTCAGCGCAGTCCTCCGTGGAGGTCGAGATCCGCGGCCTCTCCCTCTACACGCACCATGGCGTCACCGATGCCGAGCAGGAGGTCGGCCAGCGCCTCGACTTCGATCTGACCTTCGACGTGCCGCACTGCGACGCGGTTCTCACCGACCGCATCGAGGACACCGTCGACTACTCGCAGGTCTGTGACATCGTCGCTTTGGCGGCGACCGAGAAGAGCTACCGGACGCTCGAGCGGCTCTGCCAAGTCGTAGCCGAGCGGCTGATGGATCGCTTCGACTGCGAATCGGTCCAGGTGCGGGCGGCGAAGCCCGAGCCCCCGGTGCCGTACCCGGTCCAGGAGGCCGGCGTCGAGGTGACGCTCGAGCGCTCTCTGGACCGCGAGCCCGACGACGAGGAGGGCGTCTGAGCGGGATGATGAGAGGTCGCGCGGCCGCGCGATCCGTTTGATGTTGGGCTATCTCGGCCTCGGCTCGAACGTCGGCGATCGGGAATCGCACCTGCGCGACGCGATCGAGGACCTGCGCGGACACGGCGTCACCGTCGAGGCGGTCTCCTCGCTGTACCAGACCGAGCCGGTGGGGGAGATCCTCGATCAGCCCGATTTCCTGAACGCCGCGATTCGGATCAGGACGTCCCTTGACCCCGAGGAGCTGCTCGACCTCTGCAAGGCGATCGAGGCGGAGCACGGGCGGGCCTTCGGCGGCCCCAGGCACGGCCCGCGGCCCATTGACATCGACTTGCTGCTGCTCGGCGAGCTCGAGATCAGCACCGAGAGGCTCACCCTGCCGCATCCGGAGCTGACCTCCAGGCGCTTCGTGCTGGCGCCGCTGCTCGAGCTCGATCCCGACCTGCGCCTTCCCGACGGCACGGAGTTGCGCGCGTCGCTGGCGGGCCTGGGAGCCGATCAGCGCGTCGAGCGGGTGGGGCCCCTGGATTAGACGGGTCAGCCGCGCAGATCAGTGAGCCACTCGGCCGGGAACACCGGCGGCGTCCTCCCGGGAAAGTCCGGGACGACCCTCCTCGCCAGCTCACCGCAGGGCCTCGCCTCGACGTACGGTCTCAGGTCGTCAAAGCTGATCAGCAGTCGCACGCTGGGCGCCAGCTGAAAGTCCGCGGCGTTCGGCTCGGGGCCCCCGATCACCCCGTCCGCAATCCAGGCGTCGATCCGATCGAGATCGGCCCGCAGGGAGGCGAGATCCGCGCTTACGTTCTCGTCGGTAGCCGCGTTGAAGCGAGCCGAAAGGGCGACGAGCGGACCACCCATCTTGACGGCCAGGCCGACCGGGATCCCCAGGCGCGCTTCCTCGGAGTAGCTCCTCATTGGGGCGCGGTCGCGCTTGAACGTCCACCAGCTCAGCCTGCGTGGTTTCTGCTGGAACTCGTCGCCCCAGGCCTCGGCCTCCTCGACCTTGGCGCGCTTCTCGGGGTCGGCGGGAAAGAGCGCCGGCTCGGGCTGGACCCGGTCGAGCTCCCGGGCGATCTCCCTCGAGCCCTGCACCCGGGTGCCGTCGAGCTTCAGCGCCGGGACGGTCACGCCCGGGAACCGGTGCGCGCGCAGCACGCCCTTCGAGAGCACCGGGATCAGGTCGACGCGCTTGTACGGGATCCCCTTGCGCTCCAGCATCAGCATCGCCGTCCGCGACGGGTGCGAGCCGGGGATCACGTACAGCTTTGCCTCCCCCATTGCGGCCCATCCTATTGCTGCCTGGATAATCCCGCCCATGCTGCTGGCGGTGGACGTGGGGAACACCCAGACCCACCTGGGCGCCTTCGATGGGCCCGAGCTGGCGCGCGACTGGCGCCTGGCGACGGTGCCGAGTGCTACGGCGGATGAGCTGGCCGCCATCGTCGACCGCCTGCTGTCCCTCGACGGCCTCGGCTTCGACTCGTTCGACGGAGCGATCGTCTCGACGGTCGTGCCGCAGCTGGGCCCGGAGTACGAGGCCCTCTGCGAGCGGCGCATGGGCAAGTCCTGCCTCCTGGTCGGGCCGAGCCTCAAGACCGGCATGCCGATCCTGGTCGACAACCCACACGAGCTCGGCGCGGACCGGCTGGTCAACGCGGTCGCCGCCCATGCCAGGGTGAAGGGCGCCTGCGTCGCGGTCGACTTCGGGACGTCGACCAACTTCGACGTCGTCTCAGGCGCGGGCGAGTACCTCGGCGGGGTGATCGGGCCGGGCGTCGAGATCTCGATGGAGGCGCTCACCGCGCGCACGGCGAAGCTGCCGCGGATCGACCTCTCGGCGCCGGAGGGGCCGATCGGCAAGCACACGCAGTCGGCGATCCAGGCCGGGTTCGCATACGGCTTCGCCGGCCTGGTCGACGGGATCGACCGGCGGCTGGCCGAGGCACTGCGGGAGAAGGTGACCTTCATCGCCACCGGCGGCCTCGCCCACACGATCGCTCCGCACTGCGAGACCATCGACGAGATCGACGAGCTGCTCACGCTGCGCGGGCTTCAGCTGATTTACGAGCGCAACACCTGATTCGGCGGCGGTTTTGTGGCCGCCGTTCATGGCGAAGCCGTCCCTACTCTTACCAGCGTGCAGTCGCTTACCAGCGTCCAGCCTCCGCTGACGTCCCCCTTCCGGATCGGCGACGTCGAAATCGCCAACCGCGTGGTGCTGGCGCCGCTGGCGGGCATCGGAAATTGGTTCGTGCGTCTGCAGGCCCGCCGCCATGGAGCCGGCCTGGCCACCTCCGAGATGGTCTCCAGCTTCGGCCTGCATTACCGCAACGAGCGCACGCTCCAGGAGCTGCTCCGGCTGCATCCGGACGAGCATCCGGTCTCGGTCCAGCTCTTCGGCCAGGAACCCGAGGTGATGCGCTCGGCGGCCGAGATCGTCGCAGAGGCCGGGGCGGACCTGATCGACATCAACATGGGCTGCCCGGTCCGCAAGATCTGCAAGACCGGGGCGGGCGCGGCGCTGCTCTCGGACCCGGACCTCGCGGTGCGGATCGCTGCGGCGGCCCGGCAGGGAGGGGGTCTGCCGGTAACGGTCAAGCTCCGCTCGGGACTCGCCCCCGGCAGTCGCGAGGGATACGACCTCGCGCTGCGGCTGGTCGACGAGGCGGGCGTCGCCGCGGTCGGCTTCCACCCGCGCTCGGCGGCGACGCACCACAAGGGAGAGCCCGACTACGCGCTGGCGCGCGAGCTCGCCGGTCGATTGGATGTCCCGATGATCATCTCGGGCGGGCTCGCGTCCGCCGCGGCCGCGCGACACGCCTACCAGTCCTCTGGCGCCGACGCCGTCATGATCGCGCGCGGGTCGCTCGGCAATCCGTGGATCTTCGAGCAGCTCACCGGCCGGCGCAGCGCGGACCCCGAGCGCGACGAGGTGGTCGCCGAGCTGCTCTGGGTGATGGATCGAGCCGAGGAGCACCTCGGGACGGAGCGAGCCGCCCGCTATCTGCGCAAGTTCTACCCCTGGTACCTGGAGCGACTGGCGGCCGACAAGGAGGCCAGCGCCGCCTTCCAGCAGAGCGACGACCTCGACGAGGCCCGCGGCCTGGTCGAGAGGCTGGCCGAGGCCGCGGTCGCCGTCGCCTGAGTCGTGGGACGGCTGACGCCTCGCGTGGTGGCGTGGGGCGAACGGGGCGAGGACGTGGAGTTTCGCGGCCGCCGCATCCACGTCTTCAGGCGCGGCGGCCACCAGCCGCTCCTGCTCTTGCTGCACGGGTTCCCGTCGAGCTCGTACGACTGGCGGGCCTTGCTCGACCTGGAGACGGAGCATGCCGTCCTCACCGCGGACTTCCTCGGCTTTGGCCTCTCGGAGAAGCCGCGCGACCACACCTACACGCTCCACTGGCAGGCCGATCTGGTCGAGGACCTGGTGAGGCGCGAAGGCGTGACCGAGCCGGTCTTCCTCGTCGCCCACGACATGGGGACATCGGTGGCGACGGAGCTGCTGGCGCGAGTGATCGAGGGCGAGCCCGAGATGCCGATCGCCGGCGTTCTCCTGCTGAACGGCTCGATGGTGCAGGGCGCGGCCAGCCCGACGCTCGGCCAGCGGCTGCTGCGCAGTCCGGTCGGGCCGGTCTTCTCCCGCCTCTCGAGCGAGCGCTTCTTCCGCCACCAGTTCGGGCAGATCTTCTCGCCGGACCATCCGCTCACCGACGAGGAGGCGGAGGACCAGTGGGCCTTGATCTGCGCCGGCGGCGGGCGGACCCTCAACCACAAGACGATCCGCTACATGGAGGAGCGCTCTCGGCACGCTGAGCGCTGGCACGGCGCGCTGCGGGACTGGCCGGGCGCGCTGCAGATCGCCTGGGGGATGCTCGATCCGGTCGCGACGGAGCGGGTCCTGAACGCTGTGATCGAGTTGCGGCCGGAGGCTCCCGTAACCCGCTTCGAGGACCTGGGCCACTACCCACAGATCGAGGATCCCGGGCGCGTTGCGGAGGTGTTGGGACGCGCGCTCGCCGCCTGAGTCGCCCCCTCGACCACCCGTGAGCCCGGCGCTATACTGGCGCGCTCCGCCCGGACCCTCGTGATCGCGATCACGTCGGTGCGGGCTCATTTTTCGCTGTAGAGCAGGGCTTTTGAGGAGAGCAAAACCCACTAGAGAGAAGGAAACGAGGAGAGTTGGCACGCGAGACACTGATCACCCCCGAGGGCCTCGAGAAGCTCAAGGACGAGCTCGAGTATCTGGAGAACGACAAGCGTCGCGAGGTCGCGGACCGCATCAAGGCGGCGCGTGAGTTCGGGGACATCGCGGAGAACTCCGAGTACGACGACGCCAAGAACGAGCAGGCCATGCTCGAGCAGCGGATCGCTTCGCTTCAGGACCGGCTGCGCAGGGCCGCCGTCATCGACAACAGGCACCTCGACACCGAGACCGTCGGGGTCGGCGCCGTCGTCCACGTCAAGGACCAGAAGTCGGGCAAGTCCCAGAAGTTCCAGATCGTCGGCTCGGCCGAAGCGGATCCCGCCGAGCAAAAGCTCTCGAATGAGTCGCCGATCGGCAAGGCGCTGCTCGGCAGCAAGAAGAACGACGTCGTGACGGTGGAGACGCCCCGCGGCCCCAAGAAGAAGCTCAAGATCACGAAGATCGAAACGACTTAGGCTCGCAATAGGCTCCCGCGCGTGAACGAGGAGCCGGAGCGCGAGCGATCCGACCTGCTCGCCGAGAGGCGGGCGAAGCTCGAGCGCCTGCGCGAGGAGGGAATCGAGCCCTACCCCCATGGCTTCGCGGATCGGACGGAGATGGCCGCGGTCCGCGAAGCGCACGAGGGCCTCGAGCCCGGTGAGGAGACCGACCACCGCTATCGAGTCGCCGGCCGGCTGACGGCGCGGCGCGGTCACGGCAAGACATCCTTCCTCGACCTACGGGACGGGACCGGCCGCATCCAGATACAGGCCCGCGTCGACGAGCTCGGGGACGCCTACGACGGCCTGCTCTCGCTCGACATCGGCGACATCGTCGGGATCGAGGGCACCGCCTTCACCACGCGGCGCGGCGAGCTCTCGATCAGGGCGGACGGGTGGGAGATTCTGTCGAAGAGCCTGCGGCCGCCGCCGGAGAAGTTCCACGGCCTGGAGGACGTGGAGACGCGCTACCGGCGCCGCGAGCTCGACCTGATGGCGAACGAGGAGACGCGCGACCTCTTCCTGAAGCGCGCCCGGACGATCGCCGAGGTCCGTAGGTGGTTCGACGCCCGGGGCTTCGTCGAGGTGGAGACGCCCGTGCTCCAGCCGCTCTACGGCGGGGCGCTGGCGCGGCCCTTCACCACGCATCACAACGCCCTCGACCGCGATCTCTACCTGCGGATCGCCACCGAGCTCTACCTGAAGCGGCTCGTCGTGGGCGGGATCGAGAAGGTCTACGAGCTCGGCAAGGACTTCCGGAACGAGGGCATCTCCCACAAGCACAACCCGGAGTTCACGATGCTCGAGTGGTACGAGGCGTATGCCGACTACAGCGACACCGCGAACGAGTTGGAGGGCCTGGTGGGGAGCGTCGCGCAGGAGGTTCTGGGCACGACCACCATCGAACGCGACGGAGAGAAGATCGACCTCTCATCTCCGTGGCGGCGGGTGACGCTGCGCGAGGTGATCAGGGAGAAGACGGGCATCGACCTCCTCGAGCATCCCTCCCGTGAGGAGCTCGCGAAGGCGATGGACAGCGAGCCGGACCCCGAGGAGGGCTGGGGGAAGCTCGTCGACGGCCTGCTCTCGAAGGAGGTCGAGCCGACCCTGATCCACCCGACCTTCGTCATCGACTACCCGGTCGAGCTCTCGCCGTTCGCCAAGCGTCACCGCAGCGAGGAGGGCCTCGTCGAGCGCTGGGAGGCCTTCGTCGGCGGCATCGAGATCTCCAACTCGTTCACCGAGCTGAACGACCCCGACGAGCAGCGCCGCCGCTTCGAGGCGCAGGCCGAGGAGACCGCGCGGGGCGACGAGGAGACCCAGCCCTACGACGAGACCTTCGTGGAGTCCCTCGAGCAGGGGATGCCCCCGACGGGGGGTGCGGGCCTCGGCATCGATCGCCTGGTGATGATCCTGACCGGGGCGAGCTCGCTTCGGGAGGTCTTGCTCTTCCCCGCGATGCGAAGCTAGCGGCAGCTGGCGCAGATCGCCTTGATCAGCCGCTGCTCGAGCGTCGCGGGACTAGTTCGCTGCGGCCTCCGCCTCGGACTCGGGCCCCTCGCCCTCGTCGGAATCCTCGCCCTCGGAATCCTCGCCCTCGGATTCCTCTTCTCCCTCGGAGGCCTGATCCCCGGGCGATTCGTCCGGCCGATCGCCGGCTGGCTCGATCTTGGCTGAGGGGTCGGCTCCGTCGCCGCCGGCGAAGGTCGAGAGGCGCTTGACCAGCAGGTAGCCACCGATGAAGGGAAGCGAGACGAGCGCCAGGGCCGCAAGGATCGCGGGCCAGGCGATCAACACTCCAAGCCCCTCGTTCACGCCCCGGTCGGAGGCGACGTGGATTGCCCAGGCGAGCCAGGCGGCCACCAACACCACGCCGCCGGCGACGGCCAGGGCCATCCAGGGGTTTGCGCGAACGCGGCCGACGAGGCCGTGAAGTGCTCCCACGCGCGGCACGGTACCGATCGCACTCGTCGGACGCGCGGCGTGATCGCTATGCGAACTCGCTGCTTCAGGGGCACTTCTTCTCCCATCACGGCGACTTCGGCGGGCGCGCCACGGGGTCGACGGTGATCGGCCGCCTCCGTGAGATGGGCTACATACGTCCGCACTACGTCTGGAACGTGGGTGTGAACGTGCACTGGACGACCGCGGCGGCCAGCACGCCGGCGGAGGTGGTCGCAGCTTGGATGGCCAGCGCAATCCACCGAAAATGCCTGCTCAAGCGCAGGTTCGAGGAGCTCGGGGCGGCGGCCGGCCGCGGAATTCCGTACGACGCCTTCGCAGCTGGACGGGATCACCGTGGTGTCGGAGTTCGGCTTTCGGCGCCTTCGATGATCCCGCACCTTGCAGGGAGTTCCGATGCCAGGCGTGGATGGTGCCTGGCCGGGTAACCCCCCTGGCTATACTCTGGCTTCGCCGTCCCCGACAGAACCGGAGGTCAGATCACAGATCGGCAGCCAGGAGCCGATACGGATTGGGCCCCCGGGGCGTCTGCGTCCCCTGAACTCGACTCAAGCCAACGCCAACCCCTCGACCAACCCGACGTAACCGGAGCGATTGATAGACCAAGAGAGCGACTGACTGAATGTTCGAGAGATTCACAGAGAGAGCTCGCCAGGTAGTCGTCCTCGCCCAGGAGGAGGCGCGGACTCTCAAGCACAACTACATCGGCACCGAGCACATCCTGCTGGGGCTGCTCCGCGAGGAGGAGGGTCTGGCCGCTCGCGTGCTCGAGTCGCTCGACATCACCGTCGAGCGAGTCCGCTCGCAGGTCGTGCGGATCGTCGGCTCCGGCGAGGAGGTCACCGCCGGCCAGATCCCATTCACGCCGCGTGCCAAGAAGGTGCTGGAGCTGGCGCTCCGCGAGGCTCTCTCGCTGGGCCACAACTACATCGGCACCGAGCACATCCTGCTCGGCCTGGTCCGCGAGAACGAGGGCGTCGCGGCCCGGATCCTGCTCGATTTCGACGCCGACTCCGAGAAGATCCGCAACGAGGTCATCCGGATGCTGTCCGGGCCCGGCGGGCGCCGCCAGGGCGCGGGCGCGGCCAGCGGCGAGGGCAAGAAGTCGTCGAAGCTCCTCGACCAGTTCGGCCGCAACCTGACCAAGCTCTCCGCGGAGGGCAAGCTCGACCCGGTGATCGGCCGCGAGGTCGAGATCGAGCGGATCATGCAGATCCTCTCCCGCCGCACCAAGAACAACCCGGTGCTGCTCGGCGAGCCGGGCGTCGGCAAGACCGCGGTCGTCGAGGGCCTGGCCGCCCGGATCACGAACGGCGAGGTCCCCGAGCTGCTCAAGAACAAGCAGATCTACACGCTCGATTTGGCCGCGCTGGTGGCCGGCTCCAAGTACCGCGGCGAGTTCGAGGAGCGCCTCAAGAAGGTGATGAAGGAGATCACCCAGCGCGGCGACATCATCCTGTTCATCGACGAGCTCCACAACCTGGTCGGCGCAGGCGCCGCCGAGGGAGCGATCGACGCGGCCTCGATCCTGAAGCCGGCGCTCGCCCGCGGCGAGCTGCAGACGATCGGCGCCACCACGCTGGACGAGTACCGCAAGTACCTGGAGCGGGACTCGGCGCTGGAGCGCCGCTTCCAGCAGATCAAGGTCGACCAGCCCACCACCGAGGAGACCGTGAAGATCCTCGAGGGCCTCCGCGAGCGCTACGAGCAGCACCACCGCGTGAAGATCACCGACGACGCGCTCGCCGCCGCCGCCGAGCTCGCCGACCGCTACATCTCCGACCGCTTCCTGCCGGACAAGGCCATCGATCTGGTCGACGAGGCGGCCTCCCGCATGCGCATCAAGTCGATGACGCAGCCGCCCGTCTACCGCGACCTCGAGGAGGAGATCGAGACCACGCGGCGCGAGAAGGAGGCCGCGATCGACGCCCAGGAGTTCGAGAAGGCCGCCAACCTGCGCGATCAGGAGCGCCGCCTCACCAACAAGAAGAAGGAGCTCGAGCACGAGTGGACCTCGGGCGAGGCCGGTGAGCGGCCGGAGGTCGGCGAGGAGGAGATCGCCGACATCGTCGCGATGTGGACCGGTATCCCCGTTTTCAAGCTGACTGAGGCCGAGTCGAAGAAGCTCGTCCGGATGGAGGACGAGCTGCACAAGCGCGTGATCGGCCAGGACATGGCGATCACCGCGGTCTCCAAGGCGATCCGCCGCTCGCGCGCCGGGATCAAGGACCCGAAGCGACCGGCCGGCTCGTTCATCTTCCTCGGGCCCTCTGGCGTCGGCAAGACCGAGCTGGCGCGGACGCTCGCCGAGTTCCTGTTCGGCGACGAGGACGCGATGGTGCGCATCGACATGTCCGAGTACATGGAGAAGCACGCCGTCTCGCGCCTGGTCGGCTCGCCCCCGGGCTACATCGGCTACGACGAGGGCGGCCAGCTCACCGAGGCCGTGCGGCGCAAGCCGTACTCGGTGCTGCTGCTCGACGAGATCGAGAAGGCCCACCCCGACGTCTTCAACATCCTCCTGCAGATCCTCGAGGACGGCAGGCTGACCGACGCCCAGGGGCGGACGGTCGACTTCCGCAACTCGATCGTGATCATGACCTCGAACATCGGGGCGCAGGACATCGCCCGCAACACCCCGCTCGGCTTCTCGGTCACCGACGAGACCGGTGTCACCTACGAGGACATGAAGTCGCGGATCATGGGCGAGCTCAAGAAGGTCTTCCGGCCCGAGTTCCTCAACCGGATCGACGAGGTGATCGTCTTCCATAAGCTGACGAAGGACGAGATCATGGAGATCGTCGACCTGATGGTGGAGCGCGTCCGGGCGCAGGTCGCGGAGCACGAGCTCCAGCTCGACCTCTCCACGGAGGCTAAGGAGCTGCTCGTCGACAAGGGCTGGGACCCGACGATGGGCGCCCGCCCGCTGCGCCGGGCGATCCAGCGCTACGTCGAGGACCCGCTCGCCGACGAGGTCCTGAAGGCTGGCGAGATGACCCCCGGGTCCACGGTCCAGGTCGAGCGCGACGCCAAGGGCGACGAGGAGGACAACCCGCTGAAGCTCAAGATCGTGAAGCCGCGCAAGCGCCCGCCGAAGAAGGAGCCGGAGAAGGTCGGCGTCGGCGCCAAAAAGGACGGCGGCGAGGAGGACTCGGGCGACGGCGGCGAGCCCGAGTCGGGTTCCGAAGACAGCAAGTAGTCCCCTAGCTGCAAACGGGTCGCATCTGCGACCCATCCTCATCAGTCCCTCGTTTGCAGGGATTTTCTGATCCGCCTCCCCGGGTCCGGCGTAGAGCCCTCCACTAACCGAGGGCCGGATCGGCGGCGGCTCGCGGTTGACGCTCGCTAGTCAACCGCCGCAAGGAGGACGAAATGAGGAAGCTCGCACTGTTCGCCGCGCTTGCTGCGCTGGCGATCGCGGTGCCGCTGAGCTTTGGCTCCTCGCACCGAGAGGCGCCCCTGACCTCGATCGATCCGACGGGAGACGACACGGACACCTACGCCTTCACGGCGCAGGACGCCCCCGGCTCTCTGACGATCGTCGGCAACTGGGTGCCGTTCGAGGATCCGGCCGGCGGGCCGAACTTCTACAAGTTCGACGACAACGCCCACTACTACCTGAACATCGACAACACGGGTGACGGTACCGCCGACGTCCGTTACCTGTTCGATTTCGACACGCAGGTTCGGAACCCGAACTCGTTCCTGTACACGAACGGGATGCCGGTCGACTCCGTCGACAGCAAGAACCTGAACGTCGTTCAGAGCTATTCGGTGACCCGGATCGCCGATGGCCGCTCCCAGGTCATCGCCCGGGATGTTCCGACGCCCCCGAGCAACGTGGGGCCGAAGACCATCCCGGACTACGAGGCGGTCCAGGCAGGCGCAGTCAAGAACCTGCCCGGCGGCGGCAAGGTGTTCGCCGGCCAGCGCGAGGACCCGTTCTTCGCGGCGCTGGGTCGGATCTTCGACACGGTCAACCTGACCGGGGCCGGCCTGGGCAACCAGGGCGGCGGCGTCGACGATCTCGCCGGCTATGCGGTCCAGTCGATCGTGCTCCAGGTCCCGGAGTCCGACGTGACCCGTGACGGAAAGCGGGTCGCCAGCGACAAGGCCGATAACGCCGTAGTCGGCGTCTGGGCATCCACTGAGCGGCAGTCGATCTCGGTGACGGGCAGCGGCACGGGCCCGTTCACCCAGATCTCGCGGCTCGGCAACCCGCTGGTCAACGAGGTGATCATCCCGCTGGGCCAGAAGGACCGGTTCAACCGGACGCAGCCCGAGGACGATGCGGCCAACTACGGCAAGTACGTGCTGGAGCCGGAGCTGGCCGCGGCGCTCAACGCCCTCTTCCCGGGGCAGGTCAATGCCCCGGAAAAGAACCGCACTGACATCGTCCAGGCGGTCCTGCAGGGCGTTCCCGGACTCAACGCCTTCCCGGGCGAAGCCGGGAAGAACGCGACCGACACGCTCAAGATCAACCTGGGGACATCCCCGACCGACTCGCCGAATCGGCTCGGCGTGCTCGGCGGGGACAACGCGGGTTATCCGAACGGTCGGCGGCTCACGGATGACGTGGTCGATATCGACCTGCAGGTGGTCGCGGGTGCCCTGAAGGACAACATGGTCCCGCTCGGGGACGGCGTCAACCAGAACGACGTCCAGTTCCTGAGCGAGTTCCCCTACGTCGCCCCGTCGAAGCCGGGTGCGAACCCGGACGCCGCGTATGGCTCGCAGCTCAAGGCCATCGCGAACGCGGACGGGACCGACACGCCGGCGTCGTACTCCGCCACGGGCGGAAGCGACGGCGGTGGCAATAACGGCGGGCCAGACGCAATCGTCTGGGTCCTGATCGGGGCGGGCGTGCT